>CACZFV010000048.1 GCA_902780465.1 uncultured Lachnospiraceae bacterium
CAGACATTGTCCGCGCCCGTCGTCTTTAAAACAAATTCAGAGGAAGAAAAGCTCCCTTCCGCCCTCATCAGTTCCTCCGGACTGTAAGTCACGAAGGGGACTCCCAGGCGATCCGCCAGCCCTATGATCCCGGGTTCCTCTTTTTTCAGGTCAATACTGGCGATACAGCGCACTGCTCTCAGATCCAGTCCGGCGGCTGTGAACAGCGACTCCGCAAACCCTGCCAGCTGCTCCGTGCTGACGCCTTTCCTGCACCCGATCCCGAGGATCAGGCAGTGGGGGATCAGCTGCAGCAGCTGTCCGGCAGGATCCGCTTCCAGGGAAGCAGATCCCCGGCGTGGAAGTTCAGGAGAGATGAGGCACTCTGCCGCGCTCCCTGTAAAACCGCTGCTCAATGTGATCTCCGGCGGCACCGGACCCTCCGCCCTGATCTCTTCCGAAAAAGCCGCAGGGATCGTCAGGGCTGCCCTGCCGGTCTTCAGGAGGGCTGCGCTGAAGCGTTTCGCAGCCTCCATGCTGCTGATCCTCAATCCGTTCTCCGCTGCAAAGACGTCTGCCGAGAACAGTCCGTTCACATCTGTGGCAGTGGTGATCACCGGGATCCCTCCTGCGATCTCCGCCGCGAGAACCGCATACCGGTTTGCTTCTCCCAGATGTCCCGACAGGACCGGGATACAGAAAGCCCCCTTTTCATCCATCACGAGGACTGCGGGATCCTCCGCCTTGTTCCTGATGAAAGGCGCGATGGCCCTCACAGCGATGCCGCAGGCCCCCACAAAGATCAGGACCCTGTCCTTACGGAACGCATGTTCCGTCCACTCCCGCAGGGAGACGCCGCTGCTCCCGGTACAGAGGACAGCCGCCGCATCTTCCCCACGAAGAGAAAAAGCCGAACATAGCTGTCCGGCAAGCGCATGACCCGCGTCTGTAAAACTGATGATCCTGATGATCTTCATGTTCCGCTTCCTCTCTCAGTACGGCAGCAGCTTCTGGAGCAGTTCCTCCTGATGTGTCAGCACATAGAACACCCCACGGTACAGTCCGTAGACAGCAGCGGCAGTGATAAGGAGCCAGAGGATCACGATGGGATCCTTGTCGGCGATCATCTGGATGAGATCGAACACGTACCACAGGAGCTGAAGCACCACCACGGTCAGCAGCGCGATCATCATGCAGATACCAAGGATCATAAGGATCACGCAGAGACGTACGGCATAGGAAAAGTCCCGTTCAAACAGCGTCACCTGTCCAAAAGAAACATGATGCAGTACCAGCCGGGCTGCGATACCCATCGCCGCAAGCGACGCGATACCGACCACGACACTGATCAAATGAAAGAATCCCTCCAGAATCCTCATGGTTTCTCCCCCGCTCCTTCAGAAAAGCAATAGAAAAGACTGCCGACGGGATCCGCGGACCAGCCGTACGACAGCCTTATTATAACACATATATGTGGATCTGACACTTATGCGATCTGAGCCTTTGCAGCGTCGACCAGCTTGGTGAAGCCGGCAGCGTCGTTGATGGCGATCTCTGCCAGGACTTTTCTGTTCAGCTCGATGCCAGCCTTCTTCAGGCCGAAAATGAACTTGCTGTAGGAGATTCCGTTCATTCTGCAGCCTGCGTTGATTCTTGCGATCCACAGCTGTCTGAACTGTCTCTTCTTCTGCTTGCGGCCCTCGTAAGCCGTAGCCAGAGCTCTCATCACGGTCTGCTTGGCGATTCTGTACTGCTTGGAACGTGCGCCTCTGTAGCCCTTGGCCAGCTTCAGCGTTCTGTTATGTTTTGCTTTTGCGTGCATAGCACCTTTTACTCTTGCCATTGTTCCGATTCCTCCTTCTTAACGTTCTTTCCCCTTACAGATACGGCAGGATCTTCTTCATGACCTTTGCGTTCGTCTGATCGGTCACGATGTCTTTTCTGAGATTTCTCTTTCTCTTCGTAGACTTCTTCGTTAAGATGTGGGACTTATAAGCCTTGTTTCTGATCAGCTTACCGGTACCGGATGCTTTAAAACGCTTTGCTGCTGCTCTGCTAGTTTTTACCTTCGGCATTGTTACTATCCTCCTGTTAATTCTTTTTTGCGCTCAGGAACATGACCAGACTGCGGCCCTCCACCTTGGAGGGCTTGTCGATCACTGCGATATCCGCGAGTTCCTTGGCGAAGTCATCCAGAATATATCTGGACTGATTCATATGGGACATCTCGCGTCCCCTGAAGCGCAGCGTTACCTTGACTTTGTTTCCTTTTTCAAGGAATTTTCTGGCGGCGTTCACTTTGGTCGTCAGGTCATTCGTGTCAATATTCGGAGACAGACGGATCTCCTTCAGTTCCACGATCTTCTGCTTCTTCCTGGCTTCCTTTTCGCGGCGGATCATATCATAGCGATACTTGCTGTAGTCAATGATCTTGCACACCGGCGGCTTCGCAGTCGGTGCAATACAAACAAGATCAAGCTCAGCTTCTTCGGCTTTTGCAAGAGCCTCCTGAGACGACATAACGCCAAGCTGCTCACCTTCCGTACCGATAAGCCGGACCTCCCGGAAGCGGATCTGTCCGTTAACCAATGATTCGCTGATAGCTGTACACCTCCAGTTTAAAAAAGAAAAAGCGGTGGAAAGCTCCGCCGCATCACAATAATCACCTCTCCGGCACAAAATTCATACGCCGGAGCTGTTCCATTATGAACCCGGGTCACTGTAAAGAAGTGCCGAGGTGAGGCAAGCCTGCTTTCCTGTAAATTGCAACATTAGAAATATATCAAAGGCAACGATATTTGTCAAGACAATCTTATTGTATATGTTGCAGAAACTGTCAGCACTGACGGCATCAGTTCCCGGCTCAGCTTCACTGCGCTGCCCGGCGGCGCGACTGCGAACCACAAGGAGGGTTCTCCTGACGGAGAACCCTTGAAGCCCCTCAAAGCCGGGGCGGGCTCCCCGCTCCCTTCGGTCGGGGGCAGATATTGAGCACAAAGCGCCGTCCGAATGCAGCGCAGCGAAGCTGACAAAGGGAACCCTGCCGTCAGGACTGACAGTTTCTGGTTTTAATTCACTCCTTCACATATTCCGCCGGGACTTCACTGAGAAGCTCCAGTCCCTTCTCCTCGTTCATGGTCTCGCACATATCGAGGAACACATCCAGCGGCACGTTGCGGATCTGCTTATTTGAGCCGCGCACGTTGATGGAAACGGTGTTCTCCGCCGCCTCCTGGTCTCCGAGGACGATGATGTAGGGATCCTTCATGTTCTTGTACTTCTTGATCTTTTCCTTCATGTTGGAATCGGTGTAGTCCGCCTCGAAGCGGATCCCGTTCTTCCGGAGCATCTTCGCGACCTTCTCCGCATACTCGTTATGCTCGGTGCGGATCGGGACGATGCCCACCTGCACCGGGGAGAGCCAGAAGGGGAATGCGCCCTTGAAGTTTTCGATCAGGATGCCGATGAAGCGCTCCATGGAACCAAAGATCGCGCGGTGGATCATCACCGGCTGCTTCTGGGTGCCGTCCTGAGCAACATACTTCATTCCGAAGTTCAGCGGGAGCTGGAAGTCAAGCTGGATGGTGCCCATCTGCCACTCTCTGCCCAGAGCGTCGCGCATCTTGAGGTCGATCTTCGGGCCGTAGAAGGCGCCGTCGCCCTCGTTGATCTCGTAATTGCCCTCTCCGTATTTCTCGTCCAGGATCTTCTTCAGGTCCGCTTCCGCCTGGTTCCAGGTCTCGATATCGCCCATGAAGTCTTCCGGCCTGGTGGAGAGTTCCGCGATATAGGTGAGACCAAAGGTGCCGTAGAGCTTGCCGGCAATATCCATGATGCTGTTGATCTCGGAAGCGATCTGATCCTCCGTGACAAAGATATGGGCGTCGTCCTGGCGGAACAGCTGGACACGGAACAGGCCGTTCAGCTCACCGGACTTCTCTTTTCTGTGGATCACATCCACCTGGTTGATGCGGAAAGGAAGCTCCTTGTAGGAACGCAGGGATCGCTGGAACACCTTGATCGTGTTCGGGCAATTCATGGGCTTCGCCGCCATGGTGTCATCCGCCTGAATGGACAGGTTTCCGTCCTCGTCCGCGCCGGGGATGATGAACATGTTGTTCACATAATGGCCCCAGTGGCCGGAGGTCTCCCAGAGCTTCTTGTTGGAAAGCACCGGACCGGAGATCTCGTTGTAGCCGGCATCCTCATGGATCTCTCTCCAGTAGCTGAGGAGCGCGTTGAAGAGCTTCCAGCCTCTAGGCAGCCAGTAGGGCATACCCGGTGCGCTCTCGTCGAACATAAAGAGATCCAGCTGCGGACCCAGCTTCTTGTGATCCCGCTCCATGGCCTCCTGCACGAGCTTCAGGTGCGCCTTGAGTTCATCCTTGGACGGGAATGCGTACACATAGATCCTCTGCAGCTGATCCCGCTTCTCATCGCCTCTCCAGTAGGATCCGGAGACGGACTTCACCTGGAACGCAGTGCTGAGGAGTTCAGCGGAGTTCGCAATATGCGGTCCGCGGCAGAGGTCCACGAAATCATCGCCGGTGTACCAGATGGTCAGCTTCTCTTCCTCCGGAAGGTCCTCGATCAGTTCCTTCTTGAACTTCTGGCCGCTGAACAGCTCCAGGGCCTCGGCCCGGGTCAGTTCCTTCTCTGTCCAGTTCTCCTTCCGCTTCAGGATCTCACGCATCTTGTTCTCGATCTGAGCGAAATCATCCTTGTTCACGGTACGCGGCAGAATGAAGTCGTAGTAGAAGCCGTCGGCGATCTGCGGGCCGATGGCATACTGGACCTCTTCCTTGCCGAAGATCTCGATCACAGCCTTGGCGAGAACGTGTGCCAGGGAATGCCGGTAAACCTTCAGAAACTCTTCTCTCTCCATAATATTGATATCCTCCTGATAAAAAAATCCCCGCACTGCAAAAGAAGCAGTGCAGGGACGTAATGTACGCGGTTCCACCCTGATTACCCGCTGTTCCGTTTTTCCGGAATCCACAGCGGATCTCTCATTCTGACGATAACGGAGTCACCGGACCGGATTAGGGTCTCTCAGAGACGGTCTTCCCCTGATGCTCCGCGGGATGCTCACAGCACGGATCTCTCCGGCATCCCTCTCTGGGCGGAACGGAACAGGATACTCTTCTCCTCAGCGATTTGCCATATACCGGATTATCTTACACCAGCCCAGGTGAAATGTAAAGCCTTATGTTTTTTCAAATCCCGCGCGCGTGCGCATCATAAAAAACTTCCGCCGGGCTAGACCCCCAGGAAATTCGTCGCCAGTTCGAAATAGACTGTCAGACTCACGGCGTCAACCAGGGTCGTGATGAGGGGCGATGCCATGATCGCCGGGTCGATGCCGAGCCGCTGAGCTGTCATGGGCAGCAGGCAGCCGATGCATTTCGCGATAATGACGGTGACGAACATACTGCAGACCACTACCAGGGCCACCTTGAACTGTCCCGGATTAAAGATCAGGATGCGGACCAGGTTGATCGCCGCCAGGGTCAGGCCGCAGACAAAGCCGACGCGGATCTCTTTCCACAGGACCTTCGCCACATCGCCCAGGTCGATGTCGCCGACTGCCATGCCTCGGATGATCATGGTGCTGGCCTGGCTGCCGGCGTTTCCGCCTGTATCCATCAGCTGCGGCACGAATGTCACCAGGATCGGCATCAGCGCGAAGGCTTCCTCATACTTCGCCAGGATCCCGCCGGTCACCGTGGCGCTGATCATGAGGATCATCAGCCAGAGAATACGGTGCTTTGCCATTTCGAAAACGCCGGTCTTCAGATAGGGCTTCTCGGAAGGCATCATAGCTGCCATCTTTTCGAAGTCCTCTGTAGCCTCTTCTTCCATGACGTCCACCGCGTCGTCGACGGTGATGATACCCACCAGGCGGTCTTCGGTATCCACTACGGGAAGGGTCGTCAGATCGTACTTGTTGAAAAGATCGACTACGTCCTCCCGGTCGTCCGTGGTCCGTGCCTTGATGATGCGGGTATCCATGATATCCTCGATCAGGGTCTCATAGGGATTCATGAGAAGGTCCTTGACCGTGATGACACCCTCCAGGGTGCGCTTGTTGTCCATGACATAGCAGGTGTAGATCGTCTCCTTGTCCACGCCGTTCTGACGGATGTAGGCAAAGGCGTCCTCCACTGTCATGGTCTTCCGGAGTCCGATGTACTCCGCTGTCATGATGGAGCCGGCGGAATTCTCGGGGTATTTCAGGAATTCATTGATCTGGGACCGGGTCTCGGGCGTGGCATTCTGCAGCACACGCTTGACGATGTTCGCAGGCAGCTCCTCCACCATGTCGACGGCATCATCGACGGAAAGATCTTCGATGATGTTCGTCAGCTCTTTATCCGTGATGCTGGATACGATGTGCTGCTGCTTGTCCAGTTCCAGACAGGCAAAGACGTCCGAAGCGAGTTCCTTCGGCAGCATGCGGAAGACGACCACTGTCTTTTCCGGGTCGAGCTCTTCGATAAAGGCTGCCACGTCGACCTCGTTCATTTCGGAGAGTACCTGGCGAAGCGTACGGAATTTCTTGGATCTCACAAGCTCCAGAAGAGCTTCGTTCCGCTCCTCTTCTTCTTCGATCTCACTGACATTCAGTTCTGCCATAGAAACCTCCTTTCCAGTACAGGGGCTGATCGCTCAGCCCCTGTTCGGAAAACCCTTCAGTTTCTCATTTCTTCATATCGGAGGGTCTCATGGTCAGGTCGATGCGGTCGCGCGCTGCGTCCACCTTGATGACCTTGACAGTGACCTCGTCGCCGATATTCACCACGTCCTCCACCTTGGCGACTCTTCTGTCCGCCAGTCTGGAAATGTGGATCATTCCGTCCTTGTTGGGGGTCAGGCTCACAAAGGCGCCGAACTCCAGGATCCGGACCACCGGACCCGTAAACACCATGCCGGCCTCGATATCGGTCACAATATTCTTGATGGTCTGCACGGCCTTGTCGATCATCTCCTGGTCGATGCCGGCCACGTTCACGCTGCCGTCCTCTTCGATGTCGATCTGTACACCGTAGTCCTCAATGATCTTGTTGATGACCTTGCCCTGCTTTCCGACCACGTCGCCGATCTTCTTCGGATCGATCTTGATCTGGACGATCTTCGGAGCATACTTGCTGACTTCAGGTCTCGGCTCCGCGATCACCGGGTTCATGATGTTGTTCAGGATGTACATTCTGGCTTCTCTGGTGCGGGCGATAGCCTCCTCCACGATCGGTCTTGTCAGGCCGTGGATCTTGATATCCATCTGGATGGCGGTGATGCCCTTCTCGGTGCCTGCCACCTTGAAATCCATATCTCCGAAGAAGTCCTCGATGCCCTGGATGTCCGTAAGGACCAGGTAATCGTCATCGGTCTCGCCGGTCACCAGGCCGCAGGAGATACCTGCCACCGGACGCTTGATCGGCACTCCGGCCGCCATCAGCGCCAGACTGGAGGCGCAGACAGATGCCTGGGAAGTGGAACCGTTGGATTCCATGGTCTCGGACACGCAGCGGATCGCATAGGGGAACTCTTCCTCGTCAGGGATCATCGGCAGCAGAGCTCTCTCAGCCAGCGCACCGTGGCCGATCTCGCGGCGTCCCGGTCCTCTGGAGACGCGGGTCTCGCCAACGGAATAGGACGGGAAGTTGTACTGATGCAGGTAGCGCTTGCTCTTGATATCGACATCCATTCCCTCGATGCGCTGCACTTCGGAAAGCGGGGCCAGGGTGCAGACATCGACGATCTGGGTCTGGCCTCTGGTGAACATCGCGGAGCCGTGCACTCTGGGAAGAAGGTCGATCTCGGCGGAAAGAGGACGGATCTCAGTGATCTGTCTTCCGTCCGGGCGCTTGTGATCCTTCAGGATCATCTTCCGCACGGTCTTCTTCTCATACTGGTACATGGCGTCGCCGATCAGCGGGAGCCACTCTTCCTTGTCGGCAAGTGCCTCTCTGCAGCGCTCGGTGAGCTCGTCCACAGCCTTGTCCCGTGCCATCTTGTCGTCGGAGAACACGGCGGTCTCCATCACTTCCTGGGGAACGATCTCCTTCACGGCGTTCATCAGCTCCTCCGGGACGACAGCGGAAACATACTCCTGCTTCTCCTTGCCGACAGCATCGCGGATCTCGTTGATGAATGCGATCAGCTTCTTGTTGACTTCATGGGCCTCATAGATCGCGTCGATCATGACCTGCTCCGGAACTTCCTTGGCGCCGGCTTCGATCATGATGACCTTGTCCTTCACGCTGGCTACGGTCAGCGCCAGGTCAGAGACCTTCTTCTGATCGTTGGTGGGGTTGATGACGAACTTTCCGTCCACCAGGCCCACCTGCGTCATGGCGCAGGGACCATCGAAGGGAATGTCGGAGATCGTCACAGCGATGGCGGTTCCGATCATGGCGGTCAGTTCCGGAGAGCAGTCCGGATCCACGCTCATGACAAGGTTTTCCAGCGTCACGTCATTTCTGTAGTCCTTCGGGAACAGCGGGCGCATGGGACGGTCGATGACACGGTCGGTGAGGACCGCGTTCTCGGAGGGCTTTCCCTCGCGCTTCATGAAGCCGCCGGGGATCTTGCCCACTGCGTACTGTCTCTCGTTATATTCCACAGACAGCGGGAAGAAATCGATGCCCTCCCGGGGCTGCTTGCTGGAAGTTGCCGTGGAAAGGACGACCGTGTCACCGTAGTGCATCAGGGCGGCGCCGTTCGCCTGGGCGCAGACTCTGCCGATCTCAACGGTCAGGGTCCTGCCGGCCAGTTCCATGCTGAAACTCTTAAATTCCTTGCTCATTCTTTACTCTTCTCCTTTTCCTCACTCTCCAATTACTCGTCCGATTACCATAACACTAAACTCAGGGTGGAATTGTTATTCCACCCTGAGACAGAAAACCTATGAAAAATTACTTTCTCAGACCCAGCTTCTCGATCAGTGCGCGATAGCCTTCCAGGTTGGTCTTCTTGTAATACTGAAGCAGGCCTCTTCTCTGACCGACCATCATCAGAAGTCCTCTTCTGGAGTGATGATCCTTCGGGTTGACCTTCAGGTGCTCGGTGAGGTCTCTGATCCGCTCAGTCAGCAGAGCGATCTGGACTTCGGGAGAACCGGTGTCCCCTTCTTTTCTTCCGTAAGCGGCGATGATTTCAGCTTTCTTCTCTTTCGTGATCATGGTTTTTTCTCCTTTTATATCTGTTTTCTTACCCGAAACCGCGCATCCGGTGGAGTCCTCCGGAAACGAAGCCTCAGGCGCTTTCAGTGCTCACTCATACTATCATGAAGCAGATTTAAATGTCAACGGATTTCTCTTCAAGAAGAGCGATATCCCTGCTGATCTGTTCCTTCAGTTCCTGCAGACTGCGGAATTTCATCTCCGGCCTGATAAAATGCAGGAACCGGATCCGGATCTTTGTATCGTACAGGTCCCCCGTATAGTCCAGGAGGAAGGACTCGATACGGACCCGGTGGTTCAGGCGGTCATTCTGCACCGTAGGATTGTCCCCGATGTTGGTGATGCCCCGGACTTTTGTCCCGTCCTCGAGCTCCACAATGGTCCCGTAGACGCCGTAGCGCGGCATCAGCTTTCCGCCCGGCACCTCCAGGTTCACCGTCGGGAAGCCCAGAAGACTTCCTCCGATATGATTGCCGCGTGTCACCGTCCCCTCCAGGGACCACTCGTATCCCAGAAGCTGGTTGGCTTTCTCGATGTTGCCGTTCCTCAGTTCTTCCCGGATATAGGTGGAGCTGATATCTCTGCCCCCGTCCTGCTCCTTGCGGATGATCAGCGTCCGGAAACCGTACTTCGGCCCCATAGCCTCAAGAAGCGCCGCGTTCCCGCTGCGGTTCTTTCCGAAAGCACAGTCCGGTCCCGCCACGATGGCCTGCATATTCATCTTTTTCAGCAGCACGTCCAGGACGAATTCCTCGCCCGTCATGGAAGCGATCTCCGGCGTGAAGGGATACTCCACGATATAATCGATGCCTGCCTCCCGGAGCTTCTCTCTCCGCTCCGCATTTGTATTGATCTGTTCCTTCGGTGCACCGCCCACCACTGCGGAGGGAGGTGTCCCGAAGGTGAATACCGCGGTGGCGATCCCTTCCTCCTCCGCGATCTTTTTCATACGTTCCAGAATCTTCCTGTGCCCCATGTGCTCGCCGTCAAATTTGCCGATGGCCACGACTGTCGGCTCTTCGATCCTGACATCTGTTGTTCCGATCCACTCGTTCAAACTGCTTACCTCTTGTGTCTTATTCCCGGCCCGTGCCGATGAACAGCTTTTCCGCCCGGAACAGACCTCCCGCGGACAGCTGGTACAGTCCGATAAAACTGTTCCTGCTGTCATAGACCCGGTAGACATTCCCTGCGGAGCGGTCTCCCGGCAGAAACAGCTCTTCCTTCACGGGATTTCCGTTCCAGAGAAACCGGTCCGCTTCCGGCATTGCATGCGCAGTTCTGTACTCCCTGAGACAGTCATCCACAGGAATCATGTATCTCCCGGGCTCCCCCCGGTCTGCCGCCTCCTGAAGCTCTGCCAGGCGATGGGCATCCGCTGCGGAAAACTGGCCGGATCTCGTCCGGACCAGCCTCTCCATACATCCGCCGCAGGAAAGCTTTTTTCCGATATCATAGCAGAGCGTCCGGATGTAGGTGCCTTTGCTGCACTCCACTTCCATCTTCACCCAGGGAAAGGAGATCTCCTTGATCCGGATCTCGCTGATCCTGACCGTCCGGGGCTTCCGCTCCACCTCGATCCCTTTCCGCGCAAGGTCGCAGAGTTTCTGTCCGTTGACCTTGAGGGCGGAATACATCGGAGGGATCTGATCATAGCTTCCCTCAAAGGAATGCACTGCATGGAGCAGATCCTCCTCCGTACATGTCACCTCCCGGACCGACAGTACTGTTCCGCCTGCATCCTGGGTGTCCGTTTCAACGCCCAGAAGCAGCACTGCCTCGTAACTCTTCGTGCGGTCCGTCAGGATGTCGCAGAGCTTTGTGGCACTCCCCAGACACACCGGCAGCACTCCTTCCGCGTCCGGATCCAGCGTCCCGGTATGACCGATCTTCTTCTGGCGGAAGATCCCCCTCATTTTTGCCACGACGTCGTGGGACGTAAAGCCTTTCTCCTTATATACGTTGATGACTCCGTTCAGCATTCGCGGCTCCGTTTCATTGACTGATCTGTTCTTCCACCAGACGGCGGATTTCCGGCATGAATTCTGCCGGGAGTTTTCCGGTGATGGTGCAGCCGGCGGCCCGGATGTGGCCTCCTCCTCCGAACCTTGCACAGATGGAAGAAACATCCACCACTTCCGCAGAGCGAAGCGACAGCTTCCACTGTCCGGGAATACGTTCCGAGGCAAGGCAGGAACACTCCGCTCCCTCTGTCAGCCGCAGCTGCTCGGCAATACCATCCATGTCCGAGGACTGGGCTCCGAAGGCTTCCTTTTCCCGGAAAGTGACCACAGTCCAGATAAACTTTCCATCCTCGTTCCGCTCCGCCTGGCTGAGCGCTTTTCCTAAGATCCGGTTCTGAGGCCATGTCTTCCTGTAAAAAGCGCGGTCGATGATCTCGCCGAAGGGGATGCCCGTAGTCATCAGGAAGCCTGCTGTCTGCATGGTCGCCTCAGATGTGGCGTTATATTTGAAGACTCCCGTGTCTGTCACAATGCCGGTATAGAGACAGGCAGCAGTTTCCCGGCTGATCCTGTCCCTCTCCAGGAGACCGAACAGCACCTCGCATGCGCTGCTGGAATCCGGAAGGCATACCGTGTCCGCGGCAAAGCCGGGATTCGTCACGTGGTGGTCGATATTCAGCGTATCCTTCGCTCCGTCGAAGACCGGGACGAGATCACCCATCCGTCCCCGGTCGGAAACATCCAGCGCCACAGCGAGATCTGCCCGGAAGTCTTTGTCAGGCGCTGTCCGGATCTCGTCAAAGCCCCGGAGATAGGAAAACTTCACCGGCGGCTTTTCCAGCCACACCGTCACTTCCTTCTCCGGCATGTTGTCTTTCAGGTAGTTATAAAGCGCGAGCGCCGAACCCACGCAGTCGCCGTCCGGATTGATATGTCCAAGGACCGCGATCGTTTTCGACGCTCTGATCTTATTCTGAAGTATCCTGTTCATCCGCTTCTCCGTCCTGCTCCGCTTCTCCGTCCTGCTCCCAGTTTTCGGTCTTCTTCAGCTCATCCAGCACGCTGTCGATATGCGCACCGTAAGCCATGGAGCGGTCCGCGGCGAACCTGAGCTCCGGTGTGATCCGGAGGTTCACGGTCCGCGCCAGTTCACTCCGGATGTATCCGGAAGCCTTTCTGAGCCCCTCCAGGGTCTGCTCTTCGGCTTCCGGACCGCCGTAAACACTGACATAGACAGTGCAGTATCTCAGGTCCGCGGTGACCCGTGCGTCCGTAACGGTCGTCATCGGGCTCACTCGGGGATCCTTCAGGCCGTTCATGAGGATGCTCTGGATCTCCTTCCTCACTTCGGCGTTGATTCTTGTATTTTTAATGCTTCCCTTTTTCATGTTCTGGGTACCTCAACCATAGCGTAAGCTTCCACCAGGTCGCCCTCCGCCAGATCGTTGAATTTTTCGAACACAAGACCGCACTCGTATCCTGCGTTCACTTCCTTCACATCGTCCTTGAAGCGCTTCAGCGAAGCCAGCGGCCCGTCGAAGATCTGCGCTCCGTCGCGGGTGATACGGGCCTTGCAGCCACGCTGGATCTTACCGTCCAGAATATAGGAGCCTGCGATGGTTCCGACGCCGGAGGCCTTGAACAGCATACGCACTTCGGCATGTCCGATGATCTTCTCCTCGTAGACAGGAGCCAGCATGCCCTTCATGGCGTTCTCGATGTCTTCGATCGCCTGGTAGATGACCCTGTACAGGCGGATATCAACATGCTCGTGATCCGCGGTGGACTTGGCCAGAGCGTCAGGCCGTACGTTGAAGCCGATGATGATGGCGTTGGAGGCGCTGGCCAGGGCAACGTCGGATTCGCTGATGGCACCGACTGCGCTGTGGATCACCTTGACCTGCACTTCTTCGTTGGACAGCTTGGACAGAGACTGCTTCACCGCTTCCACGGAGCCCTGCACGTCTGCCTTGACGATGATCGGCAGTTCCTGGATGTTGCCGGCTTTGATCTGGCCGAACAGGTCGTCCAGGGACAGCTTCGCCTTGGTCTCTTCGATCAGCTTGTTTTTGCCTTCGTTGATGAAGGTAGCCGCGAAATCCTTCGCTTCCTTGTCAGTGCTCATGGCGACAAAGACCTCGCCTGCGTTCGGTACGGCATTCAGACCCTGGATCGCTACCGGAGTGGATGGCTTCGCGTCCTTGACCCGCGCGCCCTTGTCGTTCAGCATGGCGCGGACTTTTCCGTAGCAGGAACCTGCCGCTACAAAGTCGCCTACATGCAGGGTGCCCTTCTGGACCAGCACCGTCGCCACCGGACCCTTGCCCTTGTCCAGCTGCGCCTCGATCACAAGACCTCTGGCGTTCCGGTTCGGATTCGCCTTCAGTTCCTTCACATCCGCCGCGAGAAGGATATTCTCCAGCAGATCCTCGATACCTTCACGGGTCTTTGCGGAGATCGGGCAGCAGATCGTCGTACCGCCCCAGTCCTCCGGGACCAGTTCGTACTGGATCAGTTCCTGCTTCACGCGGTCCACATTGGCATCCGGCTTGTCGATCTTGTTGATCGCGACAATGACCTCGACACCTGCGGCCTTGGCATGATTGATGGCTTCAATGGTCTGCGGCATGATACCGTCGTCAGCCGCCACCACCAGCACGGCGATATCCGTAGCCAGTGCGCCGCGCATTCTCATAGCCGTGAACGCCTCGTGGCCCGGCGTATCCAGGAACGTGATCAGCCGGTCGTTGATCTTCACCTGGTAGGCGCCGATATGCTGCGTGATGCCGCCTGCCTCCCGGCTGGTGACATTCGTCTTCCGGATCGCGTCCAGAAGAGAGGTCTTGCCGTGGTCAACGTGGCCCATGACGCACACCACCGGCGGACGGGTTTCCATCTCGTCCTCGTTTTCTTCGGTCTCCTTCAGGAGCTCGGCGATCACATCCTCAGGCTCTTCCTTGGTGCACAGAATATCGTATTCCAGCGCGATCTCCTCCGCTTTCTCAAAAGAGATCTCGGAGTTCGGCGTATAGATCTCACCCTTGATGAAAAGCTTCTTGATGATCTCGGAAGCATTCTTCTTCATGGCCTTGGCGAGGTCGGAAATGGAAATGGTCTCGGGGATCAGGATCTCCTTGATCTGCTCCTCTTCCTTCACGACCTTCTGTTTCTCCGGCATGATGAACGGATGACGGTTCACCTTGCCGCTCTTGGAGGTCTTGAAGCCGTCCTCTGTTCTGTGGCGCTTGTCGTTCTTATCTTTGTAATTCTGCTTGCTGGGACGGTTGCTCACCGTCTTCTTTACCAGCGCGCCGTCACCGGCGCCCTGCTGCTTGTCCGCAGGTCTCTGTCCGTAACCGGGCCGCGCGCCTGCCGGAGCACCGGGCCGCGCGCCCTGGAATCCGGCGCGGTCTGCTCCCGGACGGCTTCCCTGGTATCCTCCCTGGCCTGCTCCCGGACGAGTCCCCTGGTAGCCTCCCTGGCCTGCTCCCGGACGGCTTCCCTGATAGCCTCCCTGGCCTGCTCCCGGACGGCTTCCCTGATAGCCTCCCTGGCCTGCTCCCGGACGGCTTCCCTGGTA
>CACZFV010000049.1 GCA_902780465.1 uncultured Lachnospiraceae bacterium
GGATTTCCCTCTCCGAGCCGGAACGCCTGCCGATCTTTCCGAACAGTTTTTCCCGGAACTGGATGAAGGAAGGCGCCGATGTGAACAGCATCATAAGGATCAGGACCACTGCGTAGATCAGCATGCGGTAGTCGCTCATGCTGCGGAGAAGCTCCGGCAGAAGGGTCAGCACCACTGCCGCGATCACGGAACCGCGGATGTTGCCGATCCCGCCCATGACGACAAAGACCAGAATGGTGATGGACATGTTGTATCCGAAGTTCTTCGGCAGTGCCTGGAGCGTGCTCAGATTGTGGGCATACAGCACGCCGGCGGCACCTGCGATCGCCGCGGAGATGGTGAAAGCCAGCAGCTTGTACCTCGTCACGTTCAGGCCTATGGATTCAGCAGCGATGCGGTTGTCGCGGATCGCCATGATGGCACGGCCTGTTCTGGAGCGGATCAGGTTCTGGACAATGAAAAGAGCCAGCAGGAGCAGGATCACTCCCGCGGTAAAGCTGGACATCTTGGGAGTTCCGGTGATTCCCTGGGCGCCCTTGATAATGGTTACGCCGTCCTTCTCCAGACCGAGGGCAAGGTTGTCCTTCATGGAGAAATGGAATCCCCTGGAGTCCACGCCGAGATACAGCGCGTTCACGATATTCTTGATGATCTCTCCGAATGCCAGGGTGACGATGGCAAGATAGTCTCCCCGGAGACGCAGCACCGGAATGCCGATCAGGAAGCCGGCAAGGGCGGCGCAGGCTGCGCCGACAAGGATCGCAAGAATAAAGGAGGCCATCGGCGGGATCTTCCCGTTCATGAGGTTGGTCCAGAGCGCGGAGGTAAAAGCGCCCACGCACATAAAGCCTGCATGTCCGAGGGAGAGCTCGCCGGAAATGCCGACCACCAGGTTCAGGCTGACAGCAAGGATCGAGTAAGTGCAGAGCGGGACAAGGAGCCCCTTCATCAGGGAACTCACCTGGCCTGCTTTCAGCAGCATCTCGACAATGACATAAGCAGCGATCACCATGAGATAGGTGATCATATCATTTACAAAAGGATTTTTCAGTTTGTTCTTCATGACGTCCTCACACTTTCTCCATGATCTTCTTTCCGAGGATTCCGGTCGGCTTCACCAGAAGCACGATGATCAGTACAGAGAATACGATCGCGTCGGAAAGCTTGGAGGAGATATAGGCTTTGGAAAGATTTTCCAGGACGCCGAGCATAAGTCCTCCCAGAAGCGCGCCGGGAATGGAGCCGATGCCTCCGAGGACCGCGGCCACGAAGGCCTTGATGCCGGGCATGGCGCCGGTGGTGGGCGTCAGGGTGGGATACGCGGAACAGAGAAGTACGCCGGCGATGGCTGCCAGCGCGGAACCGATGGCGAAGGTCAGCGCAATGGTCGCGTTGACATTAATCCCCATCAGCGTGGCCGCGCCCTTATCCTCCGATACCGCGAGCATGGCCTGACCCGCCTTCGTCTTATTGATGAAGGAAGTCAGGGCTGTCATGATCACGATGCACGCGAGGATCGCGGTGATGGTCTCGCCGGAGATCAGAAGCTTTCCATCCGCGAGAGAGACCGCCTTGAAAGGAACGACAGAGTTGAAGCTCTTCGGGTTTGCACCGAAGATCAGAAGCGCCAGGTTCTGCAGAAGGTAGGACACACCTATGGCCGTGATCAGGACTGCAAGGGAGTTCGCGCCTCTCAGAGGCTTGTATGCAACCCGCTCGATCGTAATACCAAGTGCGGTACACACCAGCACGGAAAGAAGTACCGCGGCAGCAGGCGGAAGTCCTGCCGCGGACATTGCGGTGAATGTTACATAGCCGCCGACCATGATGACGTCGCCATGGGCGAAGTTCAGCATCTTCGCGATGCCGTAGACCATGGTGTAGCCCAGCGCTATGATCGCATAGATCGATCCGAGACTGATTCCGCTCAGTAAATAGGAAATAAAGGTCATAGTATAAGCTCCTCCCCCTGCGGCAGCGCCGCGGGTCTCTTTTTAAATAGAGGGATGCTCGCTTTAGAAGCATCCCTCTGCAAATCAATTCTTATTCAGCGGACTTGTATGCGCCGTTCTCGATCACGACTGCCTTCGGGGCCTTCGTCGGAGAACCGGAAGCATCCCAGGAGATGCCTTCGCCGGTCAGACCGTCGATGGAGATCTCGGTCATCGCCTGCATCATGGCGGTTCCGATCTCTTCAACAGACATTTCCGGATTCAGGTTCGCCTTCTCTGCTGCTGCCTTGAAGGCATACATTCCGTCGTAAGCGTCTGCGCCGAACTGGATCGGGATCTCGTTGTATCTCTTCTGGTACTCGGCAACAAAGTTCTTGGTGAGTTCGTCGTCCGCGTCTGCAGCGAAGGGGGTAAGGAGCATCAGGCCTTCTGCCAGGGAGGTATCAAAGCCTTCCAGGTTCAGGATGCCGTCCATACCGTCGCATCCGAAGAATACCGGTGCAAAGCCCATATCCTTGGACTGCTTCAGGACCAGTGCGGCCTCGGTGTAGTAGAACGGAAGGAAGACCAGCTCTGCGCCTGCGTTTCTGATGTTCTGCAGCTGGATGGTGAAGTCTGTCTTGCTGTCCGCGGTGAACTGCTCGTCTGCAACGACCTCCAGTCCCTGGCCCGGAGCCTCGGTGACAAAGCTGTCGTGAATACCGGAGGAGTAGACATCGGACGCGTCATAGAGGATACCGATCTTGGTCGCGAGCTTGTGTGTACCGATGTACTCAGCGGACTTGGCGCCCTGCTGCGGATCGGAGAAGCAGACTGCGAAGGTGTTGGGGTTCGTGATGCAGTCCGTGGAAGAACCGGACGGGGTCAGCTGGATCATGTTGTCGTTCACGGACTCAGCGGAAACTGCGATGCAGGGAGCGCTGGTGGTGCATCCGAGAAGCATCTGCATGCCCCAGTCCTTCAGGCTGTTGTATGCGTTGACGGACTTCTCTGCGTCGTGCTCGTCATCCGCGAACTGGAACTCGATCTGATAGCCGTTGATTCCGCCGTTGGCGTTGATCTCGTCCACTGCGATCTGCTGCGCGTTCTTGCAGGAAAGGCCGTAGACTGCAGCGCCTCCGGTGATCGGTCCGATGCCGCCGATCTTCCAGACTGCGCCCTCTGCTGCCGGAGCAGCTTCAGCCTTGGTCTCCTCAGCCTTGGTCTCCTCAGCCTTGGTCTCTTCAGCCTTTGCCTCTGCAGCCTTGGTCTCTTCAGCCTTGGTCTCGGCTGCCGGAGCAGCTGTAGTTGCCGCAGGCTGGGAACCGCCGCAGGCTGTCATGGAGAGCACCATGGATGCAGCCAGAACTGCTGATAACAGTTTTCTCATAGCAATTACCTCCCAAAGTGTAAAGATTTACATTTTATTCTAACCAGAGTGCATAAATATGTCAACTCATCCTTGACCGAAAAGCGGTTCCCTGCGCTCTCCGGGCCAGTTCAGCTGCCGGCTCTCCGCCTTGAAGCCCCTGCTCATCAGGTCGTTCAGCGCTTCCTCCGGGGTCTTGTTCTCAAACAGGATCCTGTTGACTTCCTCCACCAGGGGCATGCTGACACCGTAGGTTTTTGAAAGGGCCAGCGCGGCCTTGGCGGAATATACGCCCTCCACGACCTGCTTCACTTCATCCATTGCCTGCTGCGCAGTATATCCCTTTCCAATCAGGATCCCGGCCCGCCTGTTGCGGGAGTGCATGCTGGCGCAGGTGACGATCAGATCGCCGATTCCGGAAAGACCTGCGAAGGTCTCCGGAGAAGCTCCCATTTCCACTCCCAGCCTGGTGATCTCCGCGATGCCGCGGGTGATGAGGGCCGCCTTCGTGTTGTCTCCGCAGCCAAGGCCGTCGGCGATTCCCGCAGCCAGGGCGATGACGTTCTTGATCGATGCGCCGAGCTCGATCCCGAGAAGATCCGGAGATACGTACACCCGGAACACAGGGCTTGAAAATGTCTTCTGGACCTTCTCCGCGTACACCCGCGCACGGGCGCCTGCCACACAGGTAGTCGGGATCCCGCGGGACACTTCTTCCGCGTGACTGGGTCCGGAAAGACAGGTGACGATGCTGCCGGGGATCTCTTCTTCGATCTGCTCTGTCTGGATCTTCAGCGTCTTTTCCTCGATCCCCTTGGCGACACTGACGATGATCTGGCCTTCTTTATAGAAAGGAGCCATTTTTGCGGCAGTCCCTCTGGTAAAGACAGACGGGACTGCAAGCACAAGGATCTCCTTGTCCGCCATGGCTTTTTCCAGATCTGAAGTAAACATGATGCTGTCCGGGAAGACTGCCCCGGGCAGATTCACATGTTTCCTGGTGGCAAGAAAGCTGTCGATCTCCTCCTGGAAGGTGGACCAGACTGTGACTTCATGTCCGTTGTGCGAAAGCAGGATCGCCAGCGCGCTTCCCCAGGTTCCGGATCCTATGACCGCTGTTCTGCTCATTCCATTACCTCCTTATTTTCTTCCCACATCCATTCCCCTGGTAAAGACCTTGACCTTGGACTCTGTGCCGGAGAGAAGACGTCCGATGTTGGATCTGTGCTTCCACACCGCCAGGCCGCTGATCACGAAGGCCAGAAGGGCGTACTCGATCCGGAACGCAGGATCCACCGTCCCCGGCACAAGAAGACCGCGGAAAAGGCAGAACACCTGGCAGAAGAACACAAAGGTCATCGCCATGATGGAGCCCAGCGAAACATATTTCGAAGCGATGGCAAATGCAAAGAACACCACAGCCCAGAGGATCGCGATCCGAATGTCCAGTGCGATCAGCACGCCCACCGTGCTGGCAATGCCCTTACCGCCCTTGAATCCCATATAGAAGGGGAAGCAGTGACCGATGATCACGCCGGCGCCGGTCCACATCAGCATCAGAGGCCAGAGCCCCGGCTGGTCTCTGTAGATCATTCTGACCACAAGGCACGGAATGATCGCTTTCAGGGCGTCGCCGATCAGGACCGTGACGCCAGCGCCGGTCCCCATGACTCTGAGGGAGTTGGTGGCGCCGGTGGAGTGGCTCCCGTGGTCACGGATATCAAACCCTCGGCTTTTGGCGAGAAAATACCCCGTCTGGAAGGTACCGAAAAGATAGCCGACAAAAAGGCAGATCAGTTTTGCAATCATACTTCCTCCTTTCCCTGCCGCTCCCTCACGAGGAAGCGGATCATCGTGCCGCGGAACCCGAAGGCCTCGCGGATCCTGTTCTCAAGATAACGCTGGTAGGAAAAATGCATCAACTGCTTATCATTGACAAAATGCACGAAGGTGGGGGGCTTCACCGCCACCTGGGTGGAATAAAAGATCTTCAGCCGGTGTCCCTTGTCGCTGGGCGGCTGCTGCAGGACCGTCGCTTCTGTGATGATCTCGTTCAGGACGCCGGTCCGGATCCGGAGAGTCTGGGAAGACCGCACCATGTCGATCAGCTCGAACAGCTTGTTCATTCTCTGTCCAGTCTCCGCGGAGATGAACAGAAACTCCGCGTAGGGCATGAACGAGAGCGTCAGGCGGATCTTGTCCGTGAACTCCTTCATGGTCTTGTCCGTCTTCTCCACAAGATCCCATTTGTTCACAGCCACGATGATGCCTTTGCCTCTGTCGTGGGCGATGCCGGCGATCTTCGCGTCCTGTTCCGTAACCCCTTCGGACGCGTCGATCACGAGGATCACCACGTCGGCGCGTTCCACCGCGGACACGGTGCGGATGATAGAGTACCGCTCGATGTCCTCCGTGATCTTGCTCTTCCTGCGGAGTCCCGCTGTATCGATGAAGATGTACTCCTGGCCGTCGTGGACCACCACGGTATCGATGGCGTCCCTGGTCGTGCCGGCGACATCCGACACGATCACTCGGTTCTCTCCCAGGAGCCGGTTGATGATGGAGCTCTTGCCGACGTTCGGCTTTCCGATCACCGCGACCTTCGGCCGGGAATCCTCTTCTTCCTCTCCGGCAGTCTCCTCCGGGAAATGCTTTGCCACGGCCTCCAGCAGGTCTCCGATGCCGAGGCGGGATGCCGCAGAGACCGGCACCGGATCCCCCATGGCGAGACTGTAGAACTCATAGACGTCATTCCCGAACTTCTGGAAACTGTCCACCTTGTTCACCGCCAGCACGACAGGCTTCTTTGAGCGGCGCAGGATGTCAGAGACACCGTAGTCCGCGTCCGTCAGGCCCATGCGCACGTCCGTCAGGAAGATGATCACGTCCGCTGTCTCGATGGCGATCTGCGCCTGCTCCCGCATGTGCACCAGCATCTGGTCGCCGCTCTCCGGCTCGATGCCGCCGGTGTCGATCAGCGTGAAGCTTTTGTCCAGCCAGGTGCAGTCCGCGTAGATCCTGTCGCGGGTGACGCCAGGCGTATCCTTGACAATAGCGATCTGCTCTCCCGCCAGGGCGTTGAACAGGGAGGACTTGCCTGTGTTCGGCCTGCCGACGATGGCTACAACCGGTTTGCTCATTCTTACTATTCTCCTCTTTGTTTCATTTGATATCTGTTTCCGATCCGTCCGGAAGTTCATATTCTCCATGGAAGGAATGGAGGCAGTAGTCCGGATCATTGACCGCGTCCGCCAGGTCCTGGCCGGAGGAGCCGATGATCACGCATTTCACCTTCAGTTCCCGCTCCAGGTCCCCCAGGGTGAGGTCGTCCAGAAGGACCTCCTCTCCGCTCCGGAACATGCACTGAGGAAGCAGCAGCCTGTCTCCCAGAGCCTTTCCCTTCAGTTCCCTTATGAGATCCCTGCCGGTCAGGAGACCGGTGACGGTGATCCTGTTTCCGAAGAAATGGTTCTCCACGGGATACAGAAAGATCTCCTTTTCGGGAAGGCACGCGGCGATCCTGGAAAGCTGCCGTTCCACGCAGGGGGCAGCCAGGAGTCCGGAAACGGCGGAGACCGTCTCCTTCACGCCCTTCGGCCTGAGCCCGGGAAGCGCCTCCGTGACCTCTTCCTCCAGGAGCGTCAGCATGCCGACGCCGTTTTCCAGCTGAAGATATCCGTCGTAACGGTCTGCTTCCGGCAGCGGGAGACCCGCTGTCAGATAGAGCTCGTCGCTGGCGTGGGCAAAATGGATCCCGTATTTTTTGTATGCTTCTTTCTGGATCTCCTCGACGATGCGGATTGTCTCCCGTGCGTCCTCCCGTCCGATTGGCTCCAGCGGGCACAGGCCTTCGCGGTAGTCCGTCAGTCCCACCGGGACCACGGACACGCTCTGCATCAGAGGCGCGTACTCCAGAAGATCCCGGAGCGTGCGTACCAGCTCTTCTCCATCGTTATAGCCGCGGCACAGGACGATCTGTCCGTTCATTTCGATGCCTGCGTCATAGAGGGTCTTCAGATAACGGAGCTTCTCCCCCGCAAAACGGTTGTGCAGCATCCGCACCCTGAGCTCCGGATTGGTCGAGTGGACGGAGATGTTGATCGGTTCCAGACGGTAGCGGATGATGTGGCGGATATCCGCGTCCTTCATATTTGTCAGGGTGATGTAGTTCCCCTGCAGAAAGGACAGTCTGGAATCATCATCCTTGAAGTACAGCGTGTCCCGCATTCCCTTCGGCATCTGGTCGATGAAGCAGAAAATGCAGTTGTTGGTGCAGGAACGGTACTCGCTCATCAGCCCGTTCTCAAAGACCAGTCCCGGGTCCTCTCCGCCGTTTTCGATCTCGTACTCCCACTCCTCCCCGTCAGGCTTCAGGATCAGAAGGGTCACGTCATCGGAAGCAATGGCGGTCCTGTAGTCAAAAACATCCTCTACCTCTCTGCCGTTCACGGAGAGAAGGCGGTCCCCCACCTCGATCTCCAGTTCTTCCGCGGGACTCCCCGCCTCCACGGCGGCGATCAGATGGCCTTTATTTTTCTTCAATTCTCTTTTCTCCCCAGAATGAGAGAACGATGGCCCCCGGGCCGGTGTGTGATCCGATGACGCTTCCCACATAGGAGATCTTGATCGGTTCCTTCACCTTCGGGATCAGCGCCCGGATGTATCCGGCTGCGCGTCCCGCGTCCTCCAGACAATCCGAATGGGCGATGAAGCACTCCCCGTCGTAATCGGCACCGTTGTATGCCAGTGTTTCCATCCGCTTCTCCAGGGCCTGCAGTGCCTTCAGCTTTCCGCGCACTTTGCTGTGGGCGCCCAGACTGCCGTCGTCGGCGATGTAGAGCACCGGGCAGATGTTCAGGATGTTTCCGATGAATCCGGCCAGCGGCTTGACTCTTCCGCCCCTCACCAGCCAGTTGAGGGAAGTGGGAGAAAACCATGTCACCACGTGCTTCCGGTTCTCAAGGATCCAGTTCACGCACTCATCGTAGTCAAGGCCCTTCTGCTTCTGTTTCCAGACCCCGTCCATCAGGAGTCCGTAGCCGCTGGAAGCGGTGGTGGAATCGATCACCGTGATCTTCCGGTCCGGATACTGCTCCTTCAGGATCTCCGCTGCGGAAGAGGCGCTGTTGAAGGCGCCGGAGATCGCGGAACCAAGGGAAATATGGATCACATCCTTGCCGTCCTTCAGGAGCGGCTCAAAGAAATCCGTGAAATCCTGGATATTCGGTTGGGAGGTCTTTGGAAGCATGCCTTTCCGCATCAGGTCGTAAAACGCACTGTAGGGCATACTCTGCCCCAGGTCGTCGATATGGACGGAACCATCGTCGCTGATCCAGCGGAAGAAGATCACCTCAATGTCTCTTTCCTCGAAAAAGGAGCGGGATTCGTCAGCGGTGGAGCAGCAGGTAAGAATATAGTCGTTCATGAAAAGATCCTTTCTGTCTCGTACATGCTAAGTCATTAGGCGCTGTGCGCCAGTTATCATTTTATACTAAACCACCTCTGTTTGCAATGAGGACGCCATTCCCTGCCATTGCAAAGGCGGGCGGAAAATGGTATGCTCAGAGAACAGAAGTTTCTCTTTGAGTGACATCAATTGGAGGAAGACATGCAGAACAAAGAACGAGATACGATTCTTCCTGTGGCCCCGCTGAAGATCGCTGCGCTGGAAAGCTGCCGCGACCTCGCGGAAAAAGTCAACAGTCATCTGATCCGTATGAGAAAAGCGGACGAAGAACATGCGGAGAGCCGGAAAAAGAGCCTTCATTACCGCGGATATGACGCGGAGAATTTCCTGCTGGACATCAACTGTCCCCGCTTCGGCACCGGAGAAGGAAAAGGCCAGATCAACGAGTCGATCCGCGGCACGGATCTTTTCGTAATGGTGGATATCACCAATTACTCTCTCACCTACCGGGTGGACGGCATGCTGAACCACATGTCCCCCGACGATCACTATCAGGATCTGAAGAGGATCGTCGCTGCAGGCATCTCCACGGCGCACCGCGTCAACGTGATCATGCCCTTCCTCTACGAAGGAAGACAGCACCGCCGCACCAAGAGAGAGTCCCTGGACTGTGCGTACATGCTGATGGAACTCGAGAAGATGGGCATCTCGAACTTCATCACTTTTGACGCCCACGACCCGAGAGTCCAGAACGCCATCCCGCTGACGGGCTTCACGAACTATCTGCCCACCTACCAGTTCATCAAGACCTGCTTCCAGAACATCCCGGACCTGAAGATCGACAAGGAATCCCTGATGATCATCAGCCCGGACGAAGGAGCAATGGACAGGGCCATCTATCTCGCCACGATCATGGGCGTGGACCTGGGCATGTTCTACAAGAGAAGGGACTACTCCAAGGTCCTGAACGGAAGAAATCCCATCGTGGCCCACGAGTTCCTCGGCTCCAGTGTCGTCGGCAAGGACGTCATCATCATGGACGACATGATCTCCTCCGGCGAGAGCATGATGGACACCGCGAAGAACCTGAAGGAACGGGGCTGCAAAAGGGTCATTATCTTCGCCACCTTCGGCCTTTTCACCAACGGACTGGATTCCTTCCGTGAGAAGCACAAGGCCGGCATTATTGATTACGTGTGCACCACGAACCTGAACTACCGCACGCCGGAGCTTCTGGACGAGCCGTGGTACCTCGAGGCGGACATGAGCTCCTACCTGGCCCACATCATCCACAACATCAACTCGGACGTCTCCACTTCGGACGGCATTTCTTCTGCCCTGAAGATCAGGGATTTTCTGGACAATCTCCGGAGAAACGACGACTACGAGTATTTCGGGACCGTGATCGACTGAATTCTGTCTCAGCAGTGTGCAGGTTCCGCGAGGGGGATCTCAATCTCCTTCCGGGAAGATCCCGAGAAACGCCGCGTTCAGTCCCCTGCGGACGCCGTGGGCGCGGTGGGAAAACAGACGCTCCGCATTGCAGCGGGTGCAGATATCAGAAATATGAATATTTTCCGGCCTCAGGCCGCAGCGAAGAAGGAGGACACGGTTCGCCTGGCAGAGATCCAGCTGCCAGTGGCCGCCGTCCTCTTTTTCGTGGTAGTCTGTCAGGATCTCCTTCTGTTCTTCCGCGCTGAAGGCCTCCCGGAACTGATCGGCCACGTCTTCTCCGATCTCATAGCAGCTGCTGCAGATGCCGGGGCCCGCGCAGGCGATCAGGTCCTCCGGATCCGATCCGTACAGTTCCCGCATCATCCCGACGGCCTTCGGGGCGATCCCGTCCACGGTTCCCTTCCATCCGGCGTGAAGCAGCGCCGCCGCCTTCCCGGAAGGATCCACCAGCCAGACAGGAATGCAGTCCGCGTGGTAGGTCACCAGAGTGACCCCCGGCGCATTGGTCATCAGCCCGTCGATATCGTCATAGGGCCGCGGCCGCAGGACTCCAGTGCCGCGGTCTTCTTTTCCCACGACCAGAATATTGGTGGTATGGGTCTGATGCGCCACCACGAAGGAATCCGCCGGGACGCCGATGGTCTCCGCGATCCTCCGGTAGTTCTCCCGCACATGGTCCGGATCATCTCCCCGGTCAAAAGAAAAATTCATCGTCGAGAGAAAACCTTCGCTGACTCCGCCCTGCCGGGTGGAAAAGCACTGACGCACAAACGGGATCTTCTCCAGAGCTTTCCAGCTCAGCACCACGGTCTCTCCGTGCTGCCGGACCCGCAGTTCTTCCGTTCCTTTCCTGATCCAGTCTTTCATAATGTTCTCCATTCTTTTCTCATGCCATAAAAGCGTTTCTGATCCATTCCGTGTGGTCAGGGGTCATGCCGACGCAGTCAAAGCGCACAGGCGCGTCTTCCCTGTAGTGATGCTCCGCCAGATAATGACGTGCAGTCTGCATGATCTTCTGCCGTTTCCGGTAGTCCACTGCCTCCAGCGGTGAACCCATTTTCCCGGAGGACCGGTATTTCACTTCAACAAAAATAAGGTACGGACCGTCCAGCCCGATCAGGTCGACTTCTCCATACCTTGTTCTGTAATTTCTGCAGAGGATCTGAACACCTCTGGATTCAAGCCAGGCAGCGGCCCGTGCTTCATAGTCCGTTCCTGTCTTTCTTCGGTTTCTGTCCGGCATTGATGTCACCAGGCTCCTTCTTTTTTTCTCAGCACTGCGCTCAGACAAAGTGTCCGATAAAAGTCCGCCTGTGGATGGGACAGGGACCGTGCTCCTTCAGTGCCGCAATATGCTGCGCCGTGCCGTAGCCTTTGTGCTTCGCGAACCCGTACTCCGGGTACAGGCGGTCATACTCTTCCATCATCCTGTCCCTGGTCACCTTCGCCAGGACCGAGGCGGCCGCGATGCTGAGACTTTTCGCGTCTCCCTTGACAATGGGGATCTGCCGGAAGGAAAGCTCCGGAATAGTAACGGCATCGTTCAGAAGCGCGCCGGGTTCCACTGAGAGACTGCGCACAGCCTGCCGCATCGCTTCATAGGTGGCCTGGAGAATGTTGATCTCGTCGATCCGTTCCGCCGGGATCACTGCGATGGAATATGAGACCGCTCTTTCCCTGATCTCATCGAACAGGGCGTCTCTCCTTGCCGGGGAAAGCTTCTTTGAGTCATTCAGATAAAGGATCCTGCAGTTTTCCGGAAGGATCACCGCAGCTGCAGCCACCGGTCCTGCCAGAGGGCCTCTGCCCGCTTCATCGATCCCGCAGAGAGGGGCGAGGGCAGCATACTCTCTTTCATAGGAAAGCATGGCATCGAGCCTCTGAAGCTCCTTCTCCAGTTTTTCTCCCTTCAGTTCTCTCATTCCGGCACATCCTCCAGCGTGATCCGGCCGAGCATTCCCGCCCGGAATTCATTCATCAGGATGCCGGCGGCTTTCTCCGTGTTCGGTTCGCCGCCGGGTCCCAGGCAGCCGCGCTTCTCCGCAATGCAGTCCAGGATCCCGGAAGGGGTGAGTTCCCCCTCCAGCCCGAAGCGCTCCTCAAGGCCGCTGCAGCTGTTCCGCTCCTTCAGGGTGCGGATCAGTTCCGTCGCGAGCTCTTCCGGGATGGTGATCATCTCGCTGATGGACCCAAGGAAAGCGATGCACTCCCCAACCTTCGGATCTTCGAATTTCGGCCAAAGGATCCCGGGGGTGTCAAGAAGCTCCACACTTTTGTTCAGCCTGATCCACTGGTTCCCGCGGGTCACACCGGGCTTGTTGCCTGTTTTTGCTGTGCTTTTCCCCGCTATGGTGTTGATCAGGGTCGACTTCCCTACATTCGGGATCCCTGCCACCATGGCGCGTACCGGGCGGTTCAGGATCCCCCGCTTCCGGTCTCTCTCCCGCTTTTCACTGCAGGCTTTGTCGATCGACGCCATCAGCTGCTTCAGATTCTTTCTGCTTCTCGCGTCCATCAGGAAGCACGTGTATCCTTTGGACTGGAACCAGCGGGCCCAGGCTGCAGAGGCTTCCTCGTCCGCCAGATCCGCCTTGTTCATGACGATCATCCTGGACTTTCCCTGTCCCAGACTTTCGATATCAGGGTTTCTGGTGGCCATGGGGGCCCGGGCGTCCACGATCTCAATAATGAGATCCACCGCCTTCACGTCCTCCTGCATGGCGCGCTTTGCCTTCGTCATATGACCGGGATACCATTGAATGTTCATCTGTTTGTTACCTCACCAGACCGATCTGTTCAAAGGGAGCAGTCCGGAACCAGACCCTCCCTGTCATGTTCTTCAGCGGGACGTTTCCCACTGTCTCAAAGCGGGAATCCTCACTGACTTCCCGGTTGTCCCCCAGGACAAAATACTCATTTTCCCCCAGGAGCACCGGCCGCTCCGCGAGCCCTGCGATGGATGCCCTGCCGTACAGATCTCCGGCTTCTCCTTCCAGAGGCTCTCCGTTGATCAGAAGCTGTCCCTCCCGGATCTGGACTGTCTCCCCGGGGAGGCCCATCACCCGCTTCATATTGATGTTTCCCGTGACCGGGGATGTGAACAGGACGATGTCACAGCGTCCTGGTCCCTTCAGCCGCAGGGAAAGACGGTCCAGAAGGACCCGGTCCCCGTCCTCCAGCGCGGGCCGCATGCTCTGGCCCGGCATGGTGCCGACAGTCCCGAAGGAATACACGCAGAGCCGCGCAAGGGCGATCACGACGACGATCTGCACGATACCGCGGACAATGCGCTGCAGCACGCTTTCTTCTTCCAGCATCATAAGACAGCTCCTTAAAAAGAAACTGCCGCATATATCCATGCGGCAGCCTGACAGTAATTATCGAATGATCTCTTTCACCTTCGCGGCCTTACCGGAAAGCTTTCTCAGGTAGTTCAGTCTTGCTCTTCTGACTTTACCTCTTCTCACGACGACGACCTTGTCGACGAAGGGAGAGCTGATGGGCCAGGTCTTCTCAACGCCGATGCCGTTGGAGATCTTTCTGACGGTGAAGGTCTTTCTGAGACCGCCGTTCTGGATCTTCATCACGGTGCCTTCGAAGATCTGAACTCTCTCGCGGTTTCCTTCCTTGATCTTGTTGTGGACTCTGACGGTGTCGCCGACATTGAACTCGCCCGGATTCTTGATCTGAGCCTCTTCAATCTTGTCCAGAATGGGATTCTGCTTCATTTTTGTTTCCTCCTGATATTGATTCGACGTTCTTAAGCCGGCGCGGGCTCAGAGGACCATCTCTTTTTTAACAGCCTATCTAATTTAACACAGCGCTGCAGGAAATGCAAGCGGTTTTTATCTCAGTGGGAGAAGCCTCAACTGAGATAAACGCTTCAGCCCTGATCTTCCCGGGCTTCGCGGAGCTTCTTCAGAAATTTCCGGTCTTCCTTCGTGAGTTCCGCTTTTTCAAAAAGATCCGGACGGCGTTCCATGGTGCGGAGCAGGGACTGGTCCCTTCTCCAGCGGTCCACCTTCGCGTGGTCACCGGAAAGAAGGATCTCCGGGACCCGGAGACCTTCGTAGGTCTCAGGGCGCGTGTACTGCGGATATTCCAGAAGAGATCCCTCAAAGGACTCCGTCTCGCCGCTTTCCCTGTTGGAAAGGACACCCGGCACCATGCGGCTGATGGCATCCACCATCACCATGGCGGGAAGCTCCCCTCCGGTCAGGACGTAATCGCCGATGGAATAGCAGTCCGCATGGAGAAGCTCCAGCGCCCGCTCATCGACACCCTCGTAATGTCCGCAGAGGATCACAAGTTCTTCTTCTTTTGCCAGTTCCTTCGCCGCGTTCTGGTCGAAAAGACGGCCCTGGGGAGTGGTGTAGATCTCCGCCGTAGGGATAATCGTCCACATGGCCGTGCTTTTCCGTGGTGTAGTCCCGGATATTCCGCGCGTCCACCGTGAGAAGACCGTCCCTCTGGGCGCGCCCGATAATACTGGTTCCAAGTCCGTTCAGGACCATTTCCGGAAACAGCGTGAGAATGTGAAAATGCATCACAGCAGACCCTCCATCAGGTGCACGACGATCCGTCCCTCTTCCGGAAGGACATCCTTCACGCAGTCCCTGATATAGGGGAGCAGCACTTCTTTTCCGTTTTTCTGCCTCACGGTGATGACGTAGTTCGCGCCTGTGGGCCAGAAATCCGCCACCGTGCCGAGCAGTGTGCCGTCCTCCGTCTCAACATTGAGGCCGATCAGGTCGGCAATATAGAACTCGTCTTTTTCCAGCGGAACAGCTTCGCTCCTGTCGATCCAGAGTTCCATCCCCCGGTATTTCCTGATTTCCTCCGGCGTGTCGATGCCGCGGAAACGGCAGATCGCCATGTTGTTGAAGAATCTGACAGAAACGAGCTCCAGCTCTGTTTCTTCTCCCCCTTTCGCTCCGGAAAGAGGGTCCTGAGGACGGACGGCCCGGACCGTCTTAAGTTTCTTAAAACGTTCCGGGCTGTCGGAAGTGACAAATACTTTGCATTCTCCGTGAATTCCATGAACGGAGCTGATCACGCCAATTCTGAATCGCTTTGTCATGGCTTCAGTCGATCTCCACGATCACTTTCTTTTCGGATTCCACCGATGCTGCCTTTACGACAGAACGGATCGCCTTGGCGATCTTTCCGGATTTGCCGATGACTTTTCCCATGTCAGCCGGCGCTACGGAGAGTTCGACAAGGATGGCGTCTTCGCGTTCCGTCTCAGTCACCTTCACCTCTTCGGGGTGATCGACCAGCGCTTTCGCGATGACCTCTACCAGTTCCTTCATAACTTACGGCCTCGATTACTTCGTGATGCCGGCGAGCTTCAGAAGCTTAGCGACGCGCTCGGTGGGCTGCACGCCGTTCTTCAGCCACTTCTTTGCCTCTTCTTCCTCAAACTTGATCAGAGACGGATCCTGGGTCGGATCGTAGATGCCGATCTCAGCGATGAATCTGCCGTCGCGGGGAGATCTCTCGTCCGCGATCACGATTCTGTAAAACGGTGCCTTCTTCTGACCCATTCTTCTTAATCTCATCTTGACTGCCATTGTTGTTTCCTCCTGGATTTGTATAATATCGATTATTTTTGTAATGACCGGTGTCCTGTAGACCGGATACCGGAGAGATACCTTTGCCCTGAGGCCTGCGGCCTCAGTTTCAGAACTTCAGTTTCCCGCCGAACAGACCGCCCAGATTTCCCAGGCCGCCCATTCCGCCTCTGCCGCGTTTCCCGCGCATCATCCCCGGAAGCTGCTTCATCATTTTCCGCATCTGTTCAAACTGCTTCACGATGCGGTTCACCTCGGCGATATCGACACCGGCGCCTTTGGCGATCCTGTTCTTCCTTGACGGATTCAGCAGAGAAGGATTCGTCCGCTCTTCCTTTGTCATGGAAAGAATGATCGCTTCGACACGGTCCATCTGCCGCTCGTCGATCTCCGGCATTCCGCCTTTCATGCCGGCCCCGAGAGTCGGCATCATATTCATGATCCCGGACAGACCACCCAGCTTTTTCATCTGGTTCATCTGTTCCAGGAAATCATTGTAATCAAACTCGGCTTTCCGGAGCTTCTCGCTCATCTTCCGGGCCTGTTCCTCATCGACCTCCGCCTGGGCCTTCTCGATCAGGGACAGGATGTCACCCATGCCCAGAATACGGGAAGCCATGCGGTCGGGATAGAACTGCTCAAGATCGGAGAGCTTCTCTCCCATACCTGCGTACAGGATCGGCTTTCCGGTCACCGCTTTGATAGAAAGTGCAGCACCGCCGCGGGTGTCACCGTCCAGCTTGGTCACGATGACGCCGTCGATCCCGACCTTTTCGTTGAAGGTCGAAGCCACGTTCACCGCTTCCTGTCCTGTCATGGCATCCACCACCAGGATCGTCCAGTCGACATGGACCGCTTCTTTGATACTGACAAGCTCCTGCATCATAGATTCATCGATCTGCAGACGGCCCGCTGTGTCGATGATCAGAAGATCGTTCTGGTTCTCCCGGGCGGAGGCCAGTGCCGCGCGGGCGATGTTCACCGGATCCTGTGCGGTCCCCATGGAGAACACCGGCACGCCGACGCGCTCTCCGTTCACCTTCAGCTGTTCCACCGCTGCCGGACGATAGACGTCGCAGGCTGCGAGAAGCGGCCGGATCCCTTTCGCTTTCAGTTTTCCCGCAAGCTTCGCCGCCGTAGTGGTCTTGCCTGCGCCCTGCAGACCCGCCATCAGGATCACCGTGACATCCGCTTCCTGGTTCATGGTGACTGAGGTGGTCTCGGAACCCATGAGACTGATGAGCTCTTCATTGACGATCTTTACCACCTGCTGTCCGGGCGTGAGGGATTCCATCACCTCTGCACCGACAGCGCGGTTCTCGATACTTTTGATAAACTGCTTGACTACCTTGAAGCCGACGTCCGCCTCCAGCAGCGCCATGCGCACTTCCTTCAGCGCGGCTTTCACGTCCGCCTCGGAGAGTTTTCCTTTTCCCCGGATGTCGCGGAACACCTTCTGCAGTTTTTCAGTCAGGCTTTCAAATGCCATTCCGCTGCTCCTTATGTTTCTTCCAGTAATTCTTCCGTCAGTTTCCTGATCTCCTCCGCGCCCTGAGGATCGCGATTCTCAAGGATCCCTTCCGAAATATCCCGGATCCTTCGGATCCGTTCCCTTTGTTCCCGGAACTTCCGCACCAGCTTCAGCTTCTCTTCATAGCTCTGCAGCTGCTGATCCACTCTTTTCAGCAGATCCGACACGCTCTGCCGGCTTCTGCCTTCCTCCCGTGCCACTTCGCTGATGGACCGGTCGTCAAACATGACCGCCTCAAAGATCCGCTTCTGATGCTCCGTCAGCAGGTCGCCGTAAAAGTCGAACAGAAGATCTCTGGTGAGAAGACTGTCGATCTCACTCTTGTTATATTCGCTCATTTTTCGTCACCTTGTGCATTATAGACGCAAGGTGCGGAGGTGTCAAGTATTTTTACTTGACATTTACGGTATATATAGCATCCGCCCTGCGCCTTTGGAATGCATGGCCGCAGTGAAACCAACAGAGCGGCCCCTGCATGACAAAAGCGCAGGGCGGATTCATATAAAATGCAGAAAAAAGCCGCCTGACCCCATATGGATCAGACAGCTTCCCGGCGTTATTTTTACTTTGCCTGACGTTTCCTGAAATCCTCATCGATGCGCTTCTTCCACTTCGCGCTGATCGGGGCGGCGCTGACACGCATTTCACAGACGGCATCCGCCAGGACTTCGTAGTTCAGGGCTGTGCCCTTTCTGTCACTGTGGTAGTTTGCTGCGCGGTCGGCGGTGATTCCGAAACGGCCTGCAGTCTCAATGGCATCGATATTTGCGCCCAGGAACAGGAACTCCCAGCCGTATTTCTCTTTCTGCCGTTCTACCATTTTCTTTACACGGTCATAGGAATATTCGCGGCTCGCGTTTTCCAGGCCGTCAGTGGTGATCACAAAGATCGTTTTTTCCGGACGGTCCTCTTCCCTCGCGTACTTGTGGACATTTCCGATGTGTCTGACTGCGCCGCCGACTGCATCCAGCAGCGCCGTGCAGCCGCGCACATAATACTCTTTTTCTGTCATCTGCGGCAGCTTCTCCAGAGGGACCCGGTCATAGAGCACTTCGGTCCTGTCATCAAACAGCACCGTTGATACCAGTACCTCTCCCTCCGCTTCGCGCTGCTTCTTCAGCATGCTGTTGTATCCGCCGATCGTATCGCTCTCAAGCCCGCCCATGGAACCGCTTCTGTCCAGGATCATCACCAGTTCTGTCAGGTTTTTCTTCATCTTTCAGGACCTCCTTGTTATCTTTTATGATGCAAGTATAGTCCGCATAGGAAAAGAAAAGGTCGCCTGAAAAGCGACACCGTTCAGCAGAGGACCGGCTCCCCGAATTTGAACAGCAGGGCATTTACTTCGTAAATATCATAAATGCCGTTCTCAAGGCAGAAAATGACGATCAGATCGGACTTGCTGTTATTCGTCAGCAGCAGTCCTGCACTGGCCAGAAGGTCCCTGGTGTCGTCAAGATTGAGACGGAGCGCAATGGCAAGGGCCACGATCGTCTTCTTTTTCGGGATGTAGTCTTCACTGCACCGGATCTTCGAGAAAAGCTTCCGGTCCAGGTTCGCCCGCTTGTAGACTTCGGGATCAGTCATTCCCCGCTCGTCGATCATGCGGAGCAGTCTTTTCTGAAAACTCTCCCCAAGGTTGTTTACGATATCCTCCAGAGACGCTTTTTCCTTCTTTTTCCCGAAGCGGGCCGGCCGCGGAAAAGCCGGCGAGGAGTCCCTGAAGGATTCCTCTCTCAGAACAGCTTCTTCTCTCCTGTTTCCCCGTCTGCGCGGCAGCACGTGATCAGAAAGCGGTCCTGCCTGGCTTCCGTACTCCACTTCTGTCTGTGACCCGACATAGTTCTCGTCAATGAATTCTTCGATCTGTTCCGTGAGCCCGGAGGCGGTCTGATAAGCACTGCGGTCAAAGACCACAAGGGTCACGTTCAGCTCGGAATACTCCAGATGATCACGGATGACAGCCAGAGCGATATCCAGGGCCTTGTCCTTCGGGAAGCCATAATTTCCGGTCGCGATCAGGGGAAACGCAATGCTCCCACATCCAAGATGTTCCGCCAGAAGAAGCGATTTCCGGTAGCAGGAGCGCAGGACGTCAAACTCCCCGTGTTTCCCGTCGATCCAGACAGGTCCCACCGTGTGGATCACATATTTTGCAGGAAGATGAAAAGCCGGCGTCACAGCTGCCTCACCAGGCTTCATCGCTCCGATCTTTTTCCGCTCCGCAAGCATCAGGTCCTTCCCTGCCGCTTCATAGACAGCAGAGTCTGCTCCGGTGCCGACTTCCGGGTCCGGATTGGCTGAGTTCACAACAGCGTCAGCACGTACCTTCGTAATATCGTTCCGTATGATCCTGAACGGCATACCGCACCTCCTTTTCTTCATCGGCCGGATGACAGGGCATCCAGCGCTGTTTTCGCCTTTCCCTCACCTCAGCTTCTGTGAAAAAACCGGCAGTAACTTCTGAATCTTATAGACGCGTCTGAGGCTTCTGTGCGCAGCCCGGCGCCGCGTCGGCGACCACGATTTAATCGAGCCGGAAGCGGCGTCCGATCGCTGCGTGCAGAAGCCGAAAAGAGCGTCGTTGATTCTGAAGTTACTGCCGGTAA
>CACZFV010000050.1 GCA_902780465.1 uncultured Lachnospiraceae bacterium
CTGCGTCGGGGTTGATGAGCTCCACATCGTTGTTCATCAGGAGGTAGTACTCACCTGAAGCATATTTCGCGCCGAAATTGTTGATGGCCGAGAAGTTGAAGGGACCGTCCCACTTCACCACCTTCACCTGGGGGAGTTCCTTCTGGATCTTTTCGTAGTACGCCCAGGTCTTCTGCTCGGTGGAATTGTTCTCCACCACGATGAATTCCAGATTTTTCCAGGTTCCCTTCTCCAGGAGGGAACGGATGGCTGTGTCGAGATCATCCGCGTGATCCTTGTTCGGGATGATGACGGAGACCAGCGGCTCCTTCTCCAGACGGAAGAAGGTGTGATAGATGCCGTAGTCCACGCCTTTTTTGATCTCGTCGATGGCGATTTCGGGCCACACCCGGCTGTAATGGGCCCGGATGGCCCGCGCCCCCGCCTCGAAGGCATAGAGCTTGCTCTCGGGATTGGACGCCGTGGAATTCATGTGGCAGCGCCAGTGGTACAGGATCTTCGGGATGTGGACGATCTTTTTCGCGCGCTCGGTCACGCGGAAGATGAAATCATAGTCCTGGGCGCCGTCGAAGGCGGGGTCAAAGAGGCCCGCCTCTTCCTGCAGGGAGCGCTTCACGACGAAAAGATGACAGATATAGTTCACGCTGGTCAGCAGGTCCTGGTTGAAATCCGGCTTGAAGTTCGGGTCGAACAGCGAGCCGCCGTCCATGTCGAGCTTGTCTTCGTCGGTATAGAGGCAGTCGCAGTCCGGGTTCTCCCGGATGGCCTTCGCGCACTCATACAGCGCCTGTTCCGGCAGGATGTCGTCGTGGTCGCAGAGTACCACAAAATCGCCCTGTGCCTGCGCCAGGGCGGCGTTCGTGTTGCCCGCGATGCCGCGGTTCTCCCCGAGGACCTCGAAGCGCACCCGGCTGTCCCGGTCCGCGTATTCCTTAAGGATCTTTCCGCAGTTCTTTCCCGCGGGGCTTCCGTCCGCAACGCAGATCTCCAGCTTCGGATACGTCTGGTTCAGCAGGGAATCCAGGAGCTCCCGGAGATACTTCTCCGGTGTCTGGTATACAGGGATGACGATGGAAAACAGGGGGCCGTCCCCGCTCCATTCCGCGGACTCCTTCCGCTGCCTTGCGAGCTCCTCCGCGGCGGGCTTTGTCTTCTCGTACCACTCCGCGTATTCGTAGTCGCTGTCGATCCCCTCCAGCTTGTTCTTCGACTTCAGGAACAGCGCCTTCAGGCCGTGCTTCTGGAAATACTCCCAGGCCACTCTCACGGTCTCCATATTGCAGAGATCCCGGATCTTTTCCATGCGCTTATGCGCCACGCTGGCCCGCTTCGCGATCAGCTCTTCGTTATATTTGATCCTGGCGGTATGACCCTCGCAGCGGATCACCAGCCAGTAGTTCTTTCCTCTTTCGTAGGGAAAACGGATGTCGAACCCGAAATCCTTATCGATGACTTTCTTGAAATAGATCTGGCTCACGTCGTCCCGGCGGGTCGGGACGATCCTGAATTCCATGGGCTGTTTCTTCTCATCCAGCACCGAATATTTCACACCGGAAGCGGGATCTCTGCCGATCACCCAGCCGTTCAGGGTGATGTAGTTCTCCCGGATCCGGACTACGTCGATTTTATATTTCATAGCAGTTTTTTCCTTGTCGTATTCCCCGTCCCTTCTCAAGACTCGGGACTCTGACGAGTCCCTCGTTTGAGGGGCGGCCGAGGCGTTTCACGCCTTGGCCGCGTCCTGTTTATCAAAATTGATCCGTTCCTCTTCCACCACCAGGGGCCGGCGCATCAGCCGGTGGTTGATGGTCAGAACGTACTCTCCCATCATCCCGATAAAAAAGATGATCACGGAGCCCAGGAACAGCATGCCGATGAGGAGCGGCGCCAGACCTGCCTGGAAGCGGTCCCACCAGATCAGCTTCATGACCAGATAGACGAAGGCGATGACGATGCTGAAAAACATGGTCAGGGCGCCGACAAAGGTGGCGAGACGCAGTCCGAACTTTGTGTAGGAGGTGACGGAAAGCATGGCTGCATCGTACAGCTTGTAAAAGTTGTTGCTGGTCTTTCCGGCTCTCCGCTGCGGCTGGTCGTAGGGGATCTCTTTCCTGCGGTAACCCAGCTCCGCCACGATGCCGCGCAGGAAGGGCGTCGGGTCATCCAGCTTCCGGAGCACGTTGATAAAGTCGCGGTCATAAAGGCCGAACCCTGTGAAATGTTCGATCTGGTCCACCTCGGAGAGGCGCTTGATCCACTTGTAATACTGGCTCCGGAGCCAGTACATGAGGGGATTTTCCGCACTGTGGGTCTTGATGCCAATAGCGATCTTATATCCTTCTTCCCATGCGGCGACGTACTGCGGGATCATCTCCGGCGGGTCCTGGAAGTCCGCCGCCATGAGGATGGTGGCGTCGCCGGTGGACTGCAGCATCGCGTAATACGGGGAGTTGAACTGGCCGAAGTTCTTCGCGTTGAAGATGGCCTTGATCCTTTTGTCCGCGGCGCAGAGGACCCTGATGCGGTCCCGTGTCGCGTCGCGGGAATCGTTGTCGATCAGGATCAGTTCATAATCATAGCCCGGAAGCTGGTTCCGGAACACCTCCGAGACCGCCTTCGTGATGGGGCCTACATTTTCTTCCTCGTTGTAGCAGGGAATTACCACACTGATCTTCTTCATACTTGTCTCCAATCCGGCGTCACCATGACCTTCACAAGATCCGCCGGCTTCTGCCGCATCAGTTCCAGCCCGTCAGCGATCCTGTCGAACCCGGAGAGCTGGTGGGTGATCATCTTTCCGGGGCAGATCCTTCCGTACTGCACCATTCTGAGGATCCGCTCCATCCGGACTCTGCCGCCGCGGCACAGCTCCAGCTTCACGGTCTTCCCGGCCATTCCCCGTCCTCCGGAGAACTTCGGGATCCCGATATCGCCCTCGCCCGGGTAGTGCTTTACATTGACGACGCGGCCGATGCCGTAGCGCACCATTTCGATCGCCTGGTGCATGGCCTCGTCATTCCCGCCGCAGATGATCACGGCGTCGGCTCCGGTCCCGCCGGTCTTCTCCAGCACCTGCTTCGCGAGATCTCCCTTTTTGTAATCCAGGATCTCCGTGGCGCCGAACTCCTTCGCGAGCTTCACACAGACGGGCCGTGTGCCCACTGCCAGGATCCGCGCCGCACCGAGAAGCGCCGCGCCCTGCACCGCCATCAGACCCACCGGGCCGATGCCCATCACGACGACCGTGTCGCCGAAGCGGATCTCCGCCGCTTCCGCGCCGGTGAAGCCGGTGGTGACCATATCCACACACATCAGGGCGTCCTGAAGGGAGACGCCCTCCGGGACCTTTGCCAGCGTCGTGTCGGCATCCTCCACCGCAAAGTACTCCGCAAAGACGCCAGGGATGCTTCTGCCCAGGGCGTTGCCGGAGAAAGGCCTGCCCGCGTGGCGGTCATTTCCCTCCTGGATCTCCGGATTCCGCCAGTCCGGCGTGATGGCCGGCACCGCCACCAGGTCTCCCGGAGCGAAATCCCGGACCTTTTTCCCGACACGGACCACCCGGGCCACACACTCGTGTCCCAGGATCAGGTCGTCCGGCTTTTTAGAGCCCGTCCCGTAAACTGTATTGACGTCCGAAGTGCAGGGTGCCATCGCCACCGGCGTAAGAATGGCACCGTAAGGCTCCTGCAGCTCCGGTTCCGGCGCGCTGTCCGTGATCACGGCCAGACCGCGCTCTTTCATAATAAATGCTCTCATTTTCTGTACCTTTTATCATCCGGCTTCGCCGCATGATCTCTTATCATCCGGTCTTTTATACCGTTCCGACCCGCGTCACCCGGCTTTTTCTTTTATACCGTTCCGACCTGCGTCACCCGGTCTGTCATCAGCGTCAGGATCTCTGTCCCGGCCGGGAACAGTTTCCGCACCGTCCCCGCGATCTCCTCTGTATAGCCCGGCGCGATGATCAGGACGATGTCCGCCGGATCCTTCGCGGCTTCTGCCGGCGAAACGATCGGGATGTGGGACGCCGGGGCGATCTTCCCCTGTTTGAAGGGGGCGGAGTCGATGATGCAGCTGACCTTGTCACCCAGGCCTGCCACCGCGCAGAGCGTGAACCCCTGGTGGGATGCCCCCCAGACCGCCACGCGCTTTCCGGCGGCTTCCGCCTCCGCGATCAGCTTCCGGACCTCCCCGGCCAGCTGGTCCCTGCGGCTTACAAGTCCGCTGACATCAGGACGTTTCTTTTTTCTCACGATCACGGAGATGGTGTCGCGGTTGATGCGCTCCTTCTTCAGGACGTCAAATCCGCACCGCGCCATCAGGGACGTCAGAGTGTCCTCCGTGAAATAGAAAAGATGATCCGGGATCAGCTCGTAGAAACTGTTCTGCTCCAGGATGTACTCGAAGCTCGGCACCGTCACCAGGCCGCAGCCCTCCTCCGTCAGATTCCGGGCGACAGCCCTCAGGTACACCGCCGGGTCCGGCTGATGCTCCAGGAAATTGAAGGAAGTGAAGGCATCGAAGGGCCCGTTCTCAAAGACCTGGTCCTCCCGCTCCGGATAGTCCTCGGAGACAGTCAATCCCTGAGCCCTGGCTTTCTCCACCAGGTCGTGCTTATGCTCCATGCCGAAAGCCTGCACCGGGTAATCCGCCAGTATCCGCAGGAACTCTCCCTGCCCGCAGCCGGCCTCCAGGATCTTCTTTCCCTCCAGCCCGCAGAAGGCGATCCACTCGTCGTACTGCTTTCTCCGCAGCGCGTCCATCGTGGTGGAGTATCCGCCGGAGCGGATCACATCCCGGTAATAGGGCACCGGCGTGTTGCTGAGCTGCACCAGGCCGCAGCCCGTGCAGGCGCACAGCCTGACCGTGATCCCCTTTTCCGTTTCCCGTTCCTCCGGCGACGGCAGGTTCTGGGCCGCTGCCGGCATGTTTTCTATTGTAATGAGCGGCACGTCCGAAAGCGGCGCGCCGCAGGCTCTGCAGCGTATCATAGGGAGCTGCTCCTTCTTTTCTATGTTCTGACTTCTATTCTGTGATCTCGTTTCTCAGGTCTTCCATGTTCTCCGGTCTTCCGGGTTCTCCTGCAGTTTACTTCAGCAGCATTTCCCGGATGCCTTCCCGGAAAGAGATCCGCGGACTCCAGCCTGTCTCTCTCCGGATCTTTGAGATATCCGGCGAGAGATACGGCGTGCCTTCCGGTCCCGCCGCCCTCTCTTCGAGACGAAATCCTGCTCCATCATAGCCGCAGGAAGGCGCAATGTCAAAGACCTCCTGCACAAATTCACGCAAAGGCCGGGTGTCAGAGCTGCCGATATTGAAGACACAGCCGCCGGAAGCCCCGCTGAAACCAGGAACATCACCGGCATCGGAAGCGTCAGGAACATCACCGGCATCGGAAGCGTCAGGAGCATCACCGGCATTGGAAGCGTCATCGGCTCTGCGGGGCTCTGCTGCCGGATCATGCTCCGCCAGTGCAAGGATCGCTGCCGCGCAGTCCTTGACATGCAGGAAGTTCCACTGCTGCCGGCAGGGCCCAAGCTCCGCGGTTCTTCCTTCCTTCGCAGCCTGGACACAGGATGAGATCAGGGAAGTCTCGTGATCCCCTTCACCATACACGCTGAAAATGCGCATATGAAGATATTCCATCCCGAAGCTTCCCGCCAGTTCCGCTCCTTCTTTCAGGATCCTCAGTTTTCCTTTCCCGTACTCCGAGATTGGATGACACGGGGTCTCCTCGCTCACCATGTACGTGATGCCGGACAATTCCGGCGCTGCCTCTGCGGCAGGGGACATCTTCCGCGCCTCCACCCGCTCCAGCGTCACGCCGTACTCCGCCTGGGAGCCGGCGAACAGGAAGCGCCGGCAGCCTGTTTCTCCCATCACCCGGATCAGGGCAAGAGTATTCCGAACATTCTGAGCCTGGATCTCCGGGTCCATTCTTCCCCGGACGCCTTCCCCGGACCAGGCAAAATGAACGCATACCTCCGGAGACGGAATCCCCGTCTCCGGAAGTCTGCGGATCTCATTCATATCGATGTCTACGCGATGCAGCCGCTCATGGACCGGGAGAAACCCGAGCCGCTTCGACGAAGGGCGTACAGGCGCCCACACCTCGCATCCTGCCGCGAGAAACGCCCGGGCCGTCTCCGCCCCGAGAAAACTGGTAGCCCCGGTAATTAATACGTTCATCTAGTTGAGGTTCCTTCTCTCTTCTGTTCCGAGAGTCTTTCTGAAATACTGTTTCTTTTCTGCCGTGCTGTTTCTTTTCTGCCGGTCTTGTTTTATGATGCGCACACGCGCAATATGGAAGAAATTGCCTGACGGCAATCCGCGCACGGTGCTCAAGTCCTGCAAACGGGACTTGGACCAGAGCTGGTCGGGGTCTTTTCATGGGTAGAAAAAACCAAGTGGTCAAATTTTCTTCTTTTTTCAAAAAGTGGACACAGTTTTTGTGTTCACTTTTTATTCAATCTGGCATTTTTTGACCAGTTGCATGGTTTGTATCTGCTCGCGCCCCAGCATTACTCAACACTATTTCAAAATATGTCGTTTAGTGTTCGTTTTGTGTCGTTATTTTGTTCCGGCCGGCAAGAAAAAAGCAAGAAAAATGTGTTCACAAAATTAAAAACATGGCTTTTCGTGACCACTCGTCCCTCAGGACACCTGAACACATGCTTCTTTTTACGTCCCCACGGATCGCTCCGCCGCTTCGCGGCTCCCGCGCTCCTGACTTTTAAACCCTGGGGACGATCATGTTTTCATTCATCTCCTCATCAGAGAGGAAGGGGGTCAGGTCCTCCAGGGGCGGGCTCACCATGGTTCCGTCGGGCAGCCGTTTTCCGGAAGACTTCGGCTCAAAGTTCTGGTCTGTGTCGACGAAGGCTTCGCAGATCACAGGGCCGTCCACCGCCAGGGCCGCTTCGACGGCGCCGGCCAGTTCGGAATTGTGCTCCGCCTTAAAGTAGGGGAATCCCAGCGCTTCCGCAAGCTTTCCGAAATCCGGGAAGCTCAGGTCGCCGCTGTCGGAGCCGATGCCCACCAGCGGCTGATCCCCGAAGAAATTGCGCTCTGTCTGCCGGATGCTGTGGTACCCGTCATTGTTGATGAGGAAGATCTTGATGGGCATCTTCGCCCCGATGATGGTCTGCAGCTCCTGCAGGTTCATCATGATGCTTCCGTCGCCGGTCAGCAGGATGATATCCTTCAGATAGCGCTCCCGGTCCGTATTCGCCATGCAGGCGCCGATGGCCGCAGGCAGGTCATAGCCCATGGAGGCAATGGCGGAGTTCGAGATGAAGCGCTGCCCTTTCTTAATAATATAGGAATGGCCGCCCACCACGCAGGCAGAGCCGTTGCCCACCACTGTGATCTGATCCTCGCGCACTCTGGAGGAAACTTCCCGGACAAAGGCATACACATTTGCGGGCCGGTCGTCCGGCACCTGCATCATCCGCGGAAGAAGGACCGGATATTTCTTCACCCACATCCGGCAGGTCTCCGACCAGCTCAGGTCCCCCAGGCCCTTTCCTCCGCCGAAGACCGGCGTCTTCTCCTCCGAGAGCACCTTGTCCATCACTGTCAGAAGATCCTTCGCGTCCGCGTGCACCGGCATGGAGACATGGAGCGTCGGCTTCTTCAGCTCCTCCGCGTCGATATCGTTCACGATGGTATACGCTTCCCGGGCCCAGCCCTTCCAGTTGAAGCCCACCTGCCGGACGCTTAAGCGGGAACCCACGGAGAACACCAGGTCCGCGTTCTGCACCGCGAAGTTACCGGGACGGTCCCCAAAGTTTCCGGGGCGGCCCGCGTACAGGGGATCATCGTCCGGCATACAGTCCTCGGAGTCCCAGCCCACCACGACCGGGATGCCCAGCTTCCGGGCTACGCTCATGAATTCGCTGTGGGCGTCAGCGATGCGGATCCCGTTGCCTGCGTTGAACACCGGCCGCTCCGCTTTCCGGATGCGGTCGATGATGGCGCGCGCGGTCTCTTCCGTCACTTTCTCCGGCATCACCTGCCGGTACTCTCCCCGGGACGCGCTGTCCTCCGGGATCTCGTGGCTGTTTGCGGCCGCGCCGTCCGCAGTCTTCACGTCTTTGACAGCCCATCCGGTGCCGCCCGCCAGGTAATCCTCCGGGTCAAATCCGACAAGGTCATCTGTGTCGATATATGCGCCCTGGACGTCCAGCGGGATATCCAGCCAGGTGGGGCCGGGCCTTCCCACAGAGGCAAGCCAGATGGCCTTCTCCAGACAGAACCGGATGCGCAGGGGGTCGATGACCATCTCGCAGTATTTTGTCATGGAGGCGATGGCCGTGCAGATGTCAAACTCCTGGTCGCCCATGGCGCGGATGTGCACGCCTGAGGAGCGCGCCGTCCAGTCGTAGCGGATCTGTCCGGACAGCACCACCATGGGAATGGAGTCCAGCCACGCGCCCACGACGCCCGTAATGGCGTTCGTTCCGCCGGGGCCGGTGGTGACGCAGACACAGGCAGGAACATTGTTGATGCGCGCATAGCATTCCGCCGCAATCGCCGATGCCTGTTCGTGGTGGTTGTATGTGACCGTAAGCCCCGGCTCATGCCCCAGGGCGTTGTTAAGGTGCATGGCACCGCCGCCCACCACGCTGAACGCCCGCGTGATCCCGCTCTTCACCAGCTTTTGGGAAATGTAGTTGCTGAGTTTTATCCGCATGACATGTCCTCCTGATTTATATCTGTGATAATCATATTATGGTATCTGTTCAGCCCCCCAGACTCGGATCGCTTCGCGATCCTCGTTGTCGGTGTCCAGAGGGGCTTCGCCCCTTGGCCACCTGGAAAAAATGAGTGAAATATGCCCGGTGAGCAAGCTCCCCGTTCATATTTCACTCATTTTTTCCGGGGTGCTGAATAGTTACATATTATGTAAAGTATATCCCATTCGGCCTGTTCCCGCAACCGCGGACAGCTTCAAGGCCCGGAGCCGGAGCATGTTCCGTCCGGCCGGCATCGACCGCCTGGAAACAAGCAATAATATTTCGTAATTCTGACATTTTCAGGACTTCTTACAATGTTCTTACACTCTTCGAAAGTCCCTTTTATTCTGATTTATTTTGATATAAGATAAGCTCACAGAAGAAAGCAGAGGAAGAATTCTGTTTTCAGTATCAGAAAGGAGGGAGCGGTCATGAGAATCGGAAGAAAAACGGCAGCGCTTTTCCTTGCCGTCTTTGTTTCTGCCTCAGCGGCGGTTCCCGCGTTTGCTTCCCATAAAGTTATCGATAAAGATACTTATATCATCGAAACAAACGAGGATAAGGAAACCACCTGTACCTACGTGGAGAGCGGGAAACCCGTGACGGGCTGGATCGAGGATGAAGACGAGAATCTTTATTATTACGATCACGGCGTCATGAACCACGGCTGGGACAAGATCCGCGGTGAATGGTATTATTTTGATCCCGAGACAGGTATCCTTGCCACTAATACCACTGTCCTTAATTATGAAGTGGATGAAGATGGCAGAATGATCAAAATACGTGAGTGGTAAGGACAGGAGATGCGATCAGGACCGCATCTCTTTTTCTTTTGTCCGGAAAGTATTATTTATGCATGATCTTTTAATATTTTTCGATTTTATGCATCACCCACATTTTTTTAGTATTTTCATTCAAAATTCACTTGCCAAGGACTATGCTTTAGGTATAAAGTATGTAAGATTATGGAAGACACGCTATCCGGCATGAAGGAGGTTATTATGCCACAGAGAACAGACATCCATAAAGTATTGATCATCGGTTCCGGCCCCATCATCATCGGCCAGGCCTGTGAATTCGACTATTCGGGCACGCAGGCCTGCAAGGCGCTCCGCAGTCTCGGATACGAGATCGTACTGGTGAACTCCAATCCGGCTACCATCATGACAGACCCGGAGATGGCAGATGTCACTTATATCGAGCCGCTGAACGTAGATCGTCTTGAGCAGATCATCGCCAAAGAACGGCCCGACGCCCTGCTGCCGAACCTCGGCGGACAGTCCGGCCTGAACCTTGCGTCCGAGCTCTATAAGGAAGGGATCCTTGACAAATACAATGTCAAAGTGATCGGCGTCCAGGTAGATGCTATTGAGCGCGGTGAGGACCGTGTGGAATTCAAGAATACCATGAACATGCTGGGCATCGAGATGGCCCGCAGCGAAGTGGCCTACAGTGTCGAGGAAGGCCTCGCCATCGCGGAGAAGCTGGGGTATCCGGTCGTTCTGCGTCCCGCCTACACCATGGGCGGCGCCGGCGGCGGTCTGGTCTACAACAAGGACGAGCTCCGCACCGTCATGGCGCGCGGACTTCAGGCATCCCTGGTGCACCAGGTCCTGGTGGAGGAATCCATCCTCGGCTGGGAGGAGCTGGAGCTGGAGGTGGTCCGCGACAAGGACAACAACATGATCACCGTCTGCTTCATCGAGAACGTGGATCCCATGGGTGTCCACACCGGCGACTCCTTCTGCACCGCTCCCATGCTGACCATATCTGAAGAGGTGCAGCAGCGTCTGCAGGAGCAGGCCTACAGGATCGTCGAGCACATCGGCGTCATCGGCGGCACCAATGTCCAGTTCGCCCACAATCCGGTCGATGACCGTATCATCGTCATCGAGATCAACCCCAGAACCTCCCGCTCTTCCGCTCTTGCCTCCAAGGCCACCGGCTTCCCCATCGCCCTGGTCTCGGCAAAGCTCGCAACGGGCCTGACACTGAAGGATCTTCCCTGCGGAAAATACGGCACCCTGGACAAGTATGTTCCGGACGGCGATTACGTGGTCGTGAAATTCGCCCGCTGGGCCTTTGAAAAATTCAAAGGCGTGGAGGACAAGCTGGGCACGCAGATGCGCGCTGTCGGCGAAGTCATGTCCATCGGCAAGACCTACAAGGAGGCCCTCCAGAAAGCCATCCGCTCCCTGGAAAAGGGCCGTGCGGGTCTGGGCCATGTCTCCAATTTCAATGAGCTCTCAAAGGAAGAGCTTCTGAAGAAGCTCGCCATCCCGAACTCCGAGCGCCACTTCATCATGTATGAGGCGCTGCGGAAAGGCGCCACCATCGATGAGATCCACGAGCTCACCCACGTGAAGGCCTGGTTCATCCAGCAGATGAAGGAACTGGTGGAGGAAGAGGAAGCCCTGCAGCAGTGCAAGGGCAGCCTTCCCTCTGACGAGGCGCTCCTCCAGGCGAAGAAGGACGGCTTCTCTGATCTTTACCTGAGCCAGATCCTCGGCGTTCCGGAGGATGATGTCCGAAACCGCCGTTTAAGCTTAGGCGCGGAAGAGACCTGGGACGCGGTCCATGTCAGCGGCACGGAGGACAGCGCCTACTTCTACTCCACCTACAACGCGCCGGACAACAACCAGGTGCGCGATGACAAGCCGAAGATCATGATCCTCGGCGGCGGCCCGAACCGCATCGGCCAGGGCATCGAGTTCGACTACTGCTGCGTCCACGCTGCAATGTCCTTAAAGAAGCTCGGTTTTGAGACCATCATCGTCAACTGCAATCCGGAGACTGTCTCCACGGATTACGACACCTCCGACAAGCTCTATTTTGAGCCGCTGACCCTGGAGGATGTCCTGAGCATCTACCACAAGGAGAAGCCGGTGGGAGTCATCGCCCAGTTCGGCGGACAGACGCCGCTGAACCTGGCTTCCCAGCTGCAGAAGAACGGGGTCAAGATCCTCGGTACCACTCCGGAGGTCATCGACCTGGCGGAGGACCGCGACCAGTTCCGCATGGTCATGGACAAGCTCGGCATCCCGATGCCAGAGTCCGGCATGGCCACCACGGTGGAAGAGGCAAAGGCGATTGCCGCCAGCATCGGATATCCAGTCATGGTCCGTCCCTCCTATGTTCTCGGCGGCCGCGGCATGGAAGTCGTCTACGACGACGAGGCCATGACCGGCTACATGAACGCGGCAGTCGGCGTAACGCCTGACCGTCCGATCCTCATCGACCGCTTCCTGCACCATGCACTGGAGTGCGAGGCTGACGCCATCAGCGACGGCACCCACGCCTATGTTCCCGCAGTCATGGAGCACATCGAGCTTGCCGGCATTCACTCCGGCGACTCGGCCTGCATCATCCCCTCGAAGCACATCACTCCGGAAAACCTTGAGACCATCAAGGAATACACCCGGAAGATCGCTGAGGAGATGCACGTGGTCGGCCTCATGAACATGCAGTACGCTATCGAGGACGGCAAGGTCTTTGTCCTGGAGGCAAACCCGAGAGCTTCCCGTACCGTCCCGCTGGTCTCCAAGGTCTGCGGCATCCGCATGGTCCCGCTGGCGACCGAGATCATCACTTCCGAGCTCACTGGCAGACCTTCTCCGGTGCCTTCCCTTGGAGAGCGTTATATCCCGTACTACGGCGTGAAAGAAGCGGTGTTCCCCTTCAATATGTTCCAGGAAGTCGACCCGGTCCTCGGGCCGGAGATGCGCTCCACCGGCGAGGTGCTGGGCATCGCGGACACCACCGGCGAAGCCTTCTTCAAGGCAGAGGAGGCCGCCCAGGCCACACTCCCGCTGAAGGGAACTGCCCTGATCTCGGTCAATGAGCAGGACAAGCCGGAAGTCGCGGAAGTCGCCCAGTCCCTGTATGAAGACGGATTCCGGATCTTTGCCACCGGCAAGACCTGGAGGACAATCAACGACGCGGGCATTCCGTGCGTAAAGGTCAAGAAGCTGTACGAAGGACGTCCGAACATCCTGGACTTCATCACCAACGGCGATATCCAGCTGATCGTCAACTCTCCTTCCGGCAAGGAAAGCATTCACGACGACAGCTACCTGAGAAAAGCCGCCATCAAGAACAAGATCCCTTACATCACCACCATGGCAGCCGCAAAGGCGGCGGCCGAGGGGATCGCGCAGGTCTACCGCCGCGGCGCCGGCCAGGTCCGGTCCCTGCAGGAGTGGCACTCGCTGATCAAAGCCTGAAGAAGCAAATCCCCTGCTGCCTGCATAAGGAGGCAATCGAAAGACGCCGTTTCTTAACGAGCACATGCTTTCAGCGCAGTGCGAGTTTAGAAACGCAGCAGCTCTTTCGTTAGCGCAAGCGTGCCGACGATGCAGCAGCAGGGGATCTGCGCATTAAAATGGAGACAGGGAACATTCCCTGTCTCCTCTGTGTTTATCAGCGTCTCCAGACACCATTGCCGTCGATATAGAAAGTATCGATCCAGGTATCTCTCGCCATATCACCGCTTCCCGGATAGAAGTACGACCAGTGGTCCCCGATCTGCTTCCATCCTCTCACCATGTGGCCGTTCTCGTCCACCATCCAGGTTTTGCCGTCCCGGTGCACCAGGGCATTCGCCGCCATGCGTCCGTAGGTAGCTGAGTTCGGATCCTCCTCCAGGTAGTACCAGGATTCATTGATATTCTGCCAGCCGGTGATCATCGCCCCGTCTGCCCCGAGGTAATACCACCCTGTGGGAGCCTGATACCATCCGGTGCGCATGCGGCCTGAATCGTCAAAGGAATACCACTTTCCCTGGACGATCTCCCAGCCGCTCTTTTTGTACTGACCGTCAGGGTACTTGTAATACCAGTAGCCGCCGCTGCTGATCCACCCGGCTCCGCTGCTGCCTGTCGTGGGATCCGGCGCAGTCTGGGACCCGGAAGAGGAGCTTTTGCTGCTGCTATCGTCCCAGATTGCTCCTGTTCCGTCGGATACTTCCCGGTCACTGATATAGAGATCATCGGAATCTGTCCACGCGGAATTCTTTCCGTAGCTCTTCTCACTGGACGTATGGGGGATCACGCGGACCCGGAAGGTATAGTCGCCGGCTTTGGTCATGTAGGGATAAAAATTGTAGCTGGTCCCCGTGGTGTCCGGAACGCGCTTTATTACCGTGCTGCCGCGCTTCAGCTGGAGCTCATAATGACCGCTGCCCCTGCTGACGCTCTTCCATCTCGCCTGACCAAGGCCGCTCCTGTCAGTGTCCGCCCACCAGGCTTCATCCGGCTCCTCATAGCTGCCTTTCACACCGTTAAACTTCAGCGTCACAGTCAGCTTGTAGTTTGTACGGCTCACTTCCGTACACTCAGCGTTTCCGCTGATATTGACGTTCTTCTTGCTGAAGCCGCTCTTGAAGCGGTAGGCATCCTCATCGAAGATCTCCAGCACTGCACGGACCCGGATCTCCTGTCCCACCTTCAGGTCTTTGCTGGAGCCGCTGACAAGCTTCAGAGAAGAGATGTAGAACTTGTCCGAATTCGTCCACACTCCCACCTCGCCTTCATCCGGCTCTGCGATCACCAGATTGTCCGACGAGAAGTTGTCCCCTGCCTCCAGCTTGCTGCGCACGTGCAGCGACACGCTGTTAATTTTTTTATAGCTGGCAGCCATTACCGGGGCCGCTGTAAATGCCATCTCTACCGCGATCAGGAAAACCGAGAGGAACACTGCCGCGGTCTTTCTTCCCATTTTCACTGCTGTAAACTCCTTTCCTTTTCTTTCACTATCATCATAAACCACTTTAAGGAGCGT
>CACZFV010000051.1 GCA_902780465.1 uncultured Lachnospiraceae bacterium
GGGGGCGGGGCTGGTCCTGTTCTGGATGTACGGCAGATGGAAAGGGTTTTCCTGGAAGAGTCTGTTCACCATCTCCCTGGCGGGGATCATGACCGCAAAAAACATTCTTCTGACGTTTCTTCTGATCGGCGTGATGACGGCGCTGTGGAGGGCGGCGGGGACCATTCCGGTGATCGTCAGCTTCGCTTCCACGCTGATCCGCCCGTCGATCCTGATCCTGATGACGTTCCTTCTGAACTGCATGGTCTCGATGCTGACGGGGACTTCTTTCGGGACCGCGGCCACCATGGGGGTGATCTGCGGCGCCATCGGAAGCTCGCTCGGGGTGGACCTGAGGCTGGTGGGCGGCGCTGTGGTGTCGGGAGCCTACTTCGGAGACCGGTGTTCACCGGTCTCTACCAGCGCCCTGCTGGTGGCGGAGCTCACGAATACCGAGGTGTTTGACAACATTCCCCGCATGATGAAGTCGGCGCTGGTGCCGTTCCTGCTTTCCTGTGCGGTGTACCTGGGGCTGGGATTCGCGGCGGCGCCTTCGGGAGATGTGCCGGACCTGACGGCGCTGTTCGGCAGGGAGTTCTCGCTGCACTGGGCAGCGCTGCTGCCGGCGGCAGTGATCCTTGTGCTCTCCATGATGCGGGTCAGCGTGAAACCCGCCATGGCGGCGAGTATTGCCGTGTCCGTGCCGGTCTGTCTGCTGCTCCAGCACACGGCGCCGGCGGAGATCCTGCGGATGGCTTTCACCGGTTACCGCGCCGCGGACCCGGAGGTGGCAGCGATGCTGAACGGCGGCGGGATCAGTTCCATGCTGCGGGTAGGCGACATCGTCTGCATTTCCTCCTCCTTCTCCGGCATCTTCCGCGAGACAGGGCTCCTGGACGGAGTAAGAGGAGAGGTGGAGAAGCTGGCGTCCAGGATGGGACCGTACGCCGCCATGCTGTGTACGGCGGCAGTGTCGGGCATCATCGCCTGCAATCAGACGCTTTCCATCATGCTGACTTCTCAGCTCTGCTGGAGTCTGAATAAAGACAAACACAGGTTTGCACTGGGACTGGCGGATACGGCTGTGGTCGTGGCGCCGCTGGTGCCCTGGTCCATCGCGGGAAGTGTTCCGCTGGCGTCGGTGGGGGCGCCGCTGTCGGGAATATGGTTTGCCTGCTATCTTTACCTTCTGCCGCTGTGGCGTCTGCTGCGTATGAAATCTTTGTGACTTTTTGTCCGAGATACGGAAATCGGCAGAACTTCATGATACAATATTAAGCAGCGGCCGGAGTGAAAATTCCGGCAGAAACAAAGCGCCCGGCGTATCAACGGCCGGAGCGGAAAAGGAGGTGTGCGTTGTCCATGAATACGGAAGGAGGCGGCCTGAAGCCAGGCAGCGAAAAATACCTGAAGGGCATCATCGGCTGCATTATCGCAGGTGTGGTGCTGTATTCACCGATCGGTCTTCACCTCAGGTTTTCGGACCCTGGCGTTATCCGGGGAGGCTTGAGCCTCGCGTTCTGCGTGATGCTGGCGGTGCTGATGGTCTGGTCCGTCAGCGGGTTTATGAAGGCGCAGGGTTACGGCAAGGGCACCGCGGACGGAAAGCCGGCAAAGAAGAACGGCCCGGCGGACCCGGCGGAGAAGGACTGGACCAGCGCGGAGGCGCTGAAGCAGCTGGAGGGGATCCCCTGCAGCCCGGTATCGAAGACATTGCTGGCAGACGCGGCGCCAAGACTGTTCACAGGTAAGATCGCGCGGCAGGCGCTGGACCAGGGAAAGACGGCGGTCCAGAAAGCAGCAAGCTTCCGTGAAGTGGTCGGCCGCAAGTTTGTGGAAGGATCCCTGACCTACGCGCGGTACACCGGGACCATCGACCAGTGCATGGAGATCTTCGGAAAGAATCTGGAGGCGCTGTCCTGGCAGGTGAAGAATTTTGACGAGAAGGAATACGACAGGCTGACGCGGGTCATATCCAGCGGGTCCTACACAAAGGACCAGATCGACGACCGGGTCCAGGAGGACCGGCTGCTGACCCTGTCGGGGCACCTGGAGGATATGCGTCATATCCTGGACCTGAACGAGCAGATGATCCTGCAGCTGGACGGCTGCGCCCGGGAAGTGGCGCTGCTGGAAGGCGCGGAGAACGACAAGGAGAACGAGATCATCCTTGAGGAGATCCGGAACCTGATGGAGACGACAAAGTATTACAAATAAATGAGGAGGAGAGTATGGCTTTCAATCTTGATATCCCGGACGTGGAAGAAGTAAAGGAGAAGGTGGAGAAGGAACTGGAAGTCCCGGCGGAGCGGGAAGCGACGGTCGACGAAGCGGCGAAGCAGAAGGTGGAAGAGATCATGGGAACGGACATCACGGTGTTCGAAGACCGGAAGAACATCACTGCTGCGTTCCAGGAGTTCGGCGCCGACGTGATCCGCAAGACGGAAGCGAAGAACGGGATCCTTTCGAAGCGTATGGTGGAATTCTCCAGAGGAAGCGCGGAGACGGGCGAGGTCGCGAAGGGCCTGGCGGAGCTTTCCGCCCAGATGAAGACACTGGATCCCTCCGCAGTGAATTTCGAGGAGAAGGGGCTGTTCGGGAAGATCGCGAACCCGGTCAAGCGCTACTTTGACAAATATAAGACAGCGGACGCGGAGATCGCGGACATCGTGAAGTCCCTGGACAGCGGAAAGAAGATGCTGCAGAACGACAACGTGACGCTGGAGCTGGAGGAGCAGGAGCTGTTCGGGCTGTCGAAGCAGCTGAATGAAAAGGTGGCCATGGGTAACGCTCTGGACCAGTATCTCACCAACGCCATCGACAACAAGAGAGCCGAGGGCGGAGACGAGGCCAAGGTGCAGTTCGTCGAGGAAGAGATCCTGTTCCCGCTGCGCCAGCGCATCATGGACTTCCAGCAGCTGCAGGTGGTCTCCCAGCAGGGCGTCGTGGCGCTGGATGTGATCCGCCGCAACAACAATGAACTGGTGCGCGCTGTGGAACGGGCGAAGACAGTGACGGTCTCCTCCCTGCGCACGGCAGTGACGGTGGCGGGCGCCCTCTACAACCAGAAGCTGGTGCTGGAGAAGGTGAACCTTCTGAACCAGAGCACCAACAACATGATCGCCGCGACTTCCAACATGCTGAAGACCCAGGGCGTAGAGATCCAGAAGAACGCTTCCGAGGCGATGATCTCCACGGACACCCTCAGGAAATCCTTCGCGGACACCCTGCAGGCGCTGGATGACATCAGCTCCTACAAGCTGGAGGCGCTGCCCAGAATGCGTCAGACCATCGAGGAATTCCGACAGCTCGCGGACGAGGGCACAAAGAAACTTGACCAGATGGAAGAAGCGGGCAGATTTGTCCTGGAGTCTCCGGCGGAACCGGAGCAGGAGAAACTGCCGCAGTAACAGGAGGTCAGAATGGATAACGGGCGGAACGGAGGATTTTTCCTCTTTGGGCTTGTTGCAGTTTTGGTGCTGTATTACGGATTCCATATGGACGGTCTCGCCTGGATCCTGAAAACAGCCTTTGCCGGGGTGATCCTGTTTATCGCCCTCGCCATCGGCGCTACAGTGTATCTGATCTGGTACAGTACGAAAAAGCGGAAAGAGAAGATGGCTGAGCGCGACCGGAAAAAAGCGGAAAAGGCCGGCCAGGCGCCTGTGAACGAGGCGAAGAAGGCTCCCCTCACGAGAGAGGAAGCGGAAGCGGAGGCCGAGCGGCGTGAGCAGGAGAGTCTCCGGAAGATCAGGGAATCAAGAGGACAGAACCCGAAATGACCAGTACAATACTCAGCTGTGAGGAGGCGCGGAAGCGCCTTCTTCAGTTCACAGGACCTGTGGGGACAGAAATGATCCAGCTTTCGGACTGCCTGGGCAGGATCCTTGCGGAGGATATCCGCGCGGCGGCGGATGTTCCGGACTGGCCGCGTTCTGCTTTCGACGGATACGCGTTCCGCGCGGCGGATACATCATCCGCTTCCCCGGAGACGCCGGTGACGCTCCATATCCTGGAGGAAGTGCCTGCGGGAAAGGTGCCGGAGACCAGGCTTACGGAGGGGACGGCGGTCAGGATCCTGACGGGAGCGATGCTCCCGGAAGGCGCGGATTCGGTGGAAATGTTTGAGAAAACAGAGTTTACGGAGACTTCCGTGACACTGTTTCATCCGGGGAGACCCGGGAATAATGTGGTCCCGAGAGGAGAGGACGCAGTGCGCGGACAGCTCCTGGCAGCGAAGGGGACGAAGATCGACCCGGGGCTGATGGGGGTATTTGCTTCCCAGGGTCTCCGGGAGATCCCGGTGTTCCGGATCCCGAAGGTGGGGGTGATCTCCACCGGGACGGAAGTAGTGGAGCTGGGTTCTGTTCTTCCGGGGGGAAAGATCTACAACTCGAACCGCGCACTGTTTGAGGGAGAGCTCCGGAAGCTTGGCGTAAGACCCGTGCGGGTCGGCATCGCCCGCGACAGCGTCAGAGAGATCCGGGAACTTTTAGAACTGGCGCTGGATACGTGTGACGCGGTGCTGCTCACGGGAGGCGTTTCCGTGGGGGCCTATGATCTGACGGGGAGGGCGATCCTGGAAGCAGGAGGCGAACCACTCTTCTCCGGCGTGGCGATGAAGCCCGGGAAAGCGTGCTTCTACGCGGTGCGGGACGGGAAGATGATCTGTGCGCTTTCCGGGAATCCGGCATCCGCCATGACAAATTACCACGCGGTGGCGAAGGCGGGACTGAAGCGGCTCTGCGGATGGAACCAGGGGGACTGCTTCCCGGCGGAGATCCGGGTCGCCCTGAAGGAAGAATTTCCCAAAAAGAGCAAAAACGAGCGGTGGATCCGGGGAAGGCTGGACCTTTCCGACGGGACAGTCAGGATCGATGTCCCGAAGCAGCAGAAGAATTCCGCACTCAGCAGCACGGTGGGGTGCGACGTGATGGCTGTCATCCCGGCGGGAAGCGGACCGCTGCCGGCGGGGACGGTGCTGCAGGGACATCTCATGAATTAAGGCTTCAGGGCCATCTGATGAATTGGGATCGAAAGGGTATCTGATAAACTTAGGAGGAAGTATGAGAAAATTTCTTGCACTTGCGGCAGCGGTGGTGCTGCTGACGGGAATGGTATCCTGCGGACAGCAGGGCGGCGCGCAGCCTGCGCCTGCGGCGACGACTGCAGCTCAGACAGCTCAGGCGGCGACGACTGCAGCGCAGACAGCTCAGGCGGAGACGGGCGCTTCCGGGAATCCGGGCGGCGCGAAGAGCGACGTCATGAAGGTGGCCATGATCACCGGCATCGGCGATATCAACGACCAGTCCTTCAACCAGACCACCTATGAAGCGTGCAAGGCGTACTGCGACCTGAACGGTCTGGATTTCACATACAGCCGTCCCGACGAGGAGACGACGGAGGGCAGGGCGAAAGCGATCGGCAAGGCGGTGGAGGAAGGGTACAATGTCATCGTCCTGCCGGGCTACTCCTTCGCGGGCTGCCTCCTGGAGACCACGGAGAAGTATCCCGACGTGAAGTTCATCGCCCTCGACGTGTCGGATGACGACATCCTCCGCGAGGCCCTCGGCGACAAGTACGACGGGAGGCCGGGCTACTGGAACGCGGCGGACTATTATTACGAGGACAATGTCTACTGCGCGGTGTACCAGGAAGAGATCGCCGGATATATGGCGGGCATGGCAGCAGTGAAGATGGGATATAAGAAGCTGGGATTCCTGGGCGGCGTGGCTGTTCCTGCCGTGATCCGCTACGGCAGCGGCTTTGTCCAGGGCGCCAATGCCGCGGCTTCCGAGCTGGGACTGGAGGACGTGGAAGTGGTCTACGCCTACGGGAACCAGTTCTTCGGGGACGCGGAGATCACCGCCGACATGGACAAGTGGTACGCGGACGGCGTGGAATGCATCTTTGCCTGCGGCGGCGGGATCGGAAGCTCCGCGGGCGAGGCCGCGAAGAAGGCCGGAGGAAAGCTGATCGGCGTGGACGTGGACCAGAAGGGCGTCCTGGACGGAGAATACGGTGAGGGCACCACGGTGACTTCCGCCATGAAGGGACTGGCAGTCACGGTTAACACCACCCTCGGCGCCATCAAGCACGGGGAATGGGAAAGCTGCCGCGGAAAGATCACCCGTCTGGGCCTTGTGTCCGGGGAAGATCCGGTGCAGAACTACGTGCAGCTGCCCATGGACACCACCGCGTGGTGTGAGACCTTCACCCAGGACGATTACCGCTCGATGGTGGCGGGCATCTATGACGGAGAACTCCACGTGTCGGACGATATCTCTTCGGAGAAGCCCTTTGCCGACAGGATCAAAGTGACTTATCTCGGGAACCTGAAGTAAGACCCGGGACGCTGCGCGGGAAACGTGAGACAAGCTGAGGACAATGCGATGGCAATGCTGGAATATCTTGAGAAAGATAAGGAAAAAGTGCTTGCGGAGCTGGTGAGCGCCGCGCTGCCGGAACGGGCGGTCAAGGTGCTTGAGTCAGAACTGGACCGGCTGCTTTATCAGTACAACGAATCCGAGGAAGAGGAGCGCCTGAGGAGTGCAGCCTCCGCGATGACGGAGACTGCGAAGATCAGTCTTTCCTATCTGAACGCCATGGGCGAGCCGAAGATCTGGGAGAGATACGAGGATGATGATCCCAATGCGCCGACGAAAAAACCGATCCCGGTGATCGCGTGGATCTTTCTGCTGGTGGGCGCGGCGATGCCCTTTGCCGCACTTGTCCTGGCTGCACAGGTCCCGGACGGGACGTTCAAGTTCGTGGGCTCCCCCATGACCTTCGGACTGACAGGCGGAGGCGCTGTTCTGCTGTTCCTCGCCGGACTTTTCATGCACAGGAAGCCCATTGCGAAGAAGCAGACGAAGATCCGCCAGACGGAGCTCGCTGTGGATCCTGAGAAGACCTGGCGCGCCCTCCGGGCGGTCGTCCTGTCCATGGACAGAAACCAGGAGGAGACCGGCGCCCAGGTGAAATGGGAGCGGAGGGAAAAGACAGAGACAGAAGGCACGGCGCTTCTGCCTGCCCCGGAGATCGATTTCTTCGCGGAGCTTCTGGAGGCAGGGTACTCCGGAGACGGGGAATTTGCTCTGGAGCGACTGGGAGGAGTAAAGTTCTTCCTTCACAAGAACGGGGTGGATGCCGTGGAATGGAGCCCGGAGAACGACGAGCTGTTTGACCGGCTTCCCGCTGCGGAGAGCGGGACGATACGCCCCGCCCTGGTCTCTGAGGGACGCCTTCTGAAGAAGGGACTTGCAGCGGCGAAAATGCCGTGAGGCAAAGGAGGTAATGCATGGATCGCTTTTTCGGTTTTGACCTGGGGGACGCGGAGAGCGCGGTCTCCAGACTTGACAAAAAAGACCAGACTGTGCCTGAGGTGCTGGAGGTCTGCGGCGCGAAAAGCTTTATCACTGCCTATGCCGCGGCGAAGAGCGGGGAGATCCTGATCGGAGAAAAGGCCTGCTATAGTGCGGACGCTGTGAAGAGAAAGCTCCGCTTCAAGAGCCGATTCCTGACAGATCCTTCGGTGGAGTCCGACATCAGAAGCTTTGCCGCAGGCGTTCTGGGGGAACTCTACGGCAGCGGCGACCTGATCAAAAATGAGGACAGCTGCTTCTACATCGGCTGCCCCGCAGGATGGGATAAAAATGCCAGGGAGATCTACCGGGAGATCTTTGAGCGGGTGGGATTCCCGCCGGTCCGGATCATTTCCGAATCCCGGGCGGCCATGGTTAGCGCCTGCCAGTCCAAGCATCTCCAGGTAGGGTATGATATTCTTTCGCTTCCGGTCCTCGTGGTGGATATCGGTTCCTCCACGACGGATTTCGCCTATATCTGCAGCGGAAAGGAAGTTGAGATGCAGACTGCCGGAGAGGTGAAGCTGGGCGGCGGCATCATGGACGAGATCCTTCTGGAGAGCGCAATAAAGAATTCTCCGGGTGAGCGTGAGATCCGGAAAGTCTTTGCCGAGAGCGAGCCATGGAAGAGTTACTGCGAGTTCGCGGCAAGAAAGCTGAAGGAGAAATATTTCACAGACCGGGATTACTGGGACGAGAATCCCTGCAGCGAGACCGTCCTGATCCGCTACGGGATCCCTTCCCGGCTGAAGCTGAGAATGGACCGCGAAACGGCGGAGAGCCTGATGGAACAGAAGGTGGAATCTCTCGGGGACCGGTCCTTCAAGGAAGTTTTCATGAACAGCCTGCAGGACGTCCGGGCGAATATTACCGGAGAGCTGCCGGAGCTTTTGTTCCTGACCGGCGGTGTGTCCCGCATGAAGGAGATCCGGGGCTGGTGCCAGGAGGTATTCCCGGAGGCCGTGGTGGTCACGGGGGCGGAGCCGGAGTTCTCCGTGTCCAGAGGCCTTGCCTGGAGCGGCCGCATCGACGACGAGCTGAAGGAGTTCCGGAGCGAGCTGGAGGAACTGAAGGCGAGCAGTGTGGTCGAAAAGATCGTGGAAGACAGGATCAACGACCTCTACCAGGGCGCGGTGGATACGCTGGTGGAGCCGATCCTTACGAAGGTGGCGCTGCCGGTCTTTGACCGGTGGAGAGAAGGGGAGATCAGGAAGCTGGAGGACTGCGACGGCATCCTGCAGTCGGAGATCGAGACTTTCCTCCGGACTGACGAGACCAGGGAGCTCCTGATGAAGCCCATCGCGACCTGGATCAAGCCGGTGTCGGAGGCGCTGGAGGAGTACACAGTGCCGATCTGCGTGCGGCACCACGTCCCGTACACGGCGCTGAGCCTGAGCTCCTATCTTTCCGCAACGGATATCAATATCCGGGTGGATGCGAAGAACGTGTTCGCCGTCGGCGAGATCACCTGGCTCATCGATTCCATCATCTCCATCCTTGTGGGACTGCTCTGCGGCGGCAGCGGCGTCGCGCTGATCAGCAGCGGGCCGGCCGGCATCATCGCCGGCATCATGATCTCCTACATGGTGCTGCTCCTCGGCAAGAACCGCATGGAGGGCGCCCTCCTGAAGACGGACCTCCCGGTGTTCATGCGGAAGATGATCCCGAAGGGAGCGTTCAAGTCCAGGATCGGCCAGATGTCCGGACAGATCAGGGCCGCGGTGTACGAGCACCTCGAAAAAGAGAAAAACGAGGAGATCACTGAACGCATGGTCAATGAGATCTCCTCGCAGATCGAGCTTTGTCTTACAAAAATGGCTGAAGTCGTTGAAATACCGCTGGGGTGAGTATTGTGCCGGCGGATGTCATCGCCGGCCGGGTCACCGGTAGCTCATGATCAGCCCGTTCTTTTCGGCGTAGAAACTGTCCAGACCCCGCATCGGGAAGACATCTACGCGGACGTTTTTGAAGGTCGCCAGTACGGCGGCCTTTAATTCGTTTGCGGTCTCCGGATTCAGACAGTGGGATATCACCACCTCCTGGACGTTAGGGAGACGTTCTTTGATGTCATCGACCAGCTGGGCGATGGCCCTGGCGGTGCCGCGGACCTTTGACTTGATGACGATGCGTCCTTCAGGACTTGCGACGCCGATGCCCCAGAAGCCCAGCTTGTGGGCTACAAAGCCGGTGAGGCGGCTCATACGGCCGTTCCGCACCAGGTTGTCGAAGGAGCTCAGGGCGTAAACGCATTTCATTTCGTCCGCGAGACGGTTCAGCCGCTCCACGATGGCCTCAAAGGTCAGGCCTTCCTCGATGAGCCGCGTCGCCATGCGGATCAGAAGGATCAGGGAGGGCCCTGTTGCTTTGGAGTTGAATACTGCCACCTTCCGTTCCGGCTGCTCTTCCAGGAGCATCTGCCGCGCTGTGCAGGCGCTGGAGAAGCTTCCGGAAAGTTCCGCGGAGATGGTAAAGGCGAAGGAATCGCCGGGTTTCTCAAAATGTGAATGCCAGGCTGCCGGAGAAGGGCAGGCAGTCTTTGCCGTGCGGGAGCCTTTCAGTGCGGCCACCATCTCCGGGATATCGATGGAGTCGTCGTCGATGAATTCCTGTTTCTCCGAAGAGATCACAAAGGGAACGCTGGCATAGGTGATGTCGTCGCAGGTCGTCTCAAAATCCATGGTGTCGCAGCTCGAGTCGGTCACAATATTCCACATTGGAAATCCTCCCGTTATCAAGTCCCGTTCACGGAACTGAAGCGTGTGTGCGCCATGTTTTACTTCAGGCGGCGCTGAACAGATATTATTATAGCATGCCTCTGAACCGGCGGGCAATGCCGGCAGTGAATGCCGGCGCAGAATTCGCTCTGATATATGACGTGGGATTTGCGCTGATATATGACGTGGAATTCGCACTGATATTATGATGGTTTCCTTGACGTATCCGCGCTGAAAGTTGACGGTTCCTTTGTCTTGCTTTAAAAATGGCAGTATGATAGGATTAAAGCAAGAAAAACAGCGATTTCTGACCAAATTTGAAAGGGGTGGGTTCATGAAAAAACAGCAGAGATTCAGAGTTTTTGCAGCAATTGCCGCACTGGTGCTCGGTGTCAGTATCGCGCTCACCGGATGCCAGAAGAAAGGTGAGGTGGATAAGTCTTCAGTCGCCCGAGGCTTTGATGAAGAGGGAGATATCCATTACTTCGATGAGGAAGCTGTGGCGCTGGCAGGTGGAGCCGCGACTACAGAGACTACGGCTCAGGCCGAGGCGACCCTTGCTATTGTGAACCAGAAAAGGGCAGCAAAAGGGCTTCCGCCTGTCGACTGGAATGAGCCGCTGTCTCAGGCAGCGATGGTGCGCGCCCAGGAGTGCGAGAAGAAATTCTCCCATCAGCGGCCGGACGGCACCGAATGGTACACCGTAAACAGCCAGATCATGTACGGAGAGAATCTGGCGCACAATTACTACAATGCAAATTCTGTCGTGGACGCATGGATGGCATCTCCCACGCACCGTGCGAACATTGAGACCGCGTCCTATACAAAGATGGGTGTCGCCGCTTACAAGGCAGCAAACGGACAGTGGTACTGGGCACAGGAATTCGGCTGATGCCGCAATACTGAGTCATAATAACAACAATACTGCTCAATGAAGATCCGGCCTTACGGCCGGGTCTTTTTTGTGTACGCGCGCCATGGGCGCGCGGCAGGAGGAAGGGCGGGCGGAATGAGTCTTGTGTCGGGCGGAAAGTCTACTGGGCGTTTTTCGCTTATTCTTTAAATTTTGTTCCCCTGCTGGATCTCTTCAGACCTGGTTTTTTGGCCTCTGAAGGAGCAATTTGGGCGTTTTCAGGCATTTTCTTTCATTTTGTCCCCTTTTTGGCCTTTGCTTCCTTTCCAGATATCAGGTAAAAGGGAACAAATTTCCGGAATTCTTGCAAAAACGCCCAGACAGCCCGGTTGAGCCTTCGGATTTCATTGAAAACTCGCTCCTTCAGGGGAACAAATTTTCAAAAAAGGCCGGAAAACGCCCAACTGCGCCGCCTGGCCCTGCTTCCGCGGCATTCCCGCCCTGTCTGGCCCTGCTTCCGCGGTATTCCCGCGCCGCCCGGGCAAACAACAGCAAGGAAACCGCGCCGCCCGGTATTACCTGGGATACCGGAAAAGATACCGTTTTCTGAACAGGGGTTCTGTGGTAAGATAAGTAAATGAGAAATGCTGATATGCTTGAGACCGATGCGGGGGTATTTTACTCATGCAGAATAGAGAAAAAGCTTTTCTTTCAAGGGATGGAAAACGGCAGATCCTGATCGTGGATGATGAATTCATCAACCGCGAACTTCTCGGGGCGATGCTGGAAGATGAATATGAGATCCTGTTTGCTGAAAGCGGAGAGAAGGCGATGGAAATCATTTCTTCCGCGAGGCAGACTTTGTCCCTGGTAATGCTGGATCTTCTGCTGCCGGGCATCTCCGGGATGGAAGTCCTGAAATGGATGCGGGCGGATGCGGAGACGCAGCGGATCCCCGTCATCGTCATGACTTCGGAGCACAGCGCGGAGGTGGAGAGTCTCAGGATCGGAGCCAGTGATTTCATTTCCAAGCCCTTTTCCAATCCGGAGGTGATCCGCGCCAGAGTTTTCCGCGTGATCGAACTCTCTGAAGACCGGCAGATCATCAAGGCGACGGAGCGGGACAATCTGACAGGACTTTACAACCTGGATTACTTCTACCGTTATGCGGAACAGCATGACAGCCGTCACGCCCAGACGGAAATGGACGCCATCATTGTGGACGTGAATCATTTCCACATGATCAACGAGCGCTACGGAAGAGCCTACGGAAACGAAGTGCTGTGCCGTATCGGCAGCCGGCTGCGGGAAATGGTCGTCGACAAGGGCGGCATGGTGTGCCGCAGATCCGGAGACACGTTCTTTGTCTACTGTCCCCACGGGAGGGATTACAGGGAATTTCTTGAGAGCGTTTCCACCGGTCTTGCGGGAGACGGAGTCGTCTCCGACAGCAGGGTGCGTCTCCGCATGGGCGTCTACGAAAACGCAGACAAATCGCTGGATGTCGAGAGGCGTTTTGACCGCGCGAAAATGGCGGCGGACACGGTGCGGAACAGTTTCACAAAGACCATCGGGGTCTATGACAGCAGACTGCATGAGGAGGAAGTGTTCTCGGAACAGCTGCTGGAGGATTTTCCGCGCGCCATTGAAGAGCGGCAGTTCTGTGTCTATTACCAGCCGAAATACGATGTCCGGGGAGATGTCCCGGCACTGGCCAGCGCTGAGGCGCTGATCCGATGGAAGCACCCGGCCCTCGGAATGATCAGCCCCGGAAAATTCATTCCTCTGTTTGAGAAAAACGGTCTGATCCAGGAACTGGACCACTATGTGTGGAGAGAGGCGGCTGCCACGATCCGCGCCTGGAAGGAGAAGTACGGCATATCCGTTCCGGTCTCTGTCAACGTTTCCCGCGTCGACATGTACGATCCGGAACTGATCAACATCTTTGACGGGCTGCGGGTAGAATACGGTCTGGAGCCTCATGAGTATCTTCTTGAGATCACGGAATCCGCCTACACGGAGAATTCCGCCCAGATCATCAGCACGGTGGAAGGACTGCGGGCCCGCGGCTTCCTGGTGGAAATGGACGACTTCGGGACAGGCTACTCTTCCCTGAGCATGATCTCCCGTCTTCCAATCGATGCGCTGAAGCTGGATATGACCTTTGTCCGGAACGCTTTCAACGAACGCAAGGATATCCGCATGCTGGAGCTGATCCTGGAGATCGCGGAGAATATGAAGGTCACCACCATCGCGGAAGGCGTGGAAACCGAAGAGCAAATGCTGAAGCTGAAGGAGATGGGATGTGACCTGGTCCAGGGATACTATTTCTCAAAGCCGGTCCCGCCGGAAGATTTCGCAGCCTTTGTGGAGAAGGAGCAGCAGCGCAGGGCTGAAGCTGCGGCGGCAGGCGTCGCGTACTATCCTGCGGAGTTCTTCAAGGCAATGTACCTCTCCCGGGAAGAGAATTCTGTTCTGTGGGTGAAGGCGGAGAACGGGCCATATACACCGCTCAGCTGCAGCCGGGAGTTCGCGGAAATGATGGGGTGCAGCCAGGGAGAATACCTGGCGGCCGAAACGAACAGCCCGCTCGGTACCGTGCTGGAAGAGGACCGGAGAGACGCGGCGGACCTTCTGACCAACGGAAAAACAAGAGATGGCAGGAGGCACGCCATCATCTGGCTGCACACTATGAAGGGAAAGATCATCTGCGTGGATATGCGCTGCGCGTTTTTCTACAGCGGCGGAAAGGATTATGTTTACTGCAGTTACTATAATGTGACGTCGCTGATGCCTGTGCCCGCGAATGATCCGCGTACGAAAAAAGCTGAAGAAGAGAAATAAAGCAGGAGCAGAGAAACGCGGAGGGTGAGTCATGACGGAGGGGAACAGATTCACGCATTTTGACGACAATGGAAACGCGGTGATGGTGGACGTGTCCGGAAAGGACATCACCGCGCGTGTCGCTGAGGCCGTCGGGACCATTGCAGTTTCGGAGGAAGTGTTCCGCGCGGTCACAGAAAAGACCGTCAAAAAAGGAGACGTCCTGACCGTAGCACAGGTGGCCGGTATCATGGGAACCAAGCAGACCTCGTCCCTGATCCCCATGTGCCATCCCCTGAACCTCACCAAGGTGAGCCTCACCTTTACCCAGGACCCGGCCTCCTGCACCTTTACCGCCCACTGCACAGTAAAGACCGAAGGCCGCACCGGTGTCGAGATGGAGGCCCTGACCGGCGTCAGCACCGCTCTCCTCACCGTCTACGACATGTGCAAAGCCATCGACAAACGCATGGTGATCCGTGACATCCATCTTGTAGAGAAATCCGGAGGGAAAAGCGGACACTTCAAATTCTGAAAAGGAGACAGGGGACGGTTCTCTGTCTCCTTTTTCGAGACGTCCGTCCCCTGCCTTCAGTGCCTGAAAATTTTATTGCATGGGACTTGCAAAAAAGGTCCCTTTGTTGTAGAATCTCTTTTGTTGATGCAGAAGCATCAGTTGGGGGTGTAGCTCAGCTGGGAGAGCACCACGTTCGCAACGTGGGGGTCAAGGGTTCGAATCCCTCCATCTCCACTCCATTATGTTCGAGAATTCCTCGTATTTAAGCCGTGCAGGGGCTTAAATACGAGGTTTTTTCGTATCCGCTTGAATCGAACAAAAATGAAAATAGTTTTCATTGCAGGTATCGGTAGGTATCATCTGATTCAGGTACCTGTCCGGGGAAGTTCGATCGGCGCTGCAGGAGCCTGATGCGTCCTGTCTGCAAGGTTTTTCAGGACGGAATTCATCTGGGAATATTCCCGCATCGTGTCGATCGTCTCTGTCGTGTAGATGTATCGAAGCGTTGTCTGCAGGTCGGTATGCCCGAGCCACTGCCTTGCTGCTTCGAGGCCGCAGGCTTTGGCGATTCTGGTGCCGACGGTCCTTCTTTGGCAGTGGATACGCTTGGCAGGGGCAGATGCATCCTTGCCGCGCTGTACATAGACTATCCGGTCTGAGATCGACGCGGAGGTTTTTCTTTTACCGTCCTGTCCGGTAAAAATGAAGCCGCCTAAAGCCCCCTGATCCCTGCGAAGCCGGTGCAGTAAGGTGAGGATGTTGTCGTTCAGAGGCAGCTCCCGGTAGCCGGCTTCAGAATCGCTTTTTACAGCTTCTTCCACTTTTCCCTGGGACTCCTGGCGCCGGATCATTATCGTACGTCCCTTGAGGTCGATGTCTTCCCATTTCAAGGCACAAAGCTCACCGACACGAAGGCCGAGATCAAAGTTGATGACGATCGCGATATCAGCCGAATTGCCGGTCTTATCGTAATCGTCCATACAGTTTTGAATGATCTTCTCAATCTCGTCATCATAGAAGATCTTGTCTTTGCTCGGAGCCTTGCGCGCACTCTTGAACAGCAGTCTGTAATCCATCAGCTGCGGCTTCCAGGGAGATTCTTTGATGATCTTCTCCCTGACAGCAAGTTCCAGAGGACCGGTTACGACTATTTTGTAGTTATTGAATCGGCTGGAGCTCAGCGGCTTTCTGATCAGCAGTTCCCGTGCCCAGTCGTCCAGGTCTTCCGTGGTGATCCTGTCCATCGGCATTTCCCCGAGAGGAGTATTTGCCACCAGCTTTCGGAAATCTACCTCATTATGATGAAGAGTCAGCGCTTTGTTTACGGTGCGTTTTCCCTTCCACTCAAGCCAGTGAGGAAAGTATTCTTTCAAAGAGATGGTCTTTTTCGACGAGGGCAGGGAGACTGTCATCCTGTAATGTGCAGCAAGAAGCTGCAGGAGACCAGTTAATGTTTTTGATCGTTTGACCGCTGAATCCTGCCTTCCCTTTCCTACATGGGTCTGCCAGTACCCGGCATAGCGGCCGGTACCGCCGATACATGTCACTGAACGGTCGTGGAAGGTCTTAATATATTGCAGTATTTCCCTCTCTTTCTTTTTTGACAGCATGGTTTTCATGGCATCACTGATATCTGTTTCCATCGTATCATAGACGGAAAGACGCGTCAAAAACGCAGCATAGTCTTTGGCAGCGTTTTCGTCGACAGGTTGTGACGCCGCAGGCAGGGGCAACCGCCTGACAGAGGCTATGGCAACTGACAAGCGATCACCCCCTTCCTGTCAGTATGCTGTGTCAAAAGTCATAAATATATTTCTGTTGTTTAGCCCTTTTCAGAGGTACAGCTTCGTTGTCTTTCCTGTGCCTGGCGGCACAGAGCCCGACAGAGGAAAGACAGAAAAAACTCCATTTTGTAAACGAAACTGTAAACGAGGGCGCAAACATTTTATTTTTACGCTAAGTATCTCTGATCTGTTCTCTTGTATTAAAAAAGTTTCAAACCCTCGTTTACAGAAAAAGAGAGAGTAAAATGCCCGAAAAGCAAGGAAAAACCTGGCTTTGAGTCTGTCAACGAAGTGTAAACGGGGTTTCCCGGACCCAGGAGCGCTGCTGCCCGTAGCGGTCAAAGCGGTGCTGTGGGCCGGGGACCCAGCCTTCGATGGTGTTGTTCATGATGTCATTGATCTCACCGATGTTCTTCCGGTCCGGCTCTCCCAGCATGTGGTAGCACTCGTTATAGAGAAGCTTCGTACACACGTAGTCGCCGTCATAATCGTCGAGGAATGCCTGCACCATGCCGGTGCTGGTGTCCTCCGCCATGAAGCTCATACGGAGGATCCCGAGGCGGTGCTCCATCTCCGGCGGGAGAGTAAGGGACCAGTCACCGCTCCGGTAGATGACCATGAGCTCGGCCCACAGCTGGTTCATATAGGCTCTGGCGGCTGCCTCATCATCAAGGATGTGGGCCTCGGCTTCTTCGATGTTTGTCTGGATCGGATAGAAGCGCCGGTTACCGGTCCTGTCCAGGGGCAGGAAGCGCTGCTTATTGGAAGTTCCGACAAAGACGCACTGGCGCCGGCGGTCCTTCGGGAACCGGTCGTAAGGGATCTTGTAGGTCTCTTTCTGGCGGGAAAGGAAGGCCTTGATCTCCTCCACGCTTTTGGCACTGGCGGTTCCCAGCATTTCCGCCATCTCGATGATCCAGTGACCCTGCATCTTCCGGTAGACGTTCTCCTCATCCATCCGCTTCAGGTCGTCGGAGAACCATTCGTCCTTCAGTGCCAGGAAGCGGAAGAAGCTGGACTTCCCGAGTCCCTGGTCCCCGACCAGGCAGAGCATGATCTCAAACTTGCAGCCGGGGTGGTAGATCCGCTCGACCGCACCCAGCATGAACAGCTTCAGGCATTCATAAGTCAGGTCATCCTCAGGGGCACCCAGGAAGTGATGCAGGACCTTCCGGATCCGTTCCCGGCCGTCCCAGGTGAGTGATTCCAGATAATACCGGACCGGGTGGCAAGGATGCCTCTGGGCCACCACGCGGATCGCATTCAGGATGTTCCGCTCCACTGTCAGGCCATAGAACTTTTCCAGATAGAGATAGATCTGGCAGAGGTCGTCGTCGGTGATCGCCAGGTCCTCCCTGTACCATCCAAGGTCTTTGATGATGCAGGGCCGGTCCGTAAAGAGGTCCTGACAGATAGCGCCTTTCAGGAGCGGGTCGTTTTCCAGGGCGGTCACGCAGTTCTCCTTGGTATTCCGGGGCTGTCCTTTTTCGCCTGGCTCCAGGCTGTCGCGGATCTCCTGGATCTCCTTCAGCATTTCAGGCGGCATATCGCTCCAGTCGTTTTTCAACTCTCTCAACCTCCTTCCCAAAGACGCACCGCAGTTTTTCCTGATCAGACTCCCCGGCGGCAAGCAGTTCGTCCAGAACGTATTCCACATAGGATGCTTTATCGAGGACCTCGCAGAACAGCGGGTGCCATTCCCTGTCCTCCATACTGTGCGGGGTATACTTCTTTTCGTTGTTACGAAGCAGCCAGAGGTAATCAAGCATTGCACGAATTGC
>CACZFV010000052.1 GCA_902780465.1 uncultured Lachnospiraceae bacterium
CTTTCCTTCAAAATAAAAATGGTCCGGAGCGCTGTCTCCGAAGGAAAAGCGCAGGGAACCGCTGCTGGTCACCGGCTCGGTGCGGTCCGTGAGATTGGATACCGAGGTATAAGCGCCATAATCTGTGATCTCGTCGGCGCCGTTCAGCTGGTAGCTTTTGACGATGCTCGCGTCGGTGAGGTTTCCGTAGTAATCAAGCGTGACGTAATATGCTTCGTCCACAGTCGGGACCACGCCGGAAGAGACTGCCGCCAGTGCGCTGCCGGAAGAAGCCGGCAGCAGGAGGCACAGACTTAAAAACGCAGCGGCGCCGCGTCCTGCAAAATTTCTGTACATGATGCATCTCCCTTTTGTGGTTATTATCATTCTGTATTCAGATTATAGAAAAACCAAGTAAGTTTTTCAACACGTCATATATAAAAATAATATGTGACTAATAATAGACAAATGTTCATTAAACGCAAGGAAATGCCGATTTACGTTTAAAGACAGGATAATCTATGTTATGATTGAACAGATGGCGTTTGAACAAATGCCGTTCAATGCAAGTCAAATGTTTCGGAGGAAACGGAATGAAAATTATTATTGTCGGAAACGGCAAGATCGGGACGCTTCTGGTACAGGAGCTGGCCAAAGAAGGTCATGATATCGTCGTCGTAGATAATGACCCGGATAAACTGTATTACACCCAGGAAAAGATGGATGTGGCTATCGTCGTAGGAAACGGCGCGTCCATCGAAGTCCTGCGGGAGGCGGGAACGGAAGAAAGCGATCTGCTCCTGGCTGTGACAAACAGCGATGAAGTGAACCTTCTGACGGCACTTCTGGCCGGAAAGGTAGGATGCCCCCGTACGGTGGCGCGGGTACGCAAGCCGGAATACGACAGGGAGATGAACCTCCTGAAGACCAGCTTCGGACTCTCCAGGCCCATCAACCCCTCCAAGACCAGCGCGCGGGAGATCTTCCGTCTTCTGCAGTTCCCGTCCTTCCTGACAAGGAGGACTTTTGCCCAGGGAAGAGCGGAGATGGCGGAGTACAGCATCCCGGCGGGAAGCGTACTGGAAGGGAAGCCTCTGGAGCAGGTTCCTGCCCTTCTGAGCAAACGCGCCCTCATCTGTACAGTGGAACGGGACAACGAAGTGTTCGTCCCTTCGGGATCCACGGTGCTGATGGCGGGGGACAAGATCAGTCTCTCCACGGCGACTGCGGATCTTCCCCTGCTTCTGAACAAGCTGGGCATCCGGACGGAGACTATCAGAAAAGTAATGATCATCGGCGGAAGCGAGCTGGCTGTCTATCTTGCGACGGATCTGATCCAGGCGGGGATCCAGGTGAAGGTCATCGAACAGAACAAGGAGCGCGGCGAGAGGCTGGCAGAGCGGCTGCCGAAGCTGGAAGTGGTCATTGCGGACGGTTCTCTGCAGAGCGTGCTGGAAGAAGAAGGCATCGCGGACATGGATGCGGTGATCCCCCTCACCGGGATCGATGAAGAAAACATCATGATCTCCCTCTATGCCCGGAGCATCGGTGTCAGGAAAACGGTCACCAAAGTGAACCGGATGGAGTACCTGAAGCTTGTGGACCAGACGAACCTGGATGCCATCGTGAACCCGCAGCAGCAGACAGCAATGGAGATCATCAGCTATGTCCGCGGCGCAAGCAATGCAAGAGAGGGCAGTCTGCAGACACTGTCCACCATCGCCAACGGAAGAGTGGAGTGTCTCAGCTTCGTGGTCCCCGAGACGGGAGATTTCCTGAATGTCCCCATCATGAAACTGAAACTGAAGAAAGCGATCCTTCTGGCAGGCATCGTCCGGAACCAGAACGTGATCATCCCCGGCGGCAGCGACTGCATGATGCGGGGCGATACCATCATCGTCGTCGCGGATCCGAGGCGCATGATCTCCAATCTGGCGGATATCTTCCTTGAAAACGGAGGCAACGCATGAATCACAGGATCGTAGCAAAGTACATAGGCTACATCATGCTGGTGGAAGGTCTGTTCATGATCCCTTCCGTGTTTGTCTCCCTGTGGTTCGGGGAGCCCGATACGCTGAAAGCGTTTCTTCCGGCGATCACGATCCCTCTGATCGGAGGTTTTCTTCTCTCCAGGATGAAGACGGCGGAAACGATCTCCATGGGAGAGGGTTTCGTGATCTGTTCTCTCGGCTGGATCGTGATGTCGTTTTTCGGCGCGCTTCCTTTTTATATCAGCCGCCGCATTCCGCATTTTATCGATTGTTGGTTTGAGACTGTTTCCGGTTTCACCACCACGGGATCCACGATCCTGACAGATGTGGAAGCCATGCCTTTCGGCCTGCTCTACTGGAGAAGCTTCACCCACTGGATCGGCGGCATGGGTGTTCTTGTGTTCCTGCTGGCCATCGTTCCCTTATCCAAGGGCAACGGTGAGTTCTTCAACCTGATGAAGGCAGAGAGCCCGGGCCCCACAGTTGGCAAGATCAAACCGAAGATCAGCGAGACGGCAAAGATCACCTACCTGATCTACCTTGGGCTGACCGTGATCGAGTGTCTGCTCCTTGTGGCGGAAGGAATGCCTCTGTTTGACGCGGTCGTCACCTCCTACGGTACAGCCGGCACCGGAGGCTTCGGCATCAAGAACAACAGCATCGCCTTCTACACCAGCCAGACGGTACAGATGACCATCGCTGTCTTTATGGCGCTGTTCGGCGTGAACTTCAGCATCTATTACATGCTGCTCACAAAGAAGATCCACGATGCTTTTGCAGACGAGGAGCTTCGCTGGTACTGGACCATCATGATCGGCGGGACCATCATGATCGGCATCAACATCCTTCCGATGTACGTGAACAATGCGGGACAGGCCTTCCGCGACAGCTTTTTCTCTGTGGCTTCCGTCATGACCACCACCGGTTTCGGAACGGCTGACTTCGACAAGTGGCCGGAATTCTCCCGGCACATGCTGCTGTTTATCATGTGCATCGGCGCCTCCGCGGGTTCCACCGGCGGCGGCATCAAGGTCTCCAGGGTCGTGCTGCTGGTAAAGCACCTCGCGTGCCAGATGCGGAGGATGATCAATCCGCGGAAGGTGAGCATCGTCCGCATGAACGGCCGCAGAGTGGAGGATTCCGTTATGGTGGGCACCACTGCCTACCTGACAGCTTACCTGATGATCTTCATCGTATCGGTGCTGATCATCTCCTTTGAAGGCAAGGGGATCCCGACGACCGTTTCCGCGGTCATCGCCACCTTCAACAATATCGGCCCCGGTCTTGACGTTGTAGGTCCCACCGGCAACTTCAGCTCCTTCACTCCCTTCTCGAAATTTGTGATGTCGGTGGACATGCTGCTGGGCCGTCTGGAGATCTTCCCGATCCTCTTTATGCTCTCGCCGGGAGTGTGGCGCAGAAAGAGCATCCGGGGAAGAGGGCAGTGACGATTGACGGAAAACCGCGGATTTCCCGGGATAATTTCGTGTTATCTGTGTATTGCCGATTCTTTTGAATTGTGTTAAAAAGTAAGGTGTTTTTATCACGGGTCAGCCGGCACCTGAAGTCCGGCAGAAAAATAGGGAGGAAAACAATATGATGAAAAAAGCACTGAGCATGCTGTGTGCTGCTTCCATGGCGGCTATGCTTCTTGCCGGCTGCGGCGGTTCCGGTTCCACGACCACGGCTGCTGCTCCTGCTGCATCCGCTGAGGAAACCAAGGCTGAAGAGACCAAGGCTGAGGAGACCAAGGCCGAGGAGACCAAGGCTGAGGAGAGCAAGGCTGAGGAAGCAAAGGGCGAGGGCATTGCAAAGGAAGACCTGAAGGTAGGTATCATCTTCATCGGCGATGAGAACGAAGGCTATTCCGCTTCTCACATCAACGGAATCAAGGCTGCTGCCGAGAAGCTCGGACTTGCTGAGGACCAGGTCATCATGAAGACCAACATCGGCGAGGACGAGTCCTGCCTGGACGCTGCAGAGGATCTTGCAGCTGACGGCTGCCAGCTGATCTTCGCGACCAGCTTCGGCCACGAGTCCTATCTGATGGAAGCTGCGCAGAACCATCCGGAGCTGACCTTTGCTCACGCCACCGGTTATCAGGCGGCGTCGTCCGGCCTGGACAACTTCTCCAACTACTTTGACAACATCTACGAGGCTCGTTATGTGTCCGGTGTTGTCGCAGGCATGAAGCTGAAGGAAATGATCGACAACGGCGAGATCTCCGCTGCTGACGCGAAGATCGGCTATGTCGGCGCATATCCCTACGCTGAGGTTATTTCCGGTTTCACCGCGTTCTTCCTGGGCGTGCGTTCCGAGGTTCCGGAAGCGACCATGAAGGTCCTGTACACCAACAGCTGGGCTGATCCGGCTGCTGAGGCTGAGACTGCGAAGCAGCTCATCTCCGACGGCTGCGTCCTGATCTCCCAGCACGCTGATACCACTGGTGCTCCGACTTCCTGCCAGGAAGAGGGCGTTCCCTGCGTCGGCTACAACGTCTCCATGCTGAGCGTTGCTCCGGACGTGGCGCTGACCTCTCCGACCAACAACTGGGAAGTCTACTATGAGGAAGCGATCCAGCACGTCCTGAACGGCGAGAAGCTGCCGGTCGACTGGTCCAAGGGCTTTGACGTCGACGCAGTCCGCATCACCGAGCTGGGAACCGCTGTCGCTGAGGGCACCGAGGCGAAGGTCGAGGAAGTGAAGAACGCACTGATGAAGGGCGAGCTCCATGTCTTTGATACCAGCACCTTCACTGTGGACGGCAAGACCGTGGACACCTACGCACCGAACGGCGTCGAGTACATCGCTGACGGTTACTTCCACGAGTCCGAGGCGATCTCCGCACCGGCTTTCGATATGATCATCGACGGCATCGAGTCCGTGGCGAACTGACCGAAAATCAGTGTTTTTCAAAAGGATCCGGAAGTTAATGCTTCCGGATCTTTTTTTTATGATATAATCTTCAAGTGCTACTTTTGTACTATATGGAGGAAATAGGGCGTGGAACATAAGAATGCCATTGAATTCCGCAATGTGTCGAAACGCTTCGGGGAGGTGGTCGCGAATGACCACATCAACCTGACGCTCCGGCAGGGCGAGATCCTGTCGATCCTCGGCGAGAACGGAAGCGGAAAAACGACACTGATGAATATGCTCTCTGGTATTTATTTCCCGGATGAGGGCCATATCCTCGTCAACGGAGAGGAAGTGACGATCCGCTCCCCGAAAGACGCCTTCGCGCTGAAGATCGGAATGATCCATCAGCATTTCAAACTGATCCCGGTGCTCACCGCGGCGGAGAATATCATTCTCGGCCTGGAGGGCAAGGGACGGCTCAACATGAAGGAAGTGGAATTAAACGTAAAACAGCTGGTGGACAAGTACGGATTCCAGCTGGATCCTGCGGAAAAGATCTACAGTATGTCCGTCTCCCAGAAACAGACGGTGGAGATCATCAAGGTCCTCTACCGCGGCGCGGACATCCTGATCCTGGACGAACCGACAGCAGTCCTTACGCCGCAGGAGACGGAGCGTCTGTTTGATGTGCTTCGCAATATGAGAGAGGACGGAAAGTCCATTATCATCATCACCCACAAGCTGAATGAGGTGCTGGAGATCTCCGACCGTGTGGCGATCCTCCGGAAAGGAAAGTATATCGGCACGGTGGACACCGCGAAAGCGACGGTCTCCAACCTGACGGAAATGATGGTGGGGCAGAAGATCAGTCTGGACATCCGGAGAACAGAGCCGGTCAACCTGAGAGACCGTCTGATCGTCGAAAACGTAAGCTGCGTCAACGCGGAAGGAACTACGGTCCTGAACAATGTCAGCTTCACTCTCCAGAGCGGAGAGATCCTCGGCATCGCCGGTATTTCCGGAAACGGGCAGAAGGAGCTGCTGGAAAGCATCGCAGGCCTGCAGGAGCATGAGGGAAATATCTTCTATATTGATGATGAAGGTGAGAAGAAGGATCTGAGGGGCATGACGCCGCTTCAGATCGAGGGCCTGGGCGTCCGTCTGGCCTTCGTGCCTGAGGACCGTCTCGGCATGGGCCTGGTGGGCAGCATGGATCTGACGGACAATGTCATGCTCCGTTCCTACAGGCAGGGCAATTCCTTCATGACGGACCGGAAGACGCCCAAGGCCCAGGCAGAGGAGATCGTGCGGGATCTGGAAGTGGTGACCCCCAGTGTGGATACCCCCATCGGGCGTCTGTCCGGCGGCAATGTACAGAAGGTCCTGGTAGGCCGAGAGATCGCGGGGGAACCGAGAGTCATGATGGCTGCCTATCCGGTGCGCGGTCTGGATATCAACTCTTCCTACCTGATCTACAATCTGCTCAGCGCCCAGAAGGAACACGGCGCCGCAGTGATCTGCGTAGGTGAAGACCTGGACGTTCTTCTGGCACTTTGCGACAGGATCCTTGTGCTTCAGGGCGGGCGCGTCTCGGGTATCGTGGAGGCGCGGTACGCTTCCAAGGAAGAGCTTGGACTGATGATGACCGGAACCGCAGGAAAGGAGAAGAAAGATGCAGAATAAAGAACCTCTTTTCCGCATGGTAAAACGGGGCCAGATCAGTTTCGCCATGATCACCGCCATCCATCTGGCGGCCCTGGCGCTTGCGCTTATCGTCTGCGCCCTGGTCATCGTGATGGTGACGGGAGTCAATCCTCTGGGCGTCTACGCAGCAGTCTGGGGCGGCGCTGTGGGCAACGCGCGGCGCTTCTGGGTCACGATCCGCGAGACGGTGATCCTGATGCTGATCGCTGTGGGACTGACGCCTGCGTTCCGCATGCGTTTCTGGAATATCGGCGCGGAAGGGCAGATCCTGATGGGGGGAATGACCAGTGCAGCGCTGATGATCTACTGCGGCGACAAGATGCCCGGATTTATTCTGATCACTGCCATGCTGGTCTGCAGCATGATCGCAGGAATGATCTGGGGACTTGTGCCCGCCTGGTTCAAGGCAAAATACAATACCAACGAGACATTGTTCACTCTGATGATGAACTATGTGGCCATGCAGCTGGTGACCTTCGCCATCTGCTTCTGGGAGAATCCGAAGGGTTCCAACACGATCGGCACTATCAACCAGAAGACGCATTACGGATGGTTCCCCGCCATCGGTGCCGAGAAATTCGCCGGACGGCAGTACCTGTTCAGCTGCTTTATCGTCGCTGTGGTGACCCTGGCGGTGTTCTTTTACCTCCGCCGGAGCAAACAGGGCTTCGAGATCTCTGTGGTGGGCTCCAGCCGGAACACCGCGCGCTACGCAGGCATCAACGTGAAGACGGTCATCCTCCGCACCATGGCCATCAGCGGCGCGATCTGCGGACTGGCGGGCGCGGTGATCGTCGGCGGCTCCAGCCACACGCTGTCCACCAGCACGGCCAACGGACGCGGATTCACCGCCATCATCGTAGCCTGGATGTCGAACTTCAACCCGCTGTTCATGCTGCTGATCTCGCTGCTTCTCATCTTCATGCAGCAGGGCTCGATCCAGATCGCCTCCCAGTATAAACTGAATGAAAGCTTCTCCGACATCATCATCGGCATCATTCTGTTTTTCCTGATCGGGTGCGAATTCTTTGTCCGCTATAAGCTGGAGTTCCGGAAGAAGGAGGAGTCATGACAGTCATACTCACATTTATACAGAGAGCCATCATGCAGGGAATTCCGATCCTGTTTGGTGCCTCGGGAGAGATCCTGACAGAGAAATCCGGAAACCTGAATCTCGGAATTCCCGGAATCATGTACATGGGCGGCGTATCCGGCCTGATCGCCGCGTTCCTCTATGAGAAGGCCGCGGGAGAAAGCGCTGTCGGCGTGGTGGGACTGGTGCTGTCCCTTCTCTTCGCGATCCTGGTGGCAATGCTCGGAGGTCTGATCTACAGCGTGCTGACAGTGACACTGCGCTCTAACCAGAACGTGGTCGGTCTTGCACTGACGACCTTCGGCGTGGGTTTCGGAAACTTCTTCGGCGGTTCCCTTTCCCAGATGGCAGGCGGTGTCGGACAGATCTCCGTCAAGACCACGGCGGCGGCCTACCGCGCGCCGGTCCCCGGACTTTCGCAGATCCCGGTGGTGGGGAAGATCCTGTTTTCCTATGGTTTCCTGACCTACCTGGCGTTTATCATCGCTGTGGTGCTGACCTGGTTCCTGCTTAAGACGAGAAAAGGACTGAACCTGAGGGCAGTGGGAGAGGATGCGGCAACGGCAGACGCCGCCGGCATCGACATCGCCCGCTACAAATACACCGCGACCATCATCGGGGCCGGCATCGCCGGTCTGGGCGGCCTGTACTTCGTCATGGAGTACCTGGGCGGCACCTGGGGCAACAACAGCTTCGGCGACCGCGGCTGGCTGGCAGTGGCTCTGGTCATCCTCTCCATTTGGAACGCGACTAACGCGATCTGGGGCGCCATTCTCTTCGGCGGACTGTATATCCTGTATCTCTACATCCCCGGACTTTCCAGATCCTCCCAGGAGATCTTCAAGATGATGCCCTATCTGGTCACGATCCTGGTCCTGATCATCACCAGCCGGAAGAACCGGCCTGAGGATCAGCCGCCGGCGAGCCTCGGACTCAGCTATTTCCGCGAGGAGCGGTAAGTAAGAGCTGACATTCGGTATTTTTGATCACTCCGCCTGCTCCTGGTGATTGACAGTCAAATCCGGAACAGGTACGATGGAATGGAAGAGATACCGGAACAGGATCTGTTCCGCATAAAAAAGGAGGCAGAGTGATGGCAAAAACCTTGTTTTACCGTTGTGCAGGATGCGGCAACTTTGTGATGATGATCGGCGAAAAGACTGCATGTACGCCGAAGTGCTGCGGCGAGACCATGGAGTATCTTGAGCCGGGCAAGACCGACGGCGCGAGAGAAAAGCACATTCCGGACGTGAAGATCGAGGGAGACAAGGTCTTCGTCCAGGTCGGCTCCGTCGCGCATCCGATGCTTGATGCGCATTACATTCAGTTTATCTGCCTTGAGACAGAGAACGGCGTCCAGATCAAGTACCTGAAGCCGGGCCAGGAGCCGAAGGCGGAGTTCAGCCTGAACGGCGAAAAGCCCGTGGCGGTGTACGAGTACTGCAACCTCCACGGACTCTGGGTAAACGAGCTGTAAATGAATTGGCTGTGATCACGGGAGCGTTATGATCCCGTCCTCATCGATCTGAACTTCAGGGGAGAGACTTCTCATGTATTTGAGGAGTCTCTCCTTTTCGCTGCCGGAAAGAGTGAAAACCTTCATGTTCCGGCACTGCATGGGGACAAAACGCAGAGACTCCAGACGTTTTTCGGATGGCCTGAAGACCGCCTGAATGACGCCGGTGTCATAGGTTCCGGAATGGAACAGGTAATTCCCGAGGCTGTAGACGACGGGGACCGCTCCGACGCGGCCGATGGTCTGCAGCACGTGAGGGTGGCCTCCGATGATCAGGTCCGCGCCGGCTTCCGCGGCGCCGCGGGAGAGTGTAAACTGCTTTTCGTTCGGTGTGGACTTCCCTTCCGACCCCCAGTGCAGGACTGCAATGCAGTAATCCGACTCCGCCTTTGCCTTCCGGACGGCTTCAAAGAGCATCTCCGGACGGTAACAGTCGAAGGTGCCGGGCTTTCCCTCAAGGGCGCACTGCGCAGGAGGATTGGAGTTGAAGAGGATGGACTCCGCGTTGACAAGGGAGATACGGAAGCCGCCGATGGTATATACAGCCGGAGCTGATGCTTCCTCCAGATCCTTTCCGGCGCCGATGTAAGTGACACCGGCGGCTTTCAGCGTGTCCAGGGTGTCAAGCAGGCCTTCCTCGCCGTAGTCGTAGGTGTGGTTGTTCCCGAGGGTCACCAGGTCCGCTCCCATGTCCTTCAGGATCTGCGCGTTCTTCGGATCCGTCCGGAAGTTGTACTGCTTGGAAACGGCAGTGCCGCGGGAAGTAAAGGCGAACTCATTGTTGACCACGAAGAGATCCGCGTCCCGCATGATGGAGAGCGCTTCCTCGTCAAAGCTTCCTTCGGCGCCCCGCTTTGTCAGAGCGTCCCCTGCGGAGTAGCCGGGGTCCATCAGGATATCTCCGGCGAAGGTGATGGTGAAGGTGCCGTCCGCGGCGGAAGGCATCGAGGTGTTTTCTGCCGCTGTGTTTTCTGCAGCGGTATCTTCTCCGTCCTCAACTGTCTCGGTAATGACTGTGATGACGGGAAGCGCTTCGGCGGATGTTTCCGCGGCGGAAGCAGCGGGAGTCCCGGAAGAAGCGGAGGATCCGGAAGGAACAGCCGCCCCGGAAGAAGCGGTGCCGGCTGGTGCGCCGCAGGCGGCGAGGCACAGGCAGATGCCTGCAGTGACGAAAAGACGGCAGATCCTGCCGATTCGGTAAGAAACCGGGTGTTTTGACATGGCTCTCCTCTGTGATTTCTGTTATGATATTATCAATACAGGGAATGAAGCGGATCGTGATTATCCGCTTTCCACAGTATAGCAGATTTCTGCTGCAGGAGGTGGAAGAGATGAAGCAGGAGTCTTCTGTCGGGAGACGAAGGGTTTTGGGCGCGCTGCTGGCGGCGGCAGTCACTTTTGTTTCTGCCTGTCCGGCATACGCAGGAGCCTGGACGACCCGGTCGCCGGAAGGGCAGGCGACGGGAAAGACCTATTATATCGGGGACAACGGTTCCTACGTCCGCAGTGCCTGGGTGTTTGTGAACGACGTCTGGTACTGGCTGCAGGGGGATGGAAGTCTTCCGTCAGCCTACGGGATCTCATCCGACGGGTATATTTTCAACGAGAAGGGCATTTACGTTCCCAGCATCACCGGGGCTGCGTGGCAGTACCATGACCAGACAGTGAATCCGGTCAGCACTTCCGCGGCGAATCCGACGGGGGGCGGAGGAACCCTGAATCCCATAGCTTCCGGGTGGAATGCGAACTCCGGGACCGCAGCAGGAAGCGGGCAGGTGCAGGGCGTACCCTGGAGTGCGCCTTCGAATACAGAAAAAGGGCCGGGAAGATCTTACTCCGGACTCGGATACAAGCCATCAGACTACGGACCTGGGGCGGGATATGTCAGCGACCCGCACCGGTAAAGAAGGAGGAATAACAATATGGCAAAAGTCAGTGCGTTTCTGGCGACAGGACTGGAAGAAGTGGAGTGCCTTTCTGTGGTGGATCTTCTCAGGAGAGCGGGAGTGAAAGTGGACCTGGTCTCCTGCAGCGGGGACAGGGTGGTCACGGGATCCCATGATATCTCCATAGTTACGGATGTGCTTCTGGAGGATGCGGATCTTTCGGACAGTGATGTGATCTTCCTCCCGGGCGGTGTTCCAGGCGTGCCGAACCTTTCTGCAAATCCGCTGGTGGCCAGGGCTCTCAGGAACCAGGCCGCTGCGGGGAAACGCCTCGCGGCGATCTGCGCAGCGCCCAGCATCCTCGGGAAGATGGGTTTCTTCGCGCATCAGCGCTTCACCTGTTATCCCGGATGGCAGAACGGTATCGACGGGGTGGACGGGGCCCGCTGGACAGGAGAGGGCGTCAGGACGGAAGGCCTGATCACCACCGGAAGAGGTCTAGGATTTGCCATCGACATGGGACTGGAGCTGATCCGGGTCCTTGTGGACGAGCAGACAGCGGACAAGATCATGACAGGGATCCAGCATCCCGATACCATATGAAGCAGCAGGAGCCAGGGGAAGTCCCCTGGCTTCATTTCTGTACGTCGGGCCTGAGAAGAGATGCACCGGGAAGAGACACGCCGCCTTTGTGTTCGTTCATGACATTCCATTTGCGCTCCGTCGGCAAGGAATGTCCTGAACTCACAGCCGGCGGCTATCGCTCTTTCCGGTGCATCTTTTCAGGCCCGCCTGCCGCATAAACACACAGGAGCCAGGGGAAGTTCCCCTGGCTCCTGCCGCTGTGAGGAGTTATTTATGCTTCTTGGACTCGAGGTAATCGTTCAGCTCTGAATTCAGGATATCGGTGATGAACATGTGGCCGGGAGCGTGGGTGATGACAATGGGCGGCTTCGCGTTCTCGACAGCTGCCTGGGGCGTTACGCCGCAGGGCCAGAAGGCCAGGATCTCGCCGGGATAGATGTCGACTGCCTCGCCGTAATCGGGCTTCATCGGATCCTTGACGCCGATCTCGTCCAGCTTCTCCACCGGGCCCATCCACACGGGCGCGCCGTGGACGTTGGGCATTTTCACGGTGATGTCATAAGCCTTCTGGGCGTTTTCCGGGGTCATGGGACGCATGGAGCAGACCATGGGGCCGGAGAAGGGGCCTGCCGGGGTCGTCTGGATGCCGACCTTGAACATCGGGACATTTCTTCCCTGGGTGATGTGGCGGACATCAATGCCTTCACGGATCAGAGCTTCCTCGAAGGAGAAGGAGCAGCCGATCAGGAAGCCCACGTAGCCTTCTTTCCAGTATTCGCTGGCATCGGTGATCTCTTTCGTGAAGACACCGTTCTCGTAGATACGGTAACGGGGGATGTCGGTGCAGATGTTGGCGCCTTCGCCCATGTCATGGGTCTCAGGAGTTCCCTTGATGATCTCCAGGATGGGGCAGGGGAAGGGGTTCAGCTTCGCGAATTCTTCGAAATCAGCCGCGTATTCCGGCGGAAGGATCACCAGGTTTGCCTGCGCATATCCTGCACACATTCCTGCGGTCGGGAAGTCGATCTTTCCTTCGCGGATCAGTGCTCTGACTTCCGAGGGTTTCATGTTGATATACGGGGTGATATCAAACGCCATAGATTCTCCTTTCGTTTTCAGTGCTCAAAGGCGTACTTGAAGACCTTCAGGGCGCCGCGCTCCGCGAGCAGGGCTTCCTGTGCGGCTGCGACGCTGATCTTTTCGAAACGTACCTTGTCGCCGGCCTTCAGCTGGGCCAGAATGCGGAAGTCTGCGGTCATGACATTGGCGATCTTCGTGTAGCCGCCGGTGGTCTGGCGGTCAGCCAGCATGACGATGGGCTTTCCTGCGGAGGGAACCTGGACCGCGCCGAAGGCGATACCGTCGGAGATGATATCGCCGCCGTTCTTGTGGGCGATCTCCGGGCCGTCAAGACGGCAGCCCATGCGGTCAAATTCCGGCGTCACAGTGTAGGTCTCAGAGAGGAAGGTCTTGATACCCTCTTCCGTGAACATGTCGTCCTGGGGTCCCATGATGACATGGAGCGTATAGACATCCCGCGGGACGAATTCCGGAGTCAGGTTCCGTTTGTCCAGGTTGAACAGCTCCGATTTCGGGTCGCGGAAGCCGATGGCGTCGCCCTTTTCCAGCTTCCTGCCCTTGAAGCCGCCGATCTTTGCTTTCATGTAGGTGGAGCGGCTGCCCATCACTTCCGGAATATCGAGGCCGCCCGCAAAGGCGATGTATGCGCGGCAGCCGGAGCGCAGACCTGCAAAGCGGAGCGTCTGTCCTGCGTTCACTTTGTACGCGCAGTAGGTCTTCAGAGGCTGGCCGTCCAGCGTGGGACCAAGGTTCCCGCCGGTGACAGCGATGATGGTGGTCTCATCAAACTGAAGCTGAGGTCCCAGCATGGTGCATTCCAGCACTGCTTCATTTTCAGGGTTCCCTACCAGGAGGTTGGCGAAGCGCATGGCCCTGGGGTCCATGGCGCCGGAGACGGAGACGCCGAACTGCTGGTATCCGATCCGGCCAAAATCCTGGACCGTGGTCAGGACGCCCGGATTCAGGACGGTGAAGCCTTTCTTTCCGCTGTTCTCCATCACTTCGCCTCCTTTCCTTCAGGTTTTACGTAGGGGTACTTGCGGCACTTGTAGCCGCCGGCAGCCTCTTCCGCGGCGATCCGGTCGAATTCCGCCTGGTCGATGGACACGAACTGGATATACTGGCCTGCCTGCGGAAGAATGGGAGTCTCGCGGTCAGGGTCATACATGCGCACCGGTGTGCGGCCGATGAGCTGCCATCCTCCGGGAGAGTCGATGGGGTACACACCGGTCTGTTTTCCGGCGATTCCCACGCTCCCTGCGGGGATCTTCACGCGGGGCTGCTTCAGTCTCGGGGTCTCGATCTTGTCACTCATGCCGCCGAGGTAGGTGAAGCCGGGGGTGAATCCCAGCATGTAGATGAGATACGGGACGGAAGTGTGGACCTTTACCACTTCCTCTTTGGAGATGCCGGCGTGTTCCGCGACAAAGTCGAGGTCAGGCCCCATCTCCCCGCCGTAGAGCACCGGGATCTCCAGCA
>CACZFV010000053.1 GCA_902780465.1 uncultured Lachnospiraceae bacterium
CTTTCCGTGAAGGCAAAGGACAGCTTTATCCTTGTAGATAATATCTGCGGCGACCTGGATTTTGAAGAGGGAGGAAACCCGGTGCAGATGGACCGCATCTGCGACGTGATCCTGGATACGCACGGCCGCATCACATGTTCTTAAAGAAAGGACCGGACAATTGGACAAAAGAAGAAGTATTCTGATGATCCACGGCACGGACTACATTTCCATGGTGAAGGAGCTTCTGGAAAAGGCGGACATCGCCTCCGAGATCCCGGGGCCCGACGCAGAGATCGTCCTGAAACCGAACCTGGTGACGGACAGCGATCCTTCCCGGGGCGCGACCACACATCCGGAGCTTCTGGCAGGGACCATCGAGTACTTAAAGGAGCACGGCTTCAGGAACATCGTGATCATGGAGAGTTCCTGGGTAGGATGCGTTACGGAGTACGCCTTTAAAGCGGCGGGCTATGACAGCGTCTGCAGAAAATACGACGTTCCTTTCGTGGATCTGCAGAAAGACAGCTCCAGAGAGTATGACTGCGCTGGAATGAAGATCCGGATCTGCGACCGCCCGATGAAGGCGGACTACCTGATCAACATGCCTGTGCTGAAGGGACACTGCCAGACTACGGTGACCTGCGCCCTGAAGAATCTGAAGGGCATTATCCCGAACGCGGAGAAGCGTCGCTTTCACACCCTGGGCCTCCACAAGCCCATCGCCCACCTTTCCGTGAAGGCAAAGGACAGCTTTATCCTTGTAGATAATATCTGCGGCGACCTGGATTTTGAAGAGGGAGGAAACCCGGTGCAGATGGACCGCATCGTGCAGATGGACCGCATCCTCGGCGTATGGGATCCGGTGCTCTGCGACGCCTTTGTCTGCGAGAGCATGGGCTATGAAGTGGACGATGTGCCATACATCCGCATGGCGGAGAAACTGGGCGTGGGGTCGGCGGACACCTCCGGCGCGGAGATCCTCCGGCTGAACGAGCCGTCGGTGAAGAGCAGCCGGTTCCGCATGACCGGCAGAGTGAAGCGGCTGGCACAGAACACGGATCCTCAGGACGCCTGCAGCGCCTGTTACGGGTCTCTGATCCACGCGCTGAACCGCATGAGCGAGGACGGCACCCTTGGAAAGCACAGGAATCGGATCGCCATAGGTCAGGGATATAAGGGAAAGAGCGGAGAGATCGGCGTGGGACAGTGCACTTCCTGCTTTAAAAAGACCCTGAAGGGATGTCCGCCGAAGGCTTCGGAGATCAGGGCGTTTCTTGAAGATGAATGGGACTGAAAAAAAGTGCTTGCTTCTCAGAGGATTTGAGGTATAATGAAATGGCATTGCAAAGGGATCGTAGCTCAGCTGGGATGAGCGTTCGCCTCACACGCGAGAGGTCACGAGTTCGAGCCTCGTCGATCCCACGAAGGGTCTTCCGTTCTGGAAGACCTTTTTTCGTTTATCATCAAGGAAATCCACCGTATTATGTTGAATATGTGAAATTTTTGAAAAGTGCCGCCCATCTCTTGTTGAAACGGGCCAGGCTGTGCTATAACATGTATATCAGTGCATCACCGCACCTGATAAGGAAGCTGTAAACAGTTTTTCAGAACATATCGGAGAAAATTTATATGAAAGAAGTGAAAGATCCAAGAAAGGACTGGGTAAAGTACTATATGATAGTGCTCCTGGTCATGCTGGTCTTCAACGCTGTCATCTATCCGCGGATCCAGGAGGCTTCCGTCAAGGAAGTGTCCTACAATGTGTTTATGGATCTGACAGAGCAGCAGAAGATCGACAAGGTCCAGGTGGACCCGAACCAGATCCTGTTTACTGAAAAAGATTCCAAGACGGTCTACAAGACCGGTATCATGGACGACCCGAACCTCACGGAACGGCTGTACAAAGCGGGCGTCGACTTCCGCACGGACATCCAGCGCGTGAGTTCCCCGCTGGAGACCTTCCTGTTCAGCTGGGTGATCCCCATCCTGATGTTTGTGGTCCTGGGTCAGTTCATGTCCCGGAAGCTGTCGGGTAAGATCGGCGGCGGGGCGAACTCCATGATGTTCGGCATGGGAAAAAGCAATGCGAAGATCTACGTCCACTCCACGGAAGGAATCAGCTTTGACGACGTGGCGGGAGAGGACGAGGCGAAGGAGAGTCTGCAGGAGATCGTGACTTACCTGAAGGACCCGGGCAAATACACCGAGATCGGTGCCAAGATGCCGAAGGGCATCCTCCTGGTGGGCCCGCCCGGAACCGGCAAGACCATGCTGGCAAAGGCTGTGGCAGGCGAATCAAACGTTCCTTTCTTCTCCATATCCGGATCGGAATTTGTGGAGATGTTCGTGGGAATGGGCGCATCCAAGGTCCGCGATCTTTTTGACCAGGCGAAAGAAAAAGCGCCCTGCATCGTCTTTATCGACGAGATCGACGCCATCGGCCAGAAGCGTAACTCCGGCGCCTACGGCGGCAACGACGAGAGAGAGCAGACGCTGAACCAGCTGCTCACAGAGATGGACGGTTTCGAAGGAAACAACGGCGTGATCATCCTTGCCGCCACCAACCGGCCGGAATCCCTGGATCCCGCGCTGCTCCGTCCCGGCCGCTTTGACCGCCGGATCCCGGTGGAACTTCCGGACCTGCAGGGACGCGAGGCGATCCTGAAGGTGCACGCGAAAAAAGTCCGTCTGAGCGACAACGTCAATCTCCACACCATCGCCCGTATGGCCAGCGGCGCCTCCGGTGCGGAACTGGCAAACATCATCAACGAAGCAGCGCTCCGGGCGGTCCGCGCCGGCAGGAAGGTCGCGAATCAGCAGGATCTGGAGGAGAGCGTTGAGACGGTCATCGCGGGATACCAGAAGAAGAACGCCGTCCTGACCGACAAGGAAAAGTGCACCGTGGCGTACCATGAGATCGGCCACGCGCTGGTCTCCGCGCTGCAGAGCCACTCGGCTCCGGTCCAGAAGATCACCATTATCCCCCGCACCTCCGGCGCCCTGGGCTACACACTTCAGGTGGAGGAGCAGGACAAGTACCTGCTGACAAAGGAAGAGCTCCTGGCGAAGATCTGCACCTTCACCGCGGGACGCGCGGCGGAGGAAGTGATCTTCGGCGTCATCACCACCGGCGCCTCCAACGACATCGAACAGGCCACCAAGATCGCCCGGGCCATGATCACCATGTACGGCATGGACGACGAATTCGGCATGGTGCAGCTCGCGGCCAGAAACAGCAGGTATCTCGGCGATGAGACTTCCACCACCTGTTCCGAGAAGACTCTGGAGGAAGTGGACGACCGGGTGATCGAACTGGTGAAGCAGCAGTACGAAAAGGCAAAGGAGCTGCTCATGGCGAACAAAGACAAGCTGAACGAGCTGGCGCAGTTCCTGTACGAAAAAGAGACGATCACAGGCGAAGAGTTCATGAACATTCTGAACAGCCCCTCCGCCTATGCAGCGATGCAGTCCGCGGAAGGGAAACTGTGACAGAAACCCGGCCGCAGTATTCCGGCCCGGTCCATCCTCTTTGTGGGGATAGACCGGGCTTTTTCGTCAATATTACTGTGAAATTCCACAGGACTTATTGTATAATTCGGGAATCTTTAGTAAAATGTAGGCTGAATTTCAATGATAGGAGGAACCATCCAATATGAAAGTTTACGAGACCTCTCAGATTCGCAATGTTGCTCTTCTCGGCCACGGCGGCGCAGGGAAGACGACAATCGCGGAAGCCATGGCGTTTGTCACCGGAGCCATCGGCAAGATGGGCACGGTCACTGCCGGCAACACGATCAGCGATTTTGATAAAGAGGAGCAGAAGCGCGGATTCTCCATCAGCACATCTGTGATCCCGATTGAATATACTGACGCGAAGAACGGACCGATCAAGATCAACCTTCTTGACACCCCCGGATACTTTGACTTTGTCGGCGAAGTGGAAGAGGCCGTCAGCGCAGCGGATGCAGCCATCATCGTGGTGAACTGCAAGGCCGGTATCGAGCCCGGAACCATCAAGGCATGGGAACTGTGCGAAAAGAACGATCTGCCCCGCATCATCTTCGTCACCAACATGGATGATGACAAGGCGAGCTACAAGGATCTGCTGATCAAGTTGGAGAGCCGCTTCGGCAAGAAGGTCGCTCCGCTGCACCTGCCGATCCGCGAGAACGAAAAGTTCGTCGGCTTCGTAAACATCGCGAAGATGAAGGGACGCCGCTTCGTAAACGGCGGTTCCAAGTATCAGGACGGCGACATCCCGGAGAGCGTGCAGCACGATCTTGAGATCGCCCGCGAGACGCTGATGGAGGCAGTTGCCGAGTACAACGAGGAATATATGGAGCGCTACTTCTCCGGCGAGACTTTCACTGAGGATGAGATCTACGCTGCCCTCGGCGATCAGGTCGCCACCGGCGATATGGTCCCCGTCATGATGGGCTCCGGACTGAACGCCCAGGGCGCAGAAGCTCTGATGAACGCCATTGTCCGCTATCTGCCGTCTCCGGACCGCGCAAGAGTTGAAGAGGGTGTCGACGTCAACACCGGCGAGCGCTTCACCGCAAGCTACAAGGCTGACTCCAACCTCTCCGCAAAGGTCTTCAAGACCATCGTGGATCCCTTCATCGGAAAGTACAGCCTGGTCAAGATCTGCACCGGCACCCTGAAGCCCGATACCGTGATCTACAACGTCCCGAAGGAGTCCGAGGAGAAGTCCGGCAAGATCTTTGTGCTGCGCGGCAAAGAGACCATCGAGGTCCCGGAGCTGAAGGCAGGCGATATCGGCGCTATGGCTAAGCTGAACCTCACCCAGACCGGCGACACCATCGCGATGAAGAACGCGCCGATCATGTATCACCGCCCGAAGATCTCCCAGCCCTATACCTACAAGGCATACACCGCGAAGAACAAGGGCGAGGAAGATAAGATCGCTTCCGGTCTTGCAAAGCTGATGGATGAGGATCTCACCCTGAAGACCGTGGTCGACGCTGAGAACCGCCAGTCCCTGATCTACGGCATCGGCGACCAGCAGATCGATATTGCTGTCAGCAAGCTGCAGAGCCGCTATAAGGCTGAGATCGAGCTCGACAAGCCGAAATTCGCGTTCCGCGAGACCATCCGCAAGAAAGTGGAGGCTCCCGGCCGCTACAAGAAGCAGTCCGGCGGACACGGCCAGTTCGGCGATGTCAAGATGAGCTTCGAGCCCTCCGGAGATCTTTCCACTCCCTACGTGTTCGAGGAGCAGGTCTTCGGCGGTTCCGTTCCGAAGAACTACTTCCCGGCAGTTGAAAAAGGTATCGCAGAGTGCTGCACCAAGGGACCCCTGGCGGCATATCCGGTCGTCGGCATCAAGGCGATCCTTCTGGACGGTTCCTATCATCCGGTGGATTCCTCCGAAATGGCATTCAAGATGGCAGCCAACATCGCCTTCAAGAAGGGCTTCATGGAGGCCAACCCGATCCTGCTTGAGCCGATCGTCTCTCTGAAGGTCAATGTTCCGGATTCCAACACCGGTGACGTCATGGGCGACCTGAACAGAAGAAGAGGCCGCGTGCTCGGCATGGAGTCCGACCACCACGGCAGACAGACCATCTCCGCGGACATCCCGATCTCCGAACTGTACGGCTACAGCACGGACCTTCGCTCCATGACCGGCGGTCTTGGCGATTTCTCCTACGAGTTCTCCCGCTATGAGCAGTGCCCGGGCGATGTCCAGAAGAAGGAAGTCGAGGCAAGAGCTGCGCTTCTGAAGGGCGACGACGAATAATTCCTTACCGGGACAACATAAAGAAAAGAAGAGACCCGCGTACCATTTGGTACGCGGGCCTTTGCATGCTGCGGAGCGACGGAAGGTCATCCGTGATCAGAACTGCTGCGCGTAATCTTCCTTGATCGCGTCGAGGACGCGCTCCTGGATCTTCAGATTTCCCCTCCCGGTTCCGATCTCCACGTCAGGCTTGCTGCTTCCGTGGAAATCACTGCCGCCGGTGGGAATCAGACCGGAGAGGCGGGCGATGGTCTGGAGGCGGGCGGTGTCCTGCCAGCTCTGGGAGGAGTGCCAGGCTTCGATGCCCCGGAGTCCCATGGCTTTCAGCTCGGCGATCAGCTGCACAAGGCTGTCTTCATCCAGGTGGTACTGCACTGGATGGGCCAGGGAAGGCCAGATCCTGCCGTCGTAAAACATCTGCATGACGCGTTCCGGAGTGAGCTCGTCCTTGGTGGGGACATATTTCCCGCCGTAGGCAAGATAACCGGCAAAGGCCTCTTTTCTGTCCCGGACATAACCTTTTTCCATCAGGAGACGGGCGAAATGCGCGCGGGTGATGACGGTGTCGGGATCGCCCGCCCGGAGCTCCTCTTCCGTGAGAAGGATCCCATCCTCCGCAAGGTTGTCGAGGATCGTTTCGTTCCGTTCGTCCCGCATCCGCCGGAACCAGGAAAGACCGTCCTGCAGGGCAGGAGATCCTGTATCGACGAAATACCCCAGAATGTGGATCTCCGTTCCCTCCCAGACACAGGACATTTCCACACCGGGGATCAGTTCGATGCCGGCATGGTGCGATGCCGCAATGGCTTCCGCGAGACCGGAAACCGTGTCGTGATCTGTGAGAGCGATGGCGGAAAGCTGCTTTTCTGCCGCATAGTAAACAAGCTCCCTGGGCGTGAGGGAACCGTCAGAAGCTGTGGAATGTACGTGAAGATCGATCATCTGTCATCCTCCAGGAGCATTTACAGAAATGTAAAATTATTGTAACACAAAGACGGCTTTTATTTCCGCTGAATTATGTTATACTGTCAGACAAAGAATTCCGCGATGAGCGGAATTATTAAATATGCAGGAGCATGGGCTATTCATGGCAGATATAAACAGATCGAACAGAAGCGGGAACGGAAGAAATTCCTATCCCGGGAACAGTTATTACAGACGGAAGAGAAGAAGAGAGAAAGAAAGAAGGATCAGGATGCTGGTGGGCGGCGCTGCAGCTGTCCTGGTCATTTCACTGGTAGTGTTCGGCGTCCGCAAATTCATGAGAAACGGGGAGAGCGGCAATCCGTCGGCAGTGTCGGAGAGTCAGTCGACAGAAGCGATCACCGTCGAATCCACGGAACTGAAGAAGGCAGTGACGATCAATGACATCGACATTACCGGGATGGACAGGGCACAGGCCAGGAAAGCGGTCCTCGACAAGTTCAGCTGGAGCATGAAGGCAGAACTCGAGGCTCCCTCAGAGGGGGATGAGTCCTTTGAGATCATGGATCTTATGACCATCCGGCTGGACAAGATCCTGGCGGAGATCTATGACAGCGGCAGGACGCCCGCGGAAGCTTACATTATCAACGCGGACAGCCTGGACGAGGAGATCAGCATGGAAGCGGCTGCCATGGCGGCGAAATGGGACAGAAAGCCGAAAAACGGCGCCGTGACATCCTACGACAAGGAAAACAAGCAGTTTACGTACTCTGAATCCGTGGATGGCAGAACAGTGGATCAGGAAAAGCTGGCGGAAGATATCCGGACTGCCATGAAGGAGCAGGACTACGACCGGGTGATCAAGGTGAAGGCGGACGTCACGCCTGCGGAACTCACGGCAGCCCAGGCGAAAGAGAAATATAAGATCATCGGGACCTTTACCACAAAAGCCACTGCCAATTCAGACCGCAACAACAACCTGAACCTGGCGTGCCAGGCCATCAACGGAAAGATCCTCCAGGTGGGAGAGGAATTCTCCTTCAACAAGACCACGGGAAACAGAACACTGGAGCGAGGCTACAAACCTGCCGGCGCCTACCAGAACGGCGTCGTGGTGCAGGAACCCGGCGGCGGTGTGTGCCAGGTCTCTTCAACACTGTACAACGCAGTCATCAAAGCCGGACTGACGCCGACGGAGCGGCATGCCCATACCTTTGAACCGTCTTACGTCACGCCTGGTGAAGATGCGACCGTCAGCTACGACGGATATGCGGGACCGGATATGCGCTTCGTGAACACAACATCCTCCTCCATTGCGATCCGCGCGGATTTCTATGACCGGACAGTCACCGTCTCCATTGTGGGACTCCCGGTACTGGAGGAAGGAGTCACGATCTCCCTCAGCTCCAAAAAAACGGATGAGTTTGACAATGCTTCCGTTGAATATGTGGAAGACACCACTCTGCAGCCCGGCATCGAGAACCTGATCGACAACGGAAGCATGGGAAGCCGCTGGGTGACGAACCTGGTGACGAAAAAAGACGGCGAAGTTGTCTCCGACGTGTTCTTCCACAACAGTACTTATAAAGGCCATTCCAAGAAGATCGCAAGAAATACTTCCGGCGTAGTCACGATCCCGGAAGGCGAGACCACGATGATCGTCGAGAATACGGAGACTGTGGCGGAACAGAGGAACGACAGCGCGACAGAAGCCGAGACGGTCCATGTGGTACAGGTAGGCCCTGGAGAGACTGTCGTGCACAGCACGACTTCCGCACCGACCGCACCGACCGCACCGGCTGCACCCACTGCGCCGCCTGTACAGCAGACGGTGGACGCGCCCGGTCCCGGCCCGTCATCCGCGCCCTCGGAAACAGTGAGCAGCGGTCCCGGAGGCAGCTCCGGAACAGTTGAGGCAGGACCCGGTCCCGGAACGATCGAGACCACAGCGGCGCCTGCGCATGAGACGGTGGCTCCCTTCCCGGGTCCCGGACAATGAACATAATCTTAACCCTGTAAAAGAGGCAGAAAGATGCTGCCGCATTAAGAACCGACCGGCTGTGTCCTTTTCTTAATGCGGCGGCTTTTTTCGTTTTCTGTGAAAGGAGGATCCACCATGAAAAGAAGATCCGGAGTACTGCTGGCAGGCGGGTTTTTTCTGACCCTGCTCACAGCGTGCGGAGGGGTATCTTCAGCAGCGGAAACGACGGCTGCGGCAGAAGTGACGACTGCAGCAGAAACGACGGCTGCGGCGGAAACGACGGCCGATAAAAAGGAGGCAGAGACGATGATGGAGAGCAGTGCCGGCATATGGATCTGCATGGAGTGCAGCGCGGAAAACCAAGAGACAGAAAGATTCTGCAGGACCTGCGGAGCGCCCCGGAAAGCAAAGCTCGGGATGTCTGTGAAGAGAGAGATGTGGCCGGAAGACGGTCATTATCCGACACTGAAGGAGGTGCGGGAAAAGAAAGAAGAACACGGCCCCCTGATCAGTGTCACCATGAGCAGTTCTTCCTCCGGCATGATGATGGGCAGCTACGCAAAGTCTTCCCTGGAACTGAGCCGTGCGGACGGAGAGGGGAGACTAGTCCACATGGACATGAAAGTCTATGAACCGGTTATCACCAGCGTCTATTCCGCAGAGGACGAAGCCTTTGAAAAAATGCAGGCGATCGCAGACAGGGAGAACCTGGCGGCATGGTCCTTCCTGCGGGAAGATCCTGATAAGAAAATGATAGTGTACGATTATTCTTCCAGTGCGGGGATCACGCTGGTATTTGATGACACTTCTGTCGGAGGGAGCCCGATGGAGACACGAAAAATCGATTACGGGGCCGTGTCCCAACAGGGCGGAGATGAGGTATGGAAAGAGATCAGCGATCTGCTATACGGCTGCATCGACCCCGGGAAGCTTCTGAAGACGGAACAGGAACCGAACCCCTACAGGAATCCTTTCACCTCGTCCGGACCTGCTGTACCGCCTGTTTCTTCCGACGCGGGGACTTCTTCCTTTGCCTACACAGTCCGGGAGGACGGCACATGGACCTGCCCCGCATGCGGGTATTCTGAAAACGAAGGAAGATTCTGCGCCGAGTGCGGCAGCACAAGGCCGAAGTAAGGTTAATGTTTTTAAATATGTACACACAGAATATTTGATTTTGAGCTATAGATTGTTATAATAACTATAATCGATTATATTTATGGAGAATCGATCTTATTCTTATGTATTCCAATTGGTTTATTAACATATCAGGAGGTAACAACATGGCAAGAAAATGGAAAACCATGGATGGTAACCAGGCAGCGGCGCACGCTTCCTATGCGTACACTGATGTCGCGGCTATCTATCCGATCACGCCTTCTTCACCGATGGCGGAGCACACGGATGAGTGGGCTACTCAGGGTCTGAAGAACATCTTCGGCCGCACCGTGCAGATCACGGAGATGCAGTCCGAGGCAGGCGCCGCAGGTGCTGTGCACGGCTCTCTTGTGGCAGGCGCCCTGACTACGACCTACACTGCTTCCCAGGGTCTTCTTCTGATGATCCCGAACCTCTACAAAGTTGCCGGCGAAATGCTTCCGGGCGTTTTCAACGTTTCCGCTCGTGCAGTTGCCACCCACGCTCTTTCCATTTTCGGTGACCACTCCGATATCTATGCATGTCGGCAGACCGGATGCGCCATGCTCTGCGAGTCTTCCGTCCAGGAAGTCATGGACCTGACTCCCGTCGCACATCTTGCAGCGATCAAGGGCAAGATCCCGTTCATCAACTTCTTCGACGGTTTCCGCACCTCCCACGAGATCCAGAAGATCCAGATCTGGGACTTCGAGGACCTGAAGGACATGGCTGATATGGAAGCCATTGCCGAGTTCAGAAAGAAAGCCCTGAACCCGAACCACGCTGAGGAGTGGGGCCAGGCTCAGAACCCGGATATCTTCTTCCAGATCAACGAAGCAAGAAACAAATATTATGACGCTCTTCCGGAAGTTGTCCAGATGTACATGGACAAGGTCAACGAGAAGCTCGGCACCGATTACAAGCTGTTCAACTACTACGGCGCACCGGATGCAGAGACCGTCATCGTGGCTATGGGTTCCGTCAATGACACCATCGAAGAGACCATCGACTACCTGCTGGCTCAGGGCCGCAAAGTCGGTGTCGTGAAGGTCCGTCTGTACAGACCCTTCAGCGCGAAGGCTCTGATCGAAGCTATTCCGAAGACTGTCAAGAAGATCGAAGTCCTCGACAGAACGAAGGAGTCCGGTTCCCTTGGCGAGCCGCTGTATCTGGATGTCGTCGCAGCTCTGAAGGGCTCTGAGTTCGAGAACATCCCGGTGTTCGGCGGACGTTACGGCCTTGGTTCCAAGGATACCACCCCGAAGGATATCGTTGCTGTGTTTGACAACGAGGACAAGAAGAGATTCACCATCGGCATCGTGGACGATGTCACCAACCTGTCCCTCCCGGTCGGACCGGCTCTTGTCACCACTCCGGAAGGAACCACCAACTGCAAGTTCTGGGGTCTTGGCGCAGACGGTACCGTCGGTGCAAACAAGAACTCCATCAAGATCATCGGCGACAACACCGATATGTATGCCCAGGCGTACTTTGATTACGACTCCAAGAAGTCCGGCGGTGTGACCATGTCTCACCTGCGCTTCGGCAAGAAGCCGATCAAGTCCACCTACCTGATCCACAAGGCAAACTTCGTTGCATGCCATATGCCGGCATACATCCGCAAGTACAACATGGTCCAGGAGCTGGTCGACGGCGGCACCTTCCTGCTGAACTGCGCATGGAGCGATGAGGAGCTGGAGAAGCACCTTCCCGGCCAGGTCAAGAAGTTCATCTATGACCACAAGATCAACTTCTACACCATCGACGGCGTCAAGATCGGTATCGAGACCGGCATGGGCCCGACCCGTATCAACACTATCCTTCAGTCCGCATTCTTCAAGCTGACCGGCATCATCCCGGAGGAGAAGGCCATCGAGCTCATGAAGGCTGCTGCGAAGAAGAGCTACGGTGCAAAGGGTGAAGACGTTGTCCAGAAGAACTGGAACGCTATCGACGCCGGCGCGAACGGCGCTCACAAGGTCCAGATCCCGGAGAGCTGGAAGGATGCTCAGGACGAAGGCCTTGACTTCACGCACGCGACCGTCGGACCGGAAGCGACCCTGAAGTTCGTCAACACTGTCCAGGCTGCAGTCAACGCTCAGGAAGGCAACAACCTGCCCGTCTCCGCATTTGTGGATTACGCTTCCGGCGTTACCCCCAGCGGAACTGCTGCTTACGAGAAGCGCGGAATCGCTGTCAATGTTCCGGTGTGGAACGCTTCCACCTGCATTCAGTGCTGCCAGTGCTCCTATGTCTGCCCGCACGCTGCCATCCGTCCGGTCGCTATGACTGAGGAAGAGGCTGCAAAGGCTCCGGAAGGCGCTCAGATCGTCGACCTGAAGCAGATGCCGGGTTACAAGTTCCAGATCAACATCTCCGTTCTGGACTGCACAGGCTGCGGAAGCTGCGCAAATGTCTGCCCGGGCAACATGAAGAACAAGACCCTCGAGATGCAGCCGCTTGCTAAGAACTACGACAAGCAGAAGTATTTCGATTATGCAGTCACTCTGCCGGACAAGCAGGAAGTGATCGACAAGTTCAAAGAAGTCTCCATCAAGGGCAGCCAGTTCAAGAAGCCGCTCCTTGAATTCTCCGGCGCATGCGCAGGCTGCGGCGAGACCCCGTACGCGAAGCTGATCACCCAGCTGTTCGGTGACAGAATGTACATCTCCAACGCGACCGGATGCTCCTCCATCTGGGGCAACTCTTCACCGTCTACGCCTTACACCGTGAACGCAAAGGGCCAGGGCCCGGCATGGGACAACTCCCTGTTCGAGGACAACGCTGAGTTCGGTTACGGCATGCTGCTTGCCAACAGAGCACTCCGCGACGGTCTGAAGACCAAGGTTGAGGCGCTCTGCGCGGCTACCGCTGATGAAGGCCTGAAGGCCGCTGCCAAGGAGTGGATCGATACCTTCGGTGTCGGCGCTACCAACGGCAAGGCGACCGACGCTCTGGTCGCAGCTCTCGAGGCAGAGGGAAGCGACGCTGCGAAGGAGATCCTTGCTGACAAGGACTTCCTGAACAAGAAGAGCCAGTGGGTATTCGGCGGCGACGGCTGGGCATACGATATCGGTTTCGGCGGCGTTGACCACGTGCTTGCATCCGGCAAGGATATCAACATCATGGTCTACGATACCGAGGTCTATTCCAACACCGGCGGACAGTCCTCCAAGTCCACCAAGACCGGCGCAGTGGCACAGTTCGCTGCAGGCGGTAAGGATGTGAAGAAGAAAGATCTTGCAGGCATCGCAATGACCTACGGCTACGTCTATGTCGCACAGATCAACATGGGCGCTGACATGAACCAGGCTGTCAAGGCTCTTGCAGAGGCTGAGGCTTATCCGGGTCCGTCCCTGATCATCGCTTACGCTCCCTGCATCAACCACGGCATCAAGAAGGGCATGAGCAAGGCTATGACCGAAGAGAAGCTGGCTGTGGCATGCGGATACTGGAACAACTTCCGCTTCAACCCGGCTGCTGAGAAGAAGTTCAGCCTCGACTCCAAGGCTCCGAACAGAGAAGCTTACAGAGAGTTCCTGATGGGCGAAGTCCGTTACAACTCCCTGATGCTGAAGAATCCGGAAAGAGCAGAAAAGCTCTTCCAGCAGAACGAGCAGGATGCTATGGACCGTTACGAGTACCTGACAAAGCTTGTCGATCTGTATGACGGCACAAAGGGCTGAGAGATCAGAACCTGAAATGCGGAACATGAAATAAAAAAAAGGAATGCAGTGGTGCGGCGCATCACTGCATTCCTTTTTTTACTTCGTCGTAATATCGTACTCAATGATGATGTAATCTCCGAGAGCGTGGGGCACCGGAACGGAGTAGTACAGGGTCCCTTCGGACTCATAGCTGAAGGAAGCGGGCCAGGTGACAGTCTTTCCGTCGGATCCCTTTTTCAGCGGGAAGTCCGCCTTTTCAAGACACTCCTGGTACTGTTCCACGGTCATATCCTTCTGGACAGCCTTCAGGCCTTCTGCGACAGCTTTCGCGGCTTCGGGATCTGCTGTGACGAATGCAACTTCCTCGGACAGCGCATAGGTAGCCATGGTGTAGGGATCGGCGGCATCCTTCAGGGAAAGGTCCTTGAGGGACTTCACATCCACTGTATTGGTGTAGAAAAGGTTGTTCGGATGCGCGGCGCCTTTCATGTTGTAGTATCCTTCGTAAGTGACAGTGACGCGGCCGCTGTCGGCGGAGATGACAGTGCACTTCACTTCCAGGGTGTCCTGGGACTCATCCATGGGTTCCTTGGAGTCGGGATAGTTTTTCAGAATGGACAGGGCGTTTTCCTTCAGGTGCTCGTTCAGCTTGTCCTGCTGGGAGCTGTTTTCCATGCCTGAGACAACAGGATACTCGACAGAGATGCTGTTCACCTCATATTTCTGAATCGAGGTCTTCAGTTTTCCTGAGGAGACAGCGGCTTCCGTCTCTTTTTCACTGCCGGGAGCACCGGTGATCTCGGCCACGGGTTCCGTGGGTGCTTCCGTTTCTTTGATGATCGGCGCCGCTGTGGTGGCTGCGGCTGCATTGGTGGCTTCAGTCGTCTTATTCTTTCCGCAGGACGTTATGAAAAGAGAGGATCCGGCAATCAGTGTCACTGCGAGAACGCGGACAGTGTTACGGGAAAGTTTCATCTTTTACCTCCTATGTGCTTTGGTTTACTACTGCATTATACCGTTTCAAAACGAAAGAAGTGTGAACAAAAGTTAAATAAACACTGAAAAAGTAGTGAAGAAACAGAAAGGTATGTTAGAGTAAGGGCATGGAGATCTATTATTACAATATTCATATGTTTGAAGTACCGGGGCGGGCAGCCGCAGCAGAGCAGCGGCTCAAAGCGGCGGGATGGAATGACAGGATCGCGGCAGCAGCGCGCTTCCGGATGGAAGCGGACAAACGACGCTGCCTCTGTGCGGGTCTGGCGCTTCTTGACGCCCTGGAGGAGCGGGGCGTCCGACCCTCCGCCCTTCTGAAGACACAGGATGGGAAGCCTTTTCTCGAA
>CACZFV010000054.1 GCA_902780465.1 uncultured Lachnospiraceae bacterium
CGATTCGGCGGAAGCAGCGGGAAAGTGAGGCGGTGAACAATGTCTATTCTTGAAGTAAATAATCTCGGGATCTCCTTCGGAGGCCTGAAGGCGGTGGATGATTTCAGTGTCACCATCGAAAAGAACGATCTGTATGGACTCATCGGCCCCAACGGCGCCGGAAAAACGACGGTGTTCAATCTGCTCACCGGTGTGTACAAACCGGACAAAGGGTTCATCAAGCTGGACGGAAAAAACATCACGGGAAAAAGCTGCGTGGAGATCAACAAGGACGGCATCGCCCGGACCTTCCAGAACATCCGGCTGTTCAGCCAGCTATCTGTGCTGGACAATGTGAAGGCGGGACTGCATAATCACCACGAGTACACGACCCTTGAGGGGATCCTCCGTCTTCCTCGTTTCCGCGCCATGGAAAAGGAGATGGACAAAAAAGCGCTGGAGCTCCTGGATGTCTTCGGACTGGTGAACCACGCGAATGTCACTGCCTCCAACCTTCCCTACGGTATGCAGAGAAAGCTGGAGATCGCCAGAGCCATGGCCACGGGGCCGAAGCTTCTTCTTCTGGATGAGCCGGCGGCCGGCATGAACCCCAACGAGACAGCGGAACTGATGGAGACGATCCGTCTGGTCCGGGACCGTTTTGACATGACTATTCTTCTTATCGAGCATGACATGAAGCTGGTGGCCGGGATCTGCGAAAAGCTGACAGTGCTGAATTTCGGGCGGATCCTGTGCCAGGGCGAGACTTTGGAGGTCCTGCACGATCCGGAAGTCGTCAAGGCATATCTCGGAGACTAAGGAGGCGACGGACCAATGGCATTACTGGAAGTTAAGGATCTTCATGTTTATTACGGCATGATCCACGCGATCAAGGGTATCTCCTTCACTGTGGAGAAGGGGGAGATCGTCACGCTGATCGGCGCCAACGGCGCAGGAAAGACAACGACGCTCCACACCATCACAGGACTGATCAACCCTCAGGGCGGAGAGGTCTTCTACAACGGAAAGAACATCACCCACCTGCCGGGTCACTCCCTGGTAAAAGAGGGACTGGCGCATGTACCGGAAGGACGGCGGGTATTCGCAAGCCTGACGGTGCTCCAGAACCTGATGCTGGGAGCCTACACCCGCACTTCAAAGGAAGAGGTGCAGGAGACACTGGAACAGGTCTATCACAGGTTCCCGCGTCTTGCGGAGCGGAAGAACCAGCCTGCCGGAACGCTCTCCGGAGGAGAGCAGCAGATGCTTGCAATGGGACGCGCCCTGATGTGCCGTCCGTCCATGATCGTCATGGACGAGCCCTCCATGGGCCTTTCCCCCATCTATGTAAACGAGATCTTCGATATCATCCAGTCGATCCACAAAAGCGGCACCACGGTGCTTCTGGTGGAACAGAACGCGAAGAAGGCTCTCTCCATCGCGGACCGGGCCTATGTTCTGGAGACCGGAACCATCAGTCTGTCGGGCAGTGCATCCGACCTGATGAATGATCCTAAAGTCAAGGCAGCGTACTTGAGCGAATAAAGGAGAGCTTCTATGGTAATCGAATTCATAGGCGCCGATCACGAAGTAACTGGAAGCTGTCACTATATGAATGTCAACGGGAAACATCTCCTGGTGGACTACGGCATGGAGCAGGGCAGGAACATCTATGAGAACGCGGAACTTCCGGTCCCGCCCTCAAAGATCGATTTTCTGGTTTTTACCCACGCCCATATCGACCATACAGGACTTCTTCCCCTGCTCTACAAAAACGGGTTCCGCGGCCGCGTCATCACTACGCCCGCCACCCGCCAGCTCTGTCAGATCATGCTCATCGACACCGCCAACATCCAGCTGCAGGAAGCGGAGTGGAAGAACAGGAAGGCTCAGCGCGCCGGCGCACCGCCGGTGGAGCCGCTGTATACCATGGACGACGCGGTGAACTGTCTGAACCTGATCGAGAGCGCAGATTACGAAGAAAAGAAGAAGCTCGACGAAGGGATCACCATGCGTTTCACGGATGTAGGCCACCTGCTCGGCTCCGCCTCTGTGGAATTCTGGCTGGAGGAGAACGGTGTCTCGAAGAAGATCGTCTTCTCCGGCGATATCGGCAATACCGGCAAGCCCCTCATCCGGGATCCGGAGTACGTCACCTCCGCTGATTATGTTGTGATGGAGAGTACCTACGGGAACCGCCTCCACGACAAGGAGAAGACGGACCACGCGAAGGAGCTGGCCGCAATCATGCAGGAGACCTTTGACCGCGGCGGCAATGTGGTCATGCCTGCGTTTGCGGTGGGCAGGACTCAGGAGCTGCTCTATTTTCTCCGGCAGATCAGGGAGGAGGATATGGTCAAGGGGCATCCGGACTACGAAGTCTGGCTGGACAGCCCTCTGGCTTTGGAAGCCACGGAGATCTTCCAGAACAACCTGATCGACTGCTTCAACGATGAGACCCAGGAGCTGGTGCGGAAGGGCGTGAACCCCATTTCCTTCCCGGGGCTCCGCACAGCTGTGACAGCGGATGAATCCAAAGCCATCAACTTTCTGGAGAACCCCAAGGTCATCATCAGTGCCGCCGGCATGTGCGACGCCGGGCGTATCCGTCATCATTTGAAACACAATCTGTGGCGTCCGGAATCCACTGTCGTATTTGCGGGCTATCAGGCCTACGGTACACTGGGACGAGTGCTGCAGGACGGCGCAGACACAGTGAAGCTTTTCGGGGAGACCATCGAGGTCAACGCGAAGATCGCGAACATGCGCGATATGTCCAGTCACGCAGACAGGGACGGCCTGGAGAAATGGATCATGTCCTTCACAGAACAGATGCCCTCCCAGGTCTTTGTGGTCCACGGAGAGGACTCTGTCACGGACGAGTTCTGCGCGTGGCTGAAAGAGAGGCACGGGATCCATGCCGATGCGCCGTTCTCCGGGTCCGTTTATGATCTGGCGGAAGGAAAGTGGCTGAAGATCACTGAGGGCATTCCGATCACGAAAGAGGACGAAGCCCGGAAGATCGCGAACAAGTACTTTGCAGACCTGGAGGACAGCGTGGAGATGCTCCGCAAAGTCGTCCAGGAGAATGCCGGAGGCACGAACAAGGATCTCAGGAAATTCGCCGAGCAGATCCGCGCCCTCTGCGAGAAGTGGAGCCGGTAAATGTTCAGAATACTGCTTTTTTCCGACGGGTCTGCCCGGGGGAACCCGGACGGCCCGGGCGGATATGGAACGATCCTGCAGTTTACGGATGCCGGCGGGAATCTGCATGAGAAGGAGCTTTCCCGGGGCTACCGCAGGACGACGAACAACCGGATGGAGCTCCTGGGCTGCATCGCAGGCCTGGAAGCTCTGAACCGTCCCTGCATCGTCGACGTCTATTCCGACTCGAAGTACCTGACGGACGCCTTCAACCAGCACTGGATCGAGAGCTGGGAGGCGAAGGGATGGAAGCGGGGACGGAACGAAGACGTGAAGAACGTGGACCTGTGGAAACGCCTCCTGAAGGCGATGGAGCCTCATAAGGTCACGTTCCACTGGGTAAAGGGCCATGCGGGACATCCTGAAAACGAGCGCTGCGACCGTCTGGCAACAGGCGCTGCCGACGGGGATTTCCTGTCGGAGGATATACAGGAAGATATTCTGCCATGATCAACAGAAAACTGAATCAGATCATCCTGGCGCTCCTGATCATCGGAGCGCTGGTTACTTTCTGGACGGGAGAAGCCGTCAGGAATCTCAGGGAACAGCGGGCCCCGGCGGAGATCGCCCGGGAAGAGAGCGCTGTGCCGGAGACAAAAGTCGAGCCGGCTGCCGGTCCCTCCATAAACGTCAGGAAGAGATCCTCCGGCAGATATGAGGAATTCCGGAAAAAATTCCGGGAGACAGAGGAGACGCTGGAACGGCTTCAGTCCGGAAGACCCGGGGATGAAAGATCCGTGACACGGAAAAACCAGGCTGTCTCGGAGCTGCGGTACTGGGAGACCCAGCTGAACTCTCTTTACTCCTGCATTATGGCAGTCCTGCCCCGGGATGAGGCGGAAGCTCTGGCAAGGGAACAGCAGGAGTGGAGGCGGAGAAGGGACGAAAAGGCTTCCGCTCTGGCAAGAGGGTCCGCAGGCGGCCCGGAACAGGGGGCCGAATACACGCGCGTGCAGGCGAAAGCAACGAAGGCCAGAGCTTATGAACTGCTGGAGCGGTACAAGGACAGAATGTGAACCGCAGCGGATTGCGAATGTCCGCTTTTACCCGCAGCGATCAGTCCAAGAGATTCTTGAGAAAATGTGCGGGCTGTGCTATAGTGGAGCTCAGTGTTCTTTAATGAAAGTTCAAAGCAACCAAAAAGAGGATAGCAGCTATGATCAAGAAAAAGTACGGAGTGAACGAACTTCGGAAGATGTTCCTGGATTTCTTTGAGAGCAAGGACCATCTCTCCATGAAGAGCTTCAGCCTGGTACCGCACAACGACAACAGCCTTCTGCTGATCAACGCGGGCATGGCTCCGCTGAAGCCCTATTTCACGGGACAGGAGATCCCGCCGAGAAGACGCGTGTGCACATGTCAGAAGTGCATCCGCACCGGCGATATCGACAATGTCGGAAAGACAGCGCGCCACGGCACGTTTTTCGAGATGCTCGGCAATTTCTCCTTCGGGGACTACTTCAAGCATGAAGCGATCGCCTGGACCTGGGAATTTTTGACTGAGGTGGTGGGCCTTGAGCCGGACCGCCTGTATCCGTCTGTCTACAAGGACGACGACGAGGCGTTCGATATCTGGAACAAAGAGATTGGGATCGCCAAAGACAGGATCTTCCGCTTCGGCAAGGAAGACAACTTCTGGGAGCACGGCTCCGGTCCCTGCGGCCCCTGCTCTGAGGTGTACTATGACCGCGGCGAACAGTACGGCTGCGGCAAGCCCACCTGCACTGTCGGCTGCGACTGCGACCGCTACATGGAGGTCTGGAACAACGTCTTTACCCAGTTTGACAATGACGGCCACGGAAACTACACCGAGCTGAAGAACAAGAACATCGACACCGGCATGGGTCTGGAGCGTCTCGCAGTTGTGGTGCAGGACGTGGATTCCATCTTTGAGGTCGACACGATCCGCGCTCTGCTGGACCATGTGGCAAGACTGGCGCAGATCCCTTACAAGCAGGACGAAAAGAAGGATATCTCCCTCCGCGTCATCACGGATCACATCCGTTCCTGTACCTTCATGATCTCAGATGGCATCACTCCCAGCAACGAGGGCCGCGGCTACGTGCTCCGCAGACTGCTGCGCCGCGCCGCACGTCACGGAAGACTTCTCGGCATCCAGGGCAAGTTCCTCGGACAGCTGGCGGAGACCGTGATCGAGACCTCCAAAGACGGCTATCCTGAGCTGGAGGAGAAGAAAGCCATGATCCTCACTGTCCTGAGCAGCGAGGAGGAAAAATTCAACCGCACCATCGACCAGGGCCTGCAGATCCTTTCCGATTTGGAGGACAAAATGAAGGCCGACGGAAAGAAAGAACTGGAGGGCGCGGAAGCATTCCGACTCTATGACACCTACGGATTCCCGCTGGATCTCACGAAGGAGATCCTGGAGGAAAAGGGCTTCGGCGTGGACCAGGAAGGATTCGACAAGGCCATGCAGGAGCAGAAGGTGCGCGCCCGCAGCGCCAGGAAGCAGACCAACTATATGGGCGAAGAGCAGACTGCCTATCAGCAGATCGACGCTTCTCTTACGACCAGATTCGTGGGCTACAACAGACTCACCGCCGACGGTACCATCACCGCGATCGTCAGACTCACCGAGAGCGGAGATACAGATGAGAACGGCGAAGCGATCCTTGACACTGAGCTTACCCAGGCTCTGGCGGACGGCGACAGAGGAACCATCGTCACCGACAGGACCCCCTTCTACGGCACCATGGGCGGCCAGCAGGGAGATACCGGCGTGATCCGCACGGAGAACGGCGAATTTGCAGTCGAGGATACGATCCATCTGAAAGGCGGCAAGGTAGGCCACACCGGCCGGGTCCTTTCCGGCATGTTCACGGTTGGCGGGACCGTCACCATGGAAGTAGACGAGGAGAAGCGCGCCTCCACCTGCAAGAACCACACCTGCACCCACCTGCTCCAGAAAGCGCTCCGCGAAGTGCTGGGCGATCACGTCGAGCAGAAGGGAAGCTTTGTGGATGCCGGAAGACTCCGCTTTGACTTCACGCATTTCCAGGCGCTGACAGCGGAAGAACTGAAGAAGGTCGAGGATCTTGTCAATGAGAAGATCCGTGAACACATTACAGTCATGACCGAGATCATGAGCCTTGAAGAAGCGAGAAAGAGCGGCGCAATGGCCCTGTTCGGCGAGAAGTACGGCAGCGAGGTCCGCGTCGTCTCCGTCGGCGATTTCTCAAAAGAGCTCTGCGGCGGCACCCATGTCTCCAACACAGACCAGATCGGCGCTTTCCGCATCCTCTCCGAAAACGGCATTTCCGCAGGCGTGCGCAGGATCGAAGCGCTGACCGGCGAAGGCCTGCTGAGCTACTATAAGACGGTGGAAGCCGAACTGCACGAGATCGCGGCAAAGCTGAAGAGCGCTCCTGCAGACCTTTCCAGAAAGGTCGACTCCCTCCTCGCGGAAATGAAGGAGATCCGTTCTGAAAACGAGAAGCTGAAGAACCAGGCGGCCATGAGCGCGGCTTCCGGCGCGGCTGACCAGGTGGAAGAGATCGGCGGCGTAAAGCTTCTGACCATGAAGCTGGACGGCGTACAGATGAACGAGCTCCGCACCCTCGGCGACAACATGAAAGCGAAGACGGACGACGGCGTGGTGGTCATCGCCAGCACCGCGGACGGCAAGGTGAACCTGATCGTCATGGCAGGAGATGCGGCCCAGAAGAAGGGCGCCCATGCGGGCAACATGATCCGTGCCATTGCGGGTCTGGTCGGCGGAGGCGGCGGCGGACGCCCGAACATGGCGCAGGCCGGAGGCAAGAATCCCGCGGGTATCGACGCTGCTCTGAAGAAGGCTGCAGAAGTCCTCGCGGAGCAGGTCAGAGCCTGAAAAAAAGTCTCTGAAACTGATTGACAGGTTTTGATCTTATGATATAATTATCTGGATTTCAATTTCACAACCGGGAGGGAGGTTAGGCTGTTTCATGTCAAACGTGATTGTGAAAGAAAACGAGAGCCTTGACAGCGCACTGAGACGTTTTAAGAGAAACTGTGCGAAGGCAGGCATTCAGCAGGAAATTCGCAAGAGAGAGCATTACGAGAAACCCAGCGTAAGACGGAAGAAAAAATCCGAAGCTGCGAGAAAGCGTAAGTTCAACTGATGAGTTCAGTACCCGGTCTGTCTTTTCAGACCGGGTACTTGTTTATGAGGAGATTATATGGCGTCTACCGAAAGACTGATCGACATCCCTGCAGAACATGAGAAAAATGTCTGCGGACAGATGGACTCCAATCTGTCCCGGATCGAGCGTACCCTTCACGTCACCATGATCGAAAGGGACGGGTGCCTTAAGATCATCGGAAACGAGGAGAATGTGGAAAAGGCGGCGTCTGTATTCCAGAATCTGGTGGAACTCTCGAAGAGAGGGAACGAGATCACGGAGCAGAATGTAGCCTACGCTCTTTCTCTGTCCTTTGATGAAGGGGAGCACAGGATCCTGGAGATCGACCGGGACCTGATCTGCCGCACTGCTGCAGGACGTCCCGTGAAGCCGAAGACGCTCGGCCAGAAGCAGTATGTCGACCTGATCCGCAGCCGGATGATCACCTTCGGCATCGGACCTGCCGGAACAGGAAAGACTTATCTCGCCATGGCGATGGCGATCCAGGCGTTCCGGGACGGCGACGCAGAGCGCATCATTCTCACCCGCCCCGCGATGGAAGCGGGAGAGAAGCTGGGATTCCTTCCCGGCGACCTTCAGTCCAAGATCGATCCTTATCTCAGGCCGCTGTATGACGCGCTGTATCAGATCATGGGACCTGACACCTATCTTCATAACGCCGAGAAGGGGCTGATCGAGGTCGCCCCTCTGGCATATATGCGCGGACGCACTCTGGACAACGCCTATATCATCCTGGATGAGGCGCAGAACACGACGCCGGCTCAGATGAAGATGTTCCTGACCCGCATCGGTTTCGGCTCCAAGGCGATCATCACCGGAGACCTGACGCAGAAGGACCTGCCGGGAGGCATGCCCTCCGGTCTTGACACCGCGGCAAGGGTCCTTTCCGGTATCGAAGAGATCGGCTTCTGCCGCCTGACCAGCCGCGACGTGGTGCGCCACCCTCTGGTCCAGAAGATCGTCGAAGCCTACGACAAGTTCGAGAAGAAAGAAAGCCACCGGGAGGACCGGAAGCAGAGGTATCTGCACAGGAGAAAACGAAATGACGATTGACATTGCCTACGAGGCGGAAGAGAAGCTTCACATCCCCTACCGCCGGATCATCGAAACAGTGGTCTGCGGCTGTCTTGACGCGGAGAAGTGTCCCTATGAGGCGGAGGTCTCTGTCACCATCACCGACGGTCCCTCCATCCGGGAACTGAACCGGGACTACCGGGAGAATGACAGCGTTACGGATGTCCTTTCCTTCCCCATGGTGGATTTCGGGACCCCGGCGGACTATGATAACGCCTGCACGGAAGAATGCTTCAATCCGGAGACCGGGGAACTGGTCCTCGGCGACATCGTCCTGAATGTGGAGAGGATCAGATCCCAGGCGGCGGAATACGGACATACCCAGACGAGGGAACTGGCTTTCCTGGTGGCTCACAGCATGCTGCATCTTCTCGGATATGACCATATGGAAGAGGAAGAGCGGGAGATCATGGAGAAGCGGCAGCGCGAGATTCTTGACGGGATCGGTTACAGACGTCAGAGAGGCTGAAGCACATGAAGAATCGTCACGACGGTTTTCTGATTCAGGGCAGCATCTATGCCGCGTCCGGCATCATCTCCAGTATCATCGGGCTGATGTACCGGCTTCCTCTGACCCGGATCATCGGGGACGAGGGAAACGGCTATTATTCCGCCGCTTTTAATATCTACACGATCATTCTGCTTCTTTCTTCCTACAGCCTTCCGCTGGCTGTCTCGAAGATGGTCTCCGCCCGCATCGCCACCGGTAATTACAGGAACGCGGGACGGATCCTGAAGGCCTCGCTGGTGTATGCGACACTGGCCGGCGGTCTCGGGTGCACAGTAATCTTTTTCGGGGCGGACTGGTTCGCCCGGAGCTTCCTCCACATCCCGGAGGCCGCCTACCCCATGAGGGCGCTGGCTCCCACGGTGTGGATCGTTTCCTATCTCGGCGTGTGCAGGGGCTACTGGCAGGGCCATTCGACCATGGTCCCCACAGCTCTGTCCCAGGTGATAGAACAGATCGTCAACGCCATCGTCAGTGTCGGCGCAGCGTGGATGCTGATCCGCTTCGCCACGGAAAAACAGTACACAGACCGGATATCCCGGGCCTGGGGCGCCATGGGAGGCACCATCGGCACCGGGAGCGGCGCCCTTGCCGCTCTGCTGGTCTTTATCATCCTCTTTCTCATGAAGCGGGAGCAGATAAAGGCCCGGACTGCGGAAGACACCTCGGAACACATCGAGACCTTCCGTGAGATCACGAAGGCACTGATCCTGACTGTGGTGCCGGTGATCCTTTCCACCGCGATCTACAATATCTGCAGTATCCTCGACAACGCGTTCTACGGCCACAGCATGTTCATTCTCGGCCTGCAGGACCGTACTGCCGCGGACTACGGTATCTATACCACGAAATACAAGATCCTCATCAACGTCCCCGTCATGGTCGCCAATTCCGTCGCCACATCCCTGATCCCGGCGCTTTCCCGCGCGAACTCCGCCGGAGACCTGAAAAAGGTGCACGAGAATATTTCGTCGGTCATCCGTTTTTCCATGATCGTCGCGATCCCATCCGCAGTGGGGCTCGCCGTAGTGGCGGATCCCCTGATCCCTCTGATGTTCGGAAGGAGCGACCGCGCAGTGGTGATGATGCACGCCGGCTGCGCCGCTGTGATATTCTATTCTCTTTCCACTGTCACGAACGCGATCCTGCAGGGCACCAGCCACATGCGGATCCCGGTGCGGCACGCTCTGATGTCGGTGGTGATCCACACAGGGATCCTGGTCTTCCTGCTCCGTGTCGCAAAGATCGGGATCTTCGGGGTAGTGATGGCGGATATGTGCTTCGCGCTCAGCATGTGCGTCCTGAACGGGATATCTCTCTCGAAGCTTCTGCACCACAGGCAGGAATACCGGCGCACCTTCCTGATGCCGTTATGCTGTGCTCTGGTCATGGGCGTTTCAGTGTGGGCAGTGAAGACGGGGCTGATGAAAGCCCTGGAGAGCCGTTCGCTCAGCATCCTGATCTCGATTCCCTTTGCGGTCGCGGTCTATGCGTTCCTTCTGATCCGCAGCGGCACCATCACGGAGGAGGAACTGAAGCATTTCCCCAAAGGCACCAGTCTGATCCGCGCTGCGAGAAGGTTCCGCATTCTCAGGTGAGGAGGAGAATAATTTGCGTATATGTGTGATCGGCGGAGGTCCCGCCGGTATGACAGCGGCCATCACTGCCGCGGAAAACGGTATGCAGACCGTCCTGCTGGAACACGGAGAGCGGGTCGGGAAAAAACTTCTGCAGACCGGAAACGGAAAATGCAATTATACGAACATGAATCTGACACCTCCCTGTTACCATTCTGACAGGGAGGATTTTCCCATGTCTGCGCTGAAAAAATTCGGACCGGAGGACACCGTGGAATGGTTCCGGTCCCTCGGAGTAGAACCCTTTGTAAAGGAGGGGGGCTATGTCTACCCTCACTCCGGACAGGCAGCCAGCGTCCTGAACGCGCTCCGCTCGGAGTGCGGACGGACAGGTGTCCGGGTGGTGACCGCGTGTACGGTTAAGGATATCCGCCGGAAGAAAGACGGCGGGTTCCGTGTCCTCACAGACCTGGAGATGTTTGCCGCGGACCGGCTGATCCTTGCCTGCGGCTCGAAAGCCTCCCCGGGCACAGGTTCCGACGGAAGCGGCTTTGCTCTCGCGGAAAAGCTGGGACACCGGATCGTTGAACCGCTGCCGGCGCTCTGCGGCCTCTACTGCGCTGAAAAGGAGTTCTTCCGGAGCGCGGCCGGTGTCCGGGTGAACGCTTCGGTGCGCCTTATGCTGGAGAACCGGGAAGTGGAAAGAGAAGAAGGAGAAGTCCAGCTGACCAGCTACGGACTGTCCGGCATTCCAGTGTTCCAGGTCAGCCGGACAGCATCCCGCGCGCTTCATGTGGGAAGAAGAGTGGAAGCGGAAGTGAACTTTCTGCCTGATTTCCCGGATGCGGCGGAGTACCTGAAAAAAAGGATCTCCGCCCGGGACTACGGTTCCCTGGAGGCGCTGGGAAACGGACTCCTGAACAAGAGCCTCTGGAACGCGCTCCTTCGGGACGCAGGGCTGAAGCCCGGGACGGATCCTGGAAAGATCACAGAAAAAGAAGTTGAGAAACTCGCGGAGACAGTCACAGCCTCAAGGTTCCGGATCATCCGGACCGCCGGCTTCGACCAGGCCCAGTGCTGTACCGGCGGCGTGGATGTCCGCGATGTTGATCCGGAGACCATGGAGTCCCGTCTTGTGCCCGGACTCCGCTTCGCCGGAGAGATCCTGGATGTGGACGGGATCTGCGGCGGCTACAACCTGCAGTGGTGCTGGACCAGCGGAAAACTGGCGGGAAGGGTCTGAAGCCTATGGCGATCCGAATCAGCTCGATATCTCTTCCGGTGCGTCACCGGCCGGAGGATCTGAAAAAAAAGATACTGTCCCTTCTGCATATCCGGGAACAGGAGCTTCTTTCCTTCGAGATCGTGAAGCGTTCCCTGGATGCAAGAAAGAAGGACGACATCCGGAGGATCTATACGGTGGATGTAAAGGCAGGGAAGGAACACCAGATCCTGAAGCGGAACCGTGACCCGAAGATCACCACGGCTCCTTCCGAAGTCTACACGCCGCCAGTCTCCGGAAAGGAAAAGCTGCCGCACCGTCCGGTCATTATCGGTGCGGGCCCTGCGGGGCTGTTTGCAGGACTTCTCCTTGCGGAGCAGGGGTACTGTCCTCTGATCCTGGAACGGGGACTGCCGGCAGAAGAGCGGAAGATCAGCGTGGAGCATTTCTGGGAGACGGGGGAACTGGACCCCGAGAGCAATGTCTCCTTCGGGGAAGGCGGCGCGGGGACCTTCAGCGACGGAAAACTGAATACCATGGTAAAGGACAGCGGCGGAAGGAACCGGAAGGTGCTGGAGACCTTTGTTCGCTTCGGCGCTGACAGGGAGATCCTCTGGGAGCAGAAGCCCCACGTGGGAACAGACCGCCTGATCGGTATCGTCTCCGGAATGCGGGAGGAGATCCGGCGGCTCGGCGGTACCGTGCGGTTCCGGACAAAGGCTGAGCATCTCGTGATCCGGGACGGAACAGTGACGGGCGTACAGATCTCCGGCGGAGAGACGATCCCCTGCGAGGTCCTGATCACCGCGGCAGGTCATTCCGCCAGGGATACTTTTTCTGCTTTCCTCGCGGACGGCGTCGCCATGGAGGCAAAAGCGTTCGCGGTCGGACTCAGAGTGCAGCATTCCCAGCGAATGATCGACCTCTCACAGTTCGGCGAAAAGGAGGCGGACTATCTCTCCCCGGCTGCCTACAAGCTGACCGCAAAGAGCCGGGATCAGAGAGGTGTCTATACCTTCTGCATGTGTCCCGGCGGCTATGTCGTGGATGCTTCCAGCGAGCCCGGCCGGACAGCTGTCAACGGCATGAGCTATCACGGCCGCGCTTCGGAGACCGCGAATTCCGCGGTCATCGTCTCTGTTACGCCGGAGGATTTCGGCGCTGCGGGACCCCTGGCCGGTATCCGGTTCCAGCAGAAGCTGGAGGAGCGCGCTTTCCGGGCAGGAAACGGACGGATCCCTGTCCAGCTTTACGGGGATTTTCTCAGCGGGAATGTGAGCAGGGAATACGGGGAGGTAGTGCCCTGTTTCCGCGGACGGACCGCTTTTGCAGACCTGAATCCGGTACTCGGACCGGTGCTCTCCGGTGCGTTTACTGACGGCATGGAGCGGTTCGGACAGATCCTGAAGGGATTCTCCGGCGCGGATACCATCCTGGCAGGCGTTGAAAGCCGGACCTCATCCCCTGTTCGGATCCCCAGGAACGAACTGTTCGAATCCGGGACGAAGGGCCTGTATCCCTGCGGGGAGGGCGCCGGCTATGCCGGCGGCATCACCAGCGCCGCCATGGACGGCCTGAGAGTGGCCGAGGCCGTGATCAGACGGTTTGACGTGCCCATGCAAATGGGTTAAACTGTAAATATTCAGCACCTACACCGAGGGATGCGAAGCATCCCGAGTTTGGGGTGCTGAACAGTTGTTTATTACTCCGCAGGAGGCTTGAATCATGCAGAATTCCCACAGAATGGATCTCTCAAACAAAAAGAGGATCGTGATAAAGATCGGCTCCACCTCCCTGACTCACCCGGAAACAGGCGCCGTGAATCTTGGAAAGATCGAACAGCTGGCAAGACAGATCAGCGATCTGAAGGGACGCGGCAAAGAGGTGGTCCTGGTGACTTCCGGTGCTGTCGCCGCGGGAAAGCAGACTTTCGGGAAGAAAGGGAAGCTTGCCTCCCTGGCTGAGAAACAGGCCTGCGCCGCAGTCGGACAGGCGAAGCTCATGATGGTGTACCAGCGCCTGTTCGCAGAGTACAGCATGACTGCCGCACAGATCCTCCTGACCCGCTTCACCATGCAGGACGAAGAGGCACGTTCGAACGCGCACAATACCTTCGATGAACTCCTGAAAATGGGCGCAGTCCCGATCGTGAACGAAAATGACACGGTCTCCACTTACGAGATCCGGTTCGGCGACAACGACCGCCTTTCCGCCCTGGTGAGTTCCCTGATCGGCGCGGACCTGCTGGTGCTCCTGTCGGATGTGGAGGGCCTCTACTCCGACGACCCGAACAAGAATCCGGACGCGAAGTTCATCTCTGTCGTGGAGAGTGTGACTCCGTCCCTTCTCCACATGGGCAAGGAGAG
>CACZFV010000055.1 GCA_902780465.1 uncultured Lachnospiraceae bacterium
GCGCTGCCGTCATCACCGGATGGGTGCTGCTCACCTTCCTGGAGGGCGGTTACTCCCTGTATTACCTGCGCAGGAACCGCTTCTGAAACATATGCTATAATTAATGCAGGCTTCGTATGGAGGGCGCCGGCACAGACTGTCCGGCACATATGAAAGCGGCACTGGACAGGAGGCGGGACATGCTTTTACATGAGAAGATCCATCCGCATCCCCTGTTTCTTCCGGGGCAGCGGATCATAAGAACTGTTCTTGCGGCCTGGCTCTGCATGGGGATCTACTATCTCCGCGGAAAGGCAGGGCTTCCCTTTTTCGGCGTGATCGCGGCGATGCAGTGCATCACCCCCTACGCGAAGACCATGCGGGAGAACGGGAAAAAGCGCATAACGGGAACCATTGTGGGCGGCCTCTGGGGCGCCCTTGTTCTCTATGTTCTCTATCTGGAAATTCTCCTGGCGGGCCGGCATGACATTGAAGAAATGGTGTACCTGCTGATGCTCGGAGTCTGCTGCGGCGCGGTCATATACTCCACTGTGCTCCTGAACATCGCGGACAGCGCCTATTTCTCGGCGGTGGTGTTTCTCAGCATCGCCATGAACCACGTGACGGATGAAGCTCCGCTGGTCTATATCATCGACCGCCTGCTGGACACGGTCATCGGAGTCGCAGCAGGAACATTGATGAATTCCCTGCATTTCCCGCGTCTCAAGCACCCGGAGATCCTGTTTGTGTCAGGTATCGACCAGATCCTGTCAGGCGAAGCGCACCGTATGTCCGCTTACACCAAGATCGAACTGAACCGGCTGGTGGATGACGGTCTGAAGTTCACGGTGGTGTCAAAGGAAAGTCCGGCGATCATCCGGGAATGCACCGAGGGCGTCCGGCTGAAGTATCCTGTGGTGGCGATGGACGGCGCGGTCATGTATGACCTGAACAGCCGGCAGTATCTGTACACCGAAAAGATGGATGACAAGGTCTCGGAACAGGTCTGCGCGTTTCTCCGGCAGGGGGATATCCATTTCTTCGTGAACACCATCCAGGACCATCTGCTGGTCATCTATTTCCGGGAACTGAGGGAAGGCAGGCTGAAGGAGATCTACCTGAAGCGCCGGCTCTCTCCTTACCGGAACTATGTTCACACAGACCGGGATATCACGGAGAATGTGGTCTATTATGTGATGGTGGGAAAGCGGGACGAGATGGAACAGCTCCAGGAAGAGATCCTGAAGCAGCCCTGGGCGGACGGTGTCCGCGTCGGCCTTGACGGATACGACTGCGGACCGGATGAGTGGACGCTGCGGATCTATTCCTCCGGCGCCACCAGAGAGAAGATGCTGCAGCGCCTGAAAGAGTATATGAACTGCAGCTCCATCGTGAAATTCGGGCGTCATGAGAACGGTGCGGACGTGTTTCTCCCCTACACCGGCGACGTGATGGTGAAGGAAGTAAAGCGCCGGTACGCCCCCGTGGACATCCGCGGCTGGCGGAATATCCTGCATGTCTGATACCAATACCAACCGTTTTCATGGCGGACGTGGTAAAGTGGATATTCACAATCCGCTTCGCTCCTTGCACATGAACCCCACTATACAAAAAAGAGAGGACGCAGCCCTTTCAGTCAATTGCCTGCGCCGGAGAGTTTCACCGCGCAGTGCGGCGCGGCGAAACCGACAGAGCAGGCAGACTGTAAGGGCTGTTCCTCTCTTATTCTTTTACTGTGCTTAGATCACGTCCGTCATGCTGTGCACGCTGATGGCCAAGGTGGACATGTTGTGCAGCAGCGCCGAGGTGGAGGGCGCGATGAAGCCTGCCACACCCAGAAGGATCAGCATCATGTTGAAGGAAATGATGGAGCGGTAGTTCCTGTCGATGCGCTTCATCAAACCGCGGCTGATCTTCCGCAGCACCACCAGCTGGTACAGATCGTCCTCGGAGATGGTGATGTCCGCGATCTCCCGGGCAATGGCCGCTCCCTCGCTGATGGCGATGCCGGCGTCGGACTCCGAAAGAGCAGGGCTGTCGTTCACGCCGTCGCCCACCATGATCACCTTGTGGCCAGCTTCCCGCTCCTGCCGGACAAAGGAAGCCTTGTCCTCCGGCAGCACGCCGGCGCGGTATTCATCCACGCCCACCATCGCTGCCACTGCAGCCGCGGTCCGCTCATTGTCTCCGGTCATCATCACAACGCGGCTGATGCCAAGCTCCCGCAGAGCTTTCAGCACTTCCGGTGCCTCGGCCCGCAGGGAATCCTCAATGCAGATCACCGCCGCAAGTCTGCCGCCGATGGCCAGGTACAGATGGGAGTACTGGGCCGGCAGCGCGGCAACCTTCTCCTTATCCTTTTCAGAACACTTCGTCTTCTCATCCTCGAACACAAAGTGATAGCTTCCGATCACGACCTTCTTTCCGTCGATCCGGCTGGCAATGCCGTGGGCCACCACATACTCCACCTTTGCGTGGCGCTCATCGTGGTCCAGGCCTCTTAACTTCGCTTCCCGCACCACCGCGTTGGCGATGGAATGGGGATAATGCTCTTCGAGGCACGCCGCCAGGCGCAGCACTTCATCCGCATTTCTCCTGCCGAAGGTCACCACCTCCGCCACATGGGGCTCGGCGTTGGTCAGAGTCCCGGTCTTGTCAAACACGATGGTGTCCGCCTCGGCTGCTGCCTCCAGGAAGCGGCCTCCCTTCACCAGGATCTTGTGATCTCCGCACTCGCGCATGGCGGAGAGCGTGGAGATAGGCATCGCGAGCTTCAGCGCGCAGGAGAAGTCCACCATCAGGACGGACAGCGTTTTCATGACGTTCCGGGTCACAAACCAGGTGAGCAGCGTTCCGCCCAGACTCCAGGGCACCAGGGAATCCGCCAGGTGGGAAGCCTTCGCTTCGGAGGCGGACTTCAGACGCTCCGACTCCTCGATCATCTTTACGGCGCGGTCGTACCGTCCGCTGCCCAGGGTCTTGTCCACCCGGACCGTGATCTCTCCTTCTTCCACCACGGTTCCCGCGTACACATAGCTGCCGTCTTCCTTGTTCACCGGCAGCGGTTCGCCGGTCATGGAGGCCTGGTTCACGCTGGCCTGACCGCCGGTCACGAAGCCGTCCAGCGGGATCATACTGCCGGTGCGGACAATGATCTCGTCCCCGGCTTTTACCTCTTCGATGGGGACCAGCACCTCCTGCGGCTTCCCGCCGTCCTCTTCCGCCGGGGCCCGCATCCAGACCTTGTTGATGTTCAGGGACATGGAGCGCGCCAGGTCGCTGACGGACTTCCGGTGGGTCCACTCCTCCAGGATCTCTCCGATCCGGAGCATGAACATGATGGAACCCGCGGTGCCGAAGCTTCCCCGTGCCAGGGCAACGCTGATGGCGGCGGCATCCAGCACCGGCACCTCCAGCTTTCCTCTCAGCAGGCACGCTGCCCCCTTCTTTAAGTACCCGATGCTCTTAAAGAGCGAAAACGCCATGCGGAGCGGCGCCGGCAGGAACATCTGCCTGAGAGCCTGGCCCGTCACCGTCATCACCAGCTTTTCCTGAAACTCCCGGTTCAGCGCCCGTCCGGAGTGGGCTGGCGCCTCCACGTCCGTGCTTTCAAAAGAAAACACCGCCAGGGCCTTCAGCACACCTTCTTTTTTACCGCTGTACAGGATGATCACGTCGCAGGTGCGCTCAAATACGGAGGCCTTTTTGACCCCCTCCGCCCGGAGAAGGTACTCCTCCAGAAGATCCGCCTGGTCCGTCGTCATCCGCCTCATCACCGCGTGCACGCGGATCCTGCCCGCGGATTCATGCAGAATTTTACACTTCATACTTCTTTTCCTGTCTTTCTGCGTAAAAGAAGAGCCGCCCCGCGGCAGCTCCTCCGAGATCCCTTATGATGATTATTCTGCCTCTGCTTCGTCTTCGATCTCTGCCTCTGCTTCCGCTGCCCGCTTCTCGTTGATCTCCTTCGCATCGGCCAGGATATCGTCCGCGTTCTCACGCACCCGGTCTGCCGTCTCCATGACGCAGTCCTTCGCGCGAAGCACCGCCGCGGTCGCTTCCGTATAGACCTTCTTTGCATCTCTGCTGGCAAGGATCTTCATTCCCGCTGTACCGAACAGTACGCCGCCCGCGAATGCCACAAGTTTCTTCATGCCAAATCCAAACATAGTCTTTCTCCTTCTCCGGTCATGCAGATTCTGATAGATACCCGAACTGTTCCGGTCCGTTTCGCAGGTAACTTTTATAATTCAGCATCCCGAGTCCGGGGTGCTGAACAATTATTAATATTCTACCTCTGCCTTCCCCCTGTTAATCAAGACTAAAAAGCAATATTGTCAATTTCAGATAAGGAGACAGAGAACCGTCCCCTGTCTCCTCGGTTACAGCAGATATTTCCGCACGGCCCAGGCCGCGCCGTCGTGGGCGTTGTCCGGCAGCACAGCGCCGGCGATCTCCTTCACTTCCTGTGTTGCGTTCCCCATCGCCAGGGCAAGCCCCGCTGTTTTCAGAGCCGCGACGTCGTTGTCGCTGTCTCCCACCATAATGATCTCGGAGAGCGGAATGCCGGTGTGGGCGCTGAAATCCCGCAGGCCTGTTCCCTTGTTGATCCCCTTCAGCGTGCACTCGATGTCCTCGCCCAGGGACCTGGTGATCTCCAGCCTGTCCTCCAGATGCCGTATCCTCTTTGCCGCCTCCTCCTTCTCCGCCCTGCTGCGGAAATAGGAGCCGTATTTCAGGATCTGCCCCGGGTGCTCCCGCACCGTCTTCCGAAGGTCCGGTTCGTGGAGCATATCGTTCGAGAACAGCGGCTGGAACGCCGCGTCCAGGTACCAGTCCACATGGTCGCACTGGGGAGGCGCCGTATATGCCTGGGTCCCGGCGATCAGGATGGAAACTGCCGCCTCCTCGGAAAGAAGCAGGAGATCCACAAGCTCTTCCGCGGTCTCCTGATCGAAGGGATGCATCTCCAGGATCTTCTTTTCCCGCGCGTCATAGAGCAGCGCCCCGGCCGTGGTGCACAGCCAGCGCACCTCCGGCAGGATCTCCAGGTATTCCCGCAGCTCGGAGGGAGACCGTCCGCTGCAGAGAAGCACCATCTTCCCCGCTGCCTTTGCCTCCCCTATCGCTGCCATGCACTCTGCCGAGATCTTTTTATCCGGTGTGAGCAGTGTCCCGTCCATATCAAATGCGATCGCTCTGTAGCCCATCTTTCATCTTCTGCAGCTTCCCGGTAAGACGCCTGACCGGGTCCCCTGCTTCTCCTTCCAGCTTTGTATATTTCCTGTCGTCATAGGCCTCCAGAAGCATCTGGGAATACTTCCGCGAGGTGTTCAGAAGATCCCGGAACTCCGCCAGCGTGATCTGACCTTCCGCGTTGACCCGGTCCTGAAGCACCTGAAGCGCCCTGTCCCAGGCTTCCTTTCCCATGTAATAATCCCGGTTCACCTTGACCAGTACGCCCTGCTTCTGCAGATCCGCCAGGATCTGCTTCACCAGCTTCTTGTCCCGGTACTTTCTGTACAGATCATCATTCACCGGGACGTTGACGCCCGCTGCCCGGTAAACCTCCGCGATCTCCGCCTGTATTCTCAGATGCTCCCCTTCCACGGAGGACGCGAACCCTTCGAGACAGACAGCGCTGCCTTCCGTCACAAGCACCTTTCTTTTCAGCAGCTCCGCGAGAAGAAGCTCCTGCACGGCGGCTTCCGCGCCGAAATACTGCTTCAGCCGGGTCTTCAGCTCCTCCCGCTCCATCCCGGGCAGGATCGGATTCTTCCTGTGGAATTCTCCGACAATTCTTTGCGCATGATCCGCGATCTTCTTCCAGTATAACTGATGCAGGTATCTTTCCGGCCCCAGAGAAAGGATCTTTTTCTTTTTTTTCAGCTCTTCAAGGATCTCTTCGGTCTCCGCGAAGGAAAGGTTCATGCGCACCGAAAGCTCCCGTTTATCCGGAAAGCTCCCGCTGAAACTCAGCACCTCTTCCTCCGCCCGGTCCGCAAGGCTCCCCTCTTCCCGGATCCGGAGGCCGTCAATGACCTCGGGACGTTTCCGCCGGTGCTTCGGCGCCGCAGCCTCCAGGATCACGCCGCCTCCAAAGGTCTCGACAGGTGAATAAAAGCGGATAATGAACCTGTCCCCGCGTTTCATCGCCACCGGTTCCTCGAATCGGAACTGGGCGTAGGCCTCCTCCCCCGCGCCGATCTCCTCCCGGTCGAGGAGGATCACCTTGCAGATCTTCTGGGCCGCACCGAAGCTGATATGCACCAGCGCGTTGTTTTTCAGCTTCCGCTTTGTGTCCCCGAACAGCTCCACCTTCGCGTCAGCCATCATGCCGGGGAGCAGCATGCCCGGGGCCGCCAGCACGTCCCCGCGCTCCACTTCGTCTTTTTTCAGCGTCAGGTTCAGCGCCGTCCGCTGTCCGGCTTCCGCTTCCGTCTCCGCCGCATTATGATTCTGGATGCCGCGGATGCGGACTTTCCGTCCCTCCGGGTAGACCATGATCTCTTCCCCGGTCACGCAGGAGCCTTCCATCAGGGTCCCTGTCACCACCGTTCCGAAGCCCTCCATGGTGAACACCCGGTCCACCGGGAGACGGAACAGCTCCGGCGCGCTGCGGCGTTCCGCGGTGTCCCGTACCCCTTCCAGGATCATGCTTCTCAGAAGTTCAATATTCTGGCCGGTAACTGCCGAGACCCGGACCGCCGGCGCGTCTTCGAGGAAACTCCCTTTGACAAGCTCCCGGGCGTCCTCCTCCACCATCCTGCACCAGTCTTCCTCCGCGAGGTCCGCCTTGGTAAATACAAGGATCCCTTTTTTGATGTGCAGCATTTTCAGGATCTCAAAATGCTCCCGGGTCTGCGGCATCACGCCTTCATCCAGCCCGATGATCAGGAGGACGAGGTCGATGCCGCCGATCCCCGCCAGCATGTTCTTCACGAATTTTTCGTGGCCCGGCACGTCGATGATCCCGATCTTCAGGCCTTCGTCGTTAGGCAGGCTCGCAAAGCCGAGTTCAATAGTGATGCCCCGCTTCTTCTCCTCCTGGAGCCGGTCTGTGTCGACTCCCGTCAGCGCCTTGATGAGCCAGGTCTTTCCGTGGTCCACATGGCCCGCTGTCCCGATTATCACGTTATGTGTCATATCGTTTGCTCCCTGCAGCGCCATTCACCGCCTGCAGTTTTCCCACAGCATTTTCACTGTTCTCTCACTGTCTTGCTGTCGCTTCCAGAAGGCTTTCCAGAAGCCTGTCTTCCTCTTCCGGGCGGACTGTTCTGAAGGACAGCCACAATTTTCCTTCCGCGATCCGGCAGATCACCGGCAGGGCCGCCTGCCGCAGCGCCATTTCCAGCTGTTCCGGTGTGTTCCCGCTCCCGCTGCTCTCCTCTTCCGGGCAGACTGTGACTGCATACCCCTTCAGGACAGCGGCAGGCGCCGAACCGCCGCCCGGCTTGTCCTCACAGGGCTCTGCCGCAAAGCGCCAGCCTTTCGTTCCCGCTGAACTTTCCAGCGACTTCACGAAAGCCTCCGCCCGGGCGCGAAGACTGTCTTCTCCTGCCGTGATCTGACGGAGTGCCGGGATCTCCCGCATTGCCTTCTCTGGATCCAGGTACAGACGGAGGACCGCCTCCGCCGCGGCGATCGTCATCTTGTCCACGCGCACGGCCCGGGCAAGGGGATGTTTTTTCATCCGGTCGATCAGTTCCTTTTTCCCGACGGCAAAGCCTGCCTGCGGGCCTCCCAGGAGCTTGTCGCCGCTGAACATGACCAGATCCGCGCCCGCCTTCAGGGCGGCAGACACCACCGGCTCATCGATTCCAAAGCGGCCAAGATCCGTGAACAGGCCGCTGCCCATATCGTAAAGCACCGGCAGGCCGGTCTCCTGTCCGATCTCCTTCAGTTCCTGGAGGGTCGTCTCCCGGGTAAAGCCAACGATCCGGTAATTGCTTTTATGCACCTTCAGAAGAGCGCCTGTGTTTTCCGTCACGGCATCACGGTAGTCCTCCGGCTTTGTCCGGTTGGTGGTCCCGATTTCTTTCAGTATCGCGCCGCTCTGCCGCATGATATCCGGCACCCGGAAGGCGCCGCCGATCTCCACTTCTTCTCCCCGGGATACGATCACTTCCTTTCCCGCAGCGATGGCGGAAAGGCACAGCAGCACTGCGGCAGCATTGTTGTTGACCGCCATGGCGGCTTCCGCGCCGGTGATCTTTTTCAGGATCTCCTCCACATGGGCGTGGCGGGATCCGCGTGTCCCATTATCCAGGTCGTATTCCAGGTTCGACGAGAATCCTGCCGCTTCCGCCGCCGCCCTGACCGCTGTTTCCGGCAGCACCGCGCGGCCGAGATTCGTGTGCAGCACCACACCTGTGGCGTTGATCACCCGGCGGAGGTGCGCCCCGGGCTGCTTCTCCAGAAGCGCCGCGGCCTGCTCCGCCAGTTCCTCCGCGGTCGGAATACAGAACGCCCGGCTGTCCCCGCTTTTTTGTCCGTTCGTTCCCGTGTCTGCTGCAGCCCTGAGGATCTGATGGCGTAGTTTCTCCGTCAGGCTCCGGACCGTCTCCACGGCTTCCGTCCGGGATCCCTGTTCCGCGAGATCCGCGAGTTTCTTTATTTTCATCACCTCATCCACTTTGGGAATAGAACGGAGATACTCTCTGTAATCGTCCATTTTTGCCCTCCACAGCGAAACCACCAGTCCAGGGGCACCGCGCGCGTGTGCATCAAAAATGACCGCACGCGCCCCGGCAATAGGCCGGTGCGCGTGCGGCAGTGAAACGGAGGGGATGGGGATCGAACCCATCCGGGAGGAGTTCAGCCCCCCGCAACGGTTTTGAAGACCGCGAAGCACACCAGCACTTTTCCGCCTCCATTCAGTTGCTTCTTTTCGGCCCAAATCAAGGCTATGGGCTGATATTAGCTTATTGCGTGAGTCATTGTCAACCCGCATTCCTCTTCAGTGCAGCACCACCGCTGCGTCTGTCTTTTCGGTCACATAGCCGATCTCCGAAGCCGCCGGGACAGAATCCTTCAGTTCCCGGAGCAGCGTCTGGGCCGAAGCCTCCGGGACCGCGATCAGAAGGCCGCCGCTGGTCTGCGGATCGTAAAGAATATCCTGCATCGCCCGCGTCACATTCCCCTCGACCCGGACGCCCGGCTCCGCATACTCGCGGTTCCGGTAGGCCCCCGCCGGGATCAGCCCCATCTCGGCGAATTCATACGCCTCCTTGTGATACGGGACATTTCCCGTTTCAATATGCAGCGTGCAGCCGCTGCCCGCCGCCATTTCATAGCCGTGTCCCAGAAGGGCAAAGCCTGTGACGTCGGTACAGCTGTGGACCGGATATTTCACCATGATGTCCCTGGCTGCCCGGTTCAGCGTCGCCATCTGGTCGTAGATCCGCTTTTCCAGCGCCTTGTCCTCCAACAGTCCCGCCTTCAGCGTCGTGGTGAGAATACCGATGCCCAGGGGCTTTGTCAGGATCAGGACGTCCCCCGGCTCTGCGCCGCAGTTTTTCAGGACCTTCTGCGGATGGACGAATCCGGAGACCGCGAGACCGTAGATCGGCTCCGCGCCGCTGATGGTATGCCCGCCGGTGATGATGGTATCTGCCCGGTAAGCCGTATCATAGCCGCCCCGCAGGATCTCCTGCACCGTCTCCTTGTCCATGCTGTCGGTGATGCACATGAGGTTCAGCGCCAGCCTGGGCGTCCCGCCCATGGCGTAGACATCCGACAACGCGTTCGTCGCAGCGATCACACCGAACAGGAAAGGATCATCCACGATCGGCGGAAAGAAATCCGTGGTCTGGACCAGGGCGGTGTCTTCATTGATCACGTAGACGCTGGCGTCGTCGCTCTTGTCATAGCCTACGATGAGCCTCGGATCGGAATGGGTCCGGAAGCCCTCCAGCAGGCGGGAAAGCGTCCCCGCGCCCACCTTGGCGCCGCAGCCCGCGCAGCTCGCGAGCTTCGTGAGTTTAACTTCATTCTCCATGTCACGCTTCCTCCGCCGTCCAGTATGGTCTGAAGGTGCCGTCCGACAGGATCTCCACCATCTGCTCCGCGTCCTCCGGGGCCTTTCCCCCGGGGAACGGTTCGCCGCCCTCGAAACGGACGCAGGTCCCGCAGCTGGAACTTAAGCTCCGGGGTACAGGCATCAGCCGCGCCGCTATACCGGCAGCTTCGCAGGTCCTCCGGAAGCTTACCGCGCCGAAGTGGGAAAAAAAGGTAGCGATGCGGCTCATGCTTTTCTGAGGGAGAGGGTGTACTCTCCGTCCTGTTCGGTTACGGAAACGGAATAGCCCTGGTGCTCCGCGTACCGGGTCACGTTCTCCCGGGATGCCGGATTGTCCACAAGGACCTCATAGCTCTGCTCTCCGGAGGAGAGAGCCTTGCGGGTCATGATCACAGGTTCCGGGCAGGACAGCCCTCTTGCGTCGATCGTTTTCATCTTATGCTCCTTACACTTTTTCTGTTCAGACAGATTCAGTTATCTTTCCGGAAGGTGTTGCTGAAGGCGATGCAGAGCGCCACTGCAAGGCCCAGGATCACCGCGGTCTTTCCGTTTGCGGTGGGTCCCTTTCCGCTGGAAGCGAGGCCGAAGTTGTGGCAGAACGCCGCACCGGTCAGAAGCCCCAGGACAGCCACCGCACTGTCGGTATTTCCTTCCCCGGACAGCACCAGCTGACGGAGCGGACAGCCGCCGAGCAGCACGCAGCCGAAGCCGGCGAGCAGCATCCCGAGCGCGTTCCAGAGGGCGTCCGTATGTGCTACCGGCTGTTCCGCCGCCGCAAGCTTAAAGTAAACGCCCGGCGTCACTGCCGTGAAGATCAGATTCATCGCCAGGGCGCTCACCAGGATCGCGATGAAGCCAAGGATCAGCTTCTTCTCCCCGAACAGTACCAGGTCGCGGATGCCGCCCACCATGCAGAGGCGGGTGCGCTGCGCCAGGGCGCCCACTGCCGCGCCGGCGAGAAGGCTGAGGATGACAGCGGCGTGCATGGCTCCGGGGCCTGCGCCCTCGGGAGAGAACTGCAGCAGTCCCGGCGCGCATACAAGAAGCAGAAAGAACACGACCTGGATCACCGGAAGCACGAAGCCCTCTGACTTAGGAAGCTTATAGCTCCGCTTCAGGGAATACCCTTTTCCAAGGAACCAGACGCCGCAGAGGATGCCGAGCGTGAAACCAATAAGGCCTGCCGCTGCATTCAGGTCCCCGCCTGCAAGTCTCAGGATCATGCGGAAAGGGCAGCCGAGAAACATGAGGCACCCCACCATGACAAAAAAGCCCAGGGTAAAGCGGGTCATGGGCGCGCTGCCGCCCTTCGGTGAAAATTCGCGGTTAAAAAGCGCCAGTCCGAAGCTTCCCAGTACGATGCCGATGATCTCCGGCCGGATGTACTGCACCGCCTCCGCCCTGTGGAGCCCCAGTCCGCCCGCCGTATCGCGGATAAAGCAGGCGATGCAGAAGCCCATGTTCTTCGGATTTCCGAAGAGCACCAGCGAAGTCGCTATGATGCCGATGATGATCCCGGCGATGATGATATTGCTCTGCTCGTTTTTCATAACAAGTCCCCCTTAAACTGTTCAAGTCCTGTCTGCAGGACTTCCGCACCGTCACAGGACTGACGATGACAGTGTTATCTTATCAATCCTGCCGGATGCAGTCCAATTTATTTTATTGCGTCCCGCCCGCCATTTATTATAATATGTAATAAAACAGCTGTCTGAAACAGCCCGCCCCAGTGTCTGGGGCGCAGTAAAAAGAGGACTATATATGAACCACCAGATCTATCTTGACTATGGAAGCACCAGCTTCCCGAAACCGCCCGGCGTCGCGGAGGCGGTCTGTGAATTCATGACCCGCCAGGGCATGAACATCAACCGCGGGAATTACGAAAAAGCATACTCCGCCGAAGAGATGGTCTATGAGACCCGGTGTCTTATTTCGGAGCTGTTCCACGGAGAAGGGCCGAAGCAGGTGGTGTTCACCAAAAACGTGACAGAAAGCCTGAACATTGTGCTGAAAGGCTTCCTGAAGCCGGGGGATCATATCCTGACCAGCTCCATGGAGCATAATGCTGTGATGCGCCCGCTGAACCAGTTATCGGCCCGGGGCGTGGAATTCACGCGGATCCCCTGCACGGAAGAAGGGAAGCTCCTGACAGCGGAGCTGGAGCAGTATCTCCGGCCGGACACAAAGGCGGTGGTCATGACCCACGCGAGCAATGTCTGCGGCACGGTCATGCCTGCCGCGGAGGTGGGGCGCTTCTGCAGGACCCACGGATTGAAGTTCTTTCTGGACAGCGCCCAGACAGCCGGTGTGATCCCCATCGACATGGAGGACATGTGCATCGACGCCCTCTGCTTCACCGGCCACAAGGGACTTCTTGGCCCTCAGGGGACTGGCGGCATCGTTTTACGGAAGGGGCTGGAAAGGGAGATCGAGCCGCTCCTCTCCGGCGGGACCGGAAGCATCAGCCACACGGAGCTGGTGCCGGAATTTCTTCCGGACCGCTTCGAGCCGGGCACCATGAACCTGCCCGGGATCGCCGGACTAAGGGCTTCTCTTCTCTGGCTGAAGAAGCGCGGGATCGACACGAACCGCATCCACGAAGAAAAACTGGCGGCGAAATTTCTGAAGGGACTGAGGCCGCTGGAGCAGGACGGACTGCTGAAGATCGCCGGACTGAAGACCGCCTCCGGGGACCGCACGGCAGTTGTCTCCGTGCAGACCCTTACGGTGGATCCGGCGGAGGCGGCATATCAGCTGGATGAAAACTACGGCATCATGACCCGAGTCGGCCTTCACTGCGCGCCTGCCGCCCATAAGACACTGGGGACCTTCCCCGCCGGGACCATCCGTTTTTCCTTCGGCTGGGCTTCCACAGGAGAAGACGCTGACGCCGCTCTGGCGGCCATGGAGGAGATCTGCCGTGGAATTTAAACATCTGATGGCTTATGCCGCCGTGGTGAGGCGGAACAGTTTCAGCAAGGCGGCAGAAGAACTGTTCCTTTCCCAGCCCACTGTCAGCATGTATATCCGCCAGCTGGAGGAGGAGCTGAACACCGTCCTTCTGGTGCGGACTACCAAGAGTCTGGAGATCACGCCGAAAGGGCAGGAGGTGTATGAATACGCGGTCAGCATCCTGAGCCTGAAGGACAAGCTGATCCGGAACTGCGGCCCCAACGCAGGCGATCTGATCACCATCGGGGCCTCCACGGTGCCCTCCGCCTACCTGCTGCCGGAGGTCCTGGCGGCGTACAGGCAGAAGAACAGCCGGATCCAGTTCACGGTGGACCAGGGCGACAGCCGGCTGATCCTGGACAGACTGAAAGACGGCCTGTACGACCTGGGGATCATCGGAATGGACCCGCAGGACGACAGTCTGCTGGCGATCCCCTTCTTTCTGGATACGATCGTGATCACCACCCCCTGTGCGGAACGCTTCCAGAGGCTCCGGGAACTGATCTCATCGGATCCTTCCCGGGAAAACGCGGTCCTCGCGGAACTCCTGAAGGAACCGATGATCCTCCGGGAAGAAGGCAGTGCCAGCAAGTACGCGGTGGACCTGTTCCTGAAGCAGGCAGACGTCCCCGAGTCCTCCCTGAACGTCACCGCCCGCATCAACGACCCGGAAGCGATCAAGAACATGGTCGCGAAGGGACTCGGCTCGGCCATCATGTCCATCCGCGCCGCGGAGAATTATGAAAAGCAGGGCCTGCTCCTCACCTTTCCCTTCCCGGGAGAGGGCTGTCACCGCTCCTTCTATCTTCTGCAGCGGAAAGACGGCATCATGACAGAGCGGGTACAGGAATTCAGCCAGTTTCTTCTGGAATACTTTAAACATTGAAAGCCCCCCGGAAGTATAATAGTAGATAAAAGATATGTATCATCTTTTGCAGTCCCGATAAGGAGTCGAAAATAGCTGATTACAAGCACGTTGCATGTGACATACTCCCACCACTTTCGATGTCGCTAAGAAGTGGGGGCTTCCTGTTCGACAGCCCTGATGGGCTGAGCATAAGCAGGCTA
>CACZFV010000056.1 GCA_902780465.1 uncultured Lachnospiraceae bacterium
TTCAACTCCCTGACAGATATCGAGCGGAGCGGCGACCACGCGGAGAATATCACGGAGCAGGTCCAGCTCCTGATCGAACGGAACCAGGAGTTCTCGGAGCTGGGGCACAATGACCTCCTGGAGATCACTGCCGCGGTGGATGAAGCCTTCGACGGAGCCATCCAGGCGAGAAAGACCAGCAGCAAAGAGATCGCCGCCCACGTCGGGGAATGTGAGGACAAGGTCGACCAGCTGAGAGACGACCTCAAGATCCGGCACATCGACCGCCTCTCCAGAGGAGAGTGCGACCCGGCCGCGGGCATCGTTTTCATCGAGATCGTGGACAATCTCGAGCGTATCTCCGACCACGCGGAAAATCTTGCTCAGTATGTGCTGAAGGAGCTTGGCTGAGCCCTTGCTTTTTCAGGAGGATTCCAGTAAAATATGGTTAAATGTTCAGTAGCCTGACGACCCGGAAACGGGACGGTCCGGAGCAGGCCCAGGTCTGCATTACTGCACAGGCACTTTAATACTCTTTACAAATAAGAGTCACAGGAGGATAAGACAATGGTAAAAGTTGCTATTAACGGTTTCGGACGTATTGGCCGCCTTGCTTTCAGACAGATGTTTGAGGCAGAGGGATATGAGGTCGTCGCGATCAACGATCTGACCAGCCCCAAGATGCTGGCTCACCTGCTGAAGTACGACACCGCACAGGGCGGCTTCGCCGGCAAGTTCGGCGAGGGCAAGCACACTGTTGCTGCGACCGAGACCGGTATCGTTGTTGATGGAAAAGAGATCACCATCTACAAGGAAGCAGATGCGAAGAACCTTCCGTGGGGCCAGATCGGTGTTGATGTCGTTCTGGAGTGCACCGGCTTCTATACCTCCAAGGAGAAGGCTTCCGCTCACATCGCAGCAGGCGCAAAGAAGGTCGTTATCTCCGCTCCGGCAGGAAATGATCTTCCCACCATCGTTTACAACGTCAACCACAAGATCCTGACCAAGGATGACACTGTTATTTCCGCAGCTTCCTGCACCACCAACTGCCTGGCTCCGATGGCAAAGGCTCTGAATGACTATGCTCCGATCCAGTCCGGTATCATGAGCACCATCCACGCTTACACCGGCGATCAGATGATCCTTGACGGCCCGCAGAGAAAGGGCGACCTCAGAAGATCCCGCGCAGGCGCCTGCAACATCGTCCCGAACAGCACCGGCGCTGCAAAGGCTATCGGCCTTGTCATTCCGGAACTGAACGGCAAGCTCATCGGCTCCGCTCAGCGTGTCCCGACCCCCACCGGCTCCACCACCATCCTGGTTGCTGTCGTTAAGGGCAAGGATGTCACCAAGGAAGGCATCAACGCAGCAATGAAGGCAGCTGCTACCGAGTCCTACGGCTACACCGAGGACGAGATCGTCTCCTCCGATATCATCGGCATGAAGTATGGTTCTCTGTTCGATGCTACCCAGACCATGGTCAGCAAGGTCGACGAGGACACCTGGCAGGTTCAGGTCGTTTCCTGGTATGACAACGAGAACTCCTACACCAGCCAGATGGTCCGCACCATCAAGTACTTCGCTGAGCTGGATGCCAGCCTTCAGGACTGATTAAGAGCGACTCAGAGAGGGTCCGGTCTTTAGGACCGGACCCTCTTTTTTCAACAATTCAGCACCGGGGGCTGAATCATTAAGAAGGAGAAAATCTATGCTGAACAAAAAGAGTGTTGAAGACCTTAAGAACATTCAGGGCAAGCGCGTCCTGGTCCGCTGCGATTTTAACGTCCCGCTGAAGAACGGCGAGATCACCGACGATACCCGTATCGTCGCTGCGCTTCCGACCATCTGCAAGCTCATCGAGGGCGGCGCGAAAGTCATCCTCTGCTCTCACCTCGGCAAAGTCAAGAACGGGCCGAACGAGGGCGAATCCCTGGCACCGGTCGCAAAGCGCCTGTCCGAGAAGCTCGGCAAGGAAGTCGTCTTTGTTCCCGATTACAACGTCACCGGCGAAGCTGCGACCAAGGCAGTCGCCGAGATGAAGGACGGCGATGTGGTCCTCCTCCAGAACACCCGCTTCCGCGGCAAAGAAGAGACCAAGAACGGCGAAGAGTTCTCCAAGGAACTGGCTGACCTGGCTGACGATTATGTCTGCGACGCATTCGGCTCCTCCCACAGAGCCCATGCTTCTGTCGCCGGCGTGACCAAGTTCATCACCGCAAAGGGCGGCTCCAACGCAGTCGGATACCTGATGCAGAAGGAGATCGATTTCCTGGGCAACGCAGTCGAGAACCCGGTCCGTCCCTTCGTCGCGATCCTGGGCGGCGCAAAGGTCGCTGACAAGCTGAACGTCATCAACAACCTTCTTGAGAAGTGCGACACCCTGATCATCGGCGGCGGCATGGCCTACACCTTCCTGAAGGCACAGGGCAAGGGCATCGGCCAGTCCCTGGTCGACGACAGCAAGCTCGACTACTGTAAGGAGATGATGGAAAAGGCGGAGAAGCTCGGCAAGAAGCTGCTGCTCCCGATCGACACCACCGTCGCAAAGAGCTTCCCGGATCCGATCGACGGACCGATCGAGGTCAGTGTCGTCTCCTCCGACGCGATCCCGGACGATATGCAGGGCCTGGATATCGGACCGAAGACCGCAGAGCTCTATGCTGACGCAGTGAAGACCGCGAAGACCGTGGTCTGGAACGGACCGATGGGCGTGTTCGAGAACCCGACCCTGGCTGCAGGAACCATCGCAGTCGCGAAGGCTCTGGCGGAGACCGAGGCGACCACCATCATCGGCGGCGGCGACTCTGCGGCGGCAGTCAACCAGCTCGGCTTCGGCGACAAGATGAGCCACATCTCCACCGGCGGCGGCGCTTCCCTTGAATTCCTTGAGGGCAAGGAGCTTCCGGGCGTCGCGGCAGCGGACGATAAGTAATTAGATCAGAAGCCATATAAACAATCTGCAAGTCAGAGATTAAGAAGGAGAGTGATTCCCATGAGCAGAAAGAAAATTATCGCCGGCAACTGGAAAATGAACAAGACTCCGTCCGAGGCAGTGGAACTGGTCAAGACCCTCGCTCCGCTGGTCCAGAATCCGGAAGTCGATGTTGTCTATTGTGTCCCGGCGATCGACATCATCCCCGTCAGGGATGCTATCGCAGGCTCCAACGTGCATCTTGGCGCGGAGAATGTCTACTTTGAGGAGAGCGGTGCATTCACCGGCGAGATCTCCCCGGCAATGCTGAAGGACGCTGGCGTTGAGTACGTCATCATCGGCCACTCCGAGAGAAGAGGCTACTTCGGCGAGACCGATCAGGACATCAACAAGAAGCTCCTGAAGCTCCTTGAGCACGGCTTCAACCCGATCGTCTGCTGCGGCGAGTCCCTTGAGCAGAGAGAGTCCGGCATCACCATGGACTGGATCAACATGCAGATCAAGATCGCTTTCCAGGGCGTGACTGCAGATCAGGCCAAGGGCGTTGTCATTGCTTACGAGCCCATCTGGGCTATCGGAACCGGCAAGACCGCTACCACCGCTCAGGCTGAGGAAGTCTGCAAGGGCATCCGCGAGACCATCTGCGGCCTCTATGACGAGGCGACCGCAGCTGCAATCCGCATCCAGTACGGCGGCTCCATGAATGCGAAGAACTGCGCAGAGCTCCTGGCTGAGCCGGACATCGACGGCGGCCTGATCGGCGGCGCAGCGCTGAAGCCCGACTTCGGCACCATCGTGAAATGCTGAACAGTTATCAGGTGCCGAACAGTTACTAAATAAAAACAAAAAACCGCGTCACGGGATTCCGTGACGCGGCTTTTTTCTGATATTCAGTTTGTCTGTTGTCTTTTCCGCCGGGATCAGTTCTCGTCGCTGCCGGTGCTGTCATCCGATGCGGAAGCATCATCCCCGGACTCATTGTCTGCGGAAGCATCGTCCCCGGAAGCATCGTCCCCGGACTCAGTCTCTGCAGCATCATCCGCGGCGGCTTTCTCCGAAGCATTATCCGCCCCGGCACCTTCTTCCTTTTTTTCCGCTTCTTCTCCGGACGCCTCCTGCTCATCCTCTGCAGATCCGTCTCCCTCTGCAGATCCGTCTCCCTCTGCAGATCCGTCTCCCTCTGCGGACCCGTCTTCCTCCGCAGCTTCGTCCTCTTCCCCGAAGTCTTCTTCCTCTTCGAAGTCGTCTTCTTCGTCTTCTTCGAAGAGCTGGCTGTAGACTTCCTCTGCCAGAGCGTCCACATAGCCCTGGTCCGCGAGATCGTACTGGGTGACGTAGATGTCCTGGATGAGGGCGATGCGCTTCAGCGCCAGGACCTCATCCTGCAGTTCCCCGTTTTCGCGGGTGACGATCTCATCGATCTGTTCCGGGGTGTAATTTTCCAGGAACCACTTGATGAGCTGCTCTGTCACCTCGGTTTCTTCCTTGATCTGTCCTTTGACGGTCTTCGCGTCTTCGCCGGTCTTCCAGGCGATGAAGAGAGATACAGCAGCCAGGACAGTGAACATCAGCTTCAGGATAATGTTCACCGGGAGGATTCCCGCCCAGCTGGCCACAGCCAGAATGATCAGGGCAGCCCCGACGATCCAGAAGGCGGAGGCGGAACTCTTCAGGTCCTCATAGCGCTCGGCGCGGGTCACGTACACCGTGGGTTCCGGAATGGCGCCGCGGTGACGGCCGCGGGTCTGCTGCTCCGCTTCCTCCATGGCCTCCTTCATGGCTTCTTTTTCTTCTTCAGTCATGGATTCCAGCATTTCACGGCGGCGTTCTTCCTCCGCTTTTGCTTCCTCTGCTTCCCTTGCGGCTTTTCCCTCAAAATATTTGTCTTTGTCGACGAGGATCTTTCCGCAGTCGGTGCAGGTCTGCACGCTGTCAATGAATTCCATGTCGCAGTCTGGACAGTATTTCATAGTTTTTGCTCCTGTGGATGATGGTTAAAATATGTCCGGAGGGGCTTCGCCCCTTGGCCACCGCATTTTTATGTAAATCAGTATAGTGCATCTGCTCCGGATTTTCAATATTGACTGTTTTTCGGCGGGCGGCGGTGATATACTAACGGGGAACTTTCTTATGTGATTATGGCAGGAGGAACAAGTATGCCGCATCCTTTCAGAACCCGCTTCTCCTTTCCTCCGCTTCCTTTCCGACTGACGCTCATCGTTCTGTTTCTTCTTTTCGGATGTATTCCCTTTTTCTTCAAAGGCACTGTCCTGACCAGGACTTTTTCCCAGACGACGCTGGAGAACAGGCAGAATGAGATCCAGAACAGGAGCCGGATCCTTTCAACGAAACTGACCCGGGCGGGGTACCTGAAAAACACCGTGGAGCAGGATGCCGCGCTGAATACGGAGATGGACACGATCGCCTCTGTCTATGACGGCAGGATCGTCCTGATCGACAGCAATTACCGCGTGATCAGGGATACCTTCCATCTCGCGGAGGGGCGGTATCATGTGGCGCCTGAGGTGATCCGGGGCTTCCGGGGGGAGAATGTGAACGGATATAACGGGGAACTGCACTATCTGCTGCAGACCACGCCGGTCTATGAACTGTCCGCGGAGGGCGATTCCTTCGGAGATGAGCGGACTGTGGAGGGGGTGATCCTTTTCATCGCTTCCACGGAAAAGCTTCTCCAGTCGCTCAATGATGCCGGCAGCACCCGCGTCATGTTCGACCTCATCACAGTACTGCTTCTGATCCCGCTGACCCTGATCGTTTCCATGATGGTGTCCGGGCCCTTCCGTGCTCTGCGGAACGACCTGACAGTGGTGGCGGAAGGTGACCTGAACCACCGGGTGGAGCAGAATGCTTTTACTGTCACCCGGCAGATCTCGGAAGCCATCAGCACCACGATCCGCAGACTGAAGGACGCCGCCCAGTCCAGGGACGAGTTCGTCTCCAATGTGTCCCATGAGCTGAAGACTCCCATCACCTCTATCCGGGTGCTGGCAGATTCTCTGATGAGCATGGAAGATGCGCCGGTGGAGCTCTACAAGGATTTCATGAACGACATTTCCGGAGAGATCGACCGTGAGGCAAAGATCATTGACGATCTCCTGAGCCTGGTGCGCATGGACCGTTCCGCGGTGCGTCTGGAGCGGAAGCCCACGGACATGCACGGCATGCTGGAGCAGATCCTGAAGCGGTTAAGACCCATCGCCCGCCTCAGCAATGTTGACCTGACGCTGGAGACCGTCCGGGAAGTCATTGCGGACGTGGACGAAGTAAAGTTTTCGCTGGCCATCACGAATCTGGTGGAAAACGCCATCAAGTACAATGTGAAGGACGGCTGGGTGCATGTGACGCTGGACGCGGACCACCAGTTCTGCTACATCAAGGTGGAGGATTCCGGCATCGGCATCCCGGAGGACCAGATCGACTCTGTTTTTGAGCGCTTTTACCGGGTGGACAAGGCGCGCTCCAGGGAGACCGGGGGCACGGGTCTGGGTCTCGCCATCACAAAGGAGATCGTCCTGATGCATCAGGGCAGTATCCGCCTCACGAGTACTGAGGGGGAGGGATCCTGCTTCCAGGTGCGCATCCCGCTGCTCCACAACGAGAGCGCTGCGAAACCGGCGGCGGGAAAGGAGCAGGCGGAATGAAACGGAAAAATATCATCGCGCTGCTGGTCCTGCTGATATTGTTCACGGCGGCCTCCTGCGGGAGAAGCTCCGGGACGAAGGCGCCGGAAGAAGGTCTGTTTCAGATCTATTATCTCGACAAAACAGGGACGGAGCTGTACCCTGTGGCCCACAGGGCGGAAAAACAGGAGAGCAGCCGGGAGGAGCTGATCGCAGAACTGCTGGACTGCTTTCTCCATGTGCCGAACGAGGCGGACGCCATCTCCGCACCAGGGGAGCAGACCGAGTACCTGGGATTCCGCCTGGACGGGACACTGCTTTACGTGTACTTTGACGCGCAGTACGGGGAACTCAGAAAGGAGCGGCTGATGCTCTGCAGCGCGGCACTGACCCGGACGCTCTGCCAGATCCCGGGGGTGTACCACGTGGGCATTTACAGCGGGGACCAGATGCTCCGCAGCAGAGAGGGGACGCCTCTCGGGCCCTTTGCGGCAAATGATTTTATCGACAGTGTTTCCAACGTCAACAATTACGAGACAGTGGAGCTGACACTTTATTTCTCCGACGCGTCCGGAAAGATGCTGACGGGGGAGACCAGGACCGTGACCTACCGGGTGGACACGCCGCTGGAAGAGCTGGTGGTGGAACAGCTTCTGGCGGGGCCGGGCCGGGAGGGAAGCCGCCCCGTGTTCGCGGACGGCACCAGGCTTCTGAGCCTGTCCGTCAACGACAACATCTGCTACCTGAACTTCAACAGGGAGTTCCTGACGGCGATCCCGGATGAGGATCCCGGCGTCACGATCTACGCTTTGGTAAATTCTCTGGCGGAGCTGGATTCCGTACAGCGAGTCCAGATCGCGGTGGAGGGCTCCCAGGACGTGATGCTCCGGGACGCAGTTTCACTGAATACACTTTTCGAAGAGGATCCCGATCTTATCGCAAACTGACCACCGACAACGACACTAATTGCACTTAGCGAGGAACGAGCTTAGTGCAATGCGTGCGAAGCTGGGATGCAGCGCATCCCGAGTCTGGGGTGCTGAACAATTACAAAAGAATAAGGAGTACCGGATCAGAATGAAACGGCCGTGGGAGATCCTGTCGGCCGGAATCGTGCTTGGAGAGCTGATCATTTTGAAGGGAAGCCCTTTGCGGGCGGCGGGCGCAGGCCTGGCCGCCCTCCTTTTGATGCTGCTTTTGCGGTGCATTGGCCCTGCAGTACTTCGCTTTCCGGTCTGCCGCCCCGCAGCGCGTCGCTTTCCGCGTATTCGCCTGGCTGCGGCGCTGTTTTCCGCGGCGGCGGCAGCCGGGATGCTTAGGATGGCTGCGGCGCAGGTGCCGGGGGAGCAGGAGCGGAGACTGGACGAGTGGATGTGCGCAGCAGAAGAGGAGACCGGGATCGAGTTCGTCATTGAGGACCTTGAGGAGGACGGGGAGCGCCTGAAGCTTAGGAACGGGTGCCTGCTGGTGTACTGCGGCGCGGAGAATATAAACGGAATACCGGATATCGGCAGCAGGGCGGCAGCCTTCGGGAAACTGTCCCGTTTTCCGGAGGCGCGGAACCCGGGAGAGTTTGACGCCGCATCTTATTACAAAGCAAAGGGGGTGACCCACCGCCTTTACGCGGACAGGGTCTCTGTGACAGGGGGGAAGGAGCGCGGTCTGCTCCGGCTGTTTTCCCCGGCCCGGCTTCTGTTTTCCCTGCGGCGCTCGGCGGAGCAGGAGCTGGATCAGGTCTTTTCCGCGGAGGATGCCGGCGTCCTGAAAGCGGCGCTGCTGGGAGACCGGAACGGCATGCCGGAGGACCTGTACGAGAGATACCGCAGAAACGGGATCGCCCACCTCCTGGCGATCAGCGGACTGCACACCGCAGTCCTGGGGCTCGGACTGTACCGGCTGATCCGCAGGGCAGGGGGAGGATTCAGGCTGAGCGGCGTCCTTGCCGGAGCGTTTCTCCTGTTCTACAGTGCGCTGACCGGTGGAAGCACTGCAGTAGTCCGGGCGGTCCTTATGATGCTTCTTCTGTTTCTTTCCTCTGCTGCCGGCAGGACCTACGACCTGAGGAGTGCGGCGGCAGCTTCCATGGCGGCGGTCCTCCTCGCGAACCCTCTGGAGCTCGTCCAGTGCGGGTTCCAGCTGTCTTTTCTGGCAGTGTTTGCCATCGGCGGTCCCGCGAAGGCGTTGACGGATCAGATCCGGAAACAGCATCCCGCACAGGCGAAACATCATCCGCGTCTCTTCTCCCTGCTGTCAGCGGTCGCTGCAAGCTTCAGTGTCTTTTTCTCCAGTCTCCCTGTCACCGCCTGGTGGTTTTTTGCCGTCCCTGTCTGGGGACCGCTCCTGAACCTGGCGGTGATCCCTCTGATGCAGTACGTGCTGTGGGCAGGTCTGGCAGCCCTTCTGCTCTCCGGCATCGGTGCCGCAGGGGCCGCAGGGGCGGCGGCAGCGGCAGTCCGCTGCATCCTGCGGTTCTACACGCTGCTCTGCGGCGCTGCGGAAACACTTCCGTTCCACCGGGTCCTGATCGGAAGACCTTCCTTTTTGCAGATCGCCCTGTACTACCTGCTGCTTCTGCTCGTCTGGATTTTTTTCAGGAAAGCGCTGACTTCCGGACCAGGCAGACTCCGGGTCTGCGCGGCGCTCCTTTCCAGCTTCCTTCTGACATCCGGATGCCTCCTGCTCCGTCCTTTCCGGGGCCGGGAAGCGGTGCTCTGGTTTCTTGATGTCGGACAGGGCGACGCCATTGTCGTCGAGTACCGGGACAGCTGCGTCCTGATCGACGGGGGCTCCAGTTCTTCCCTGCAGAACGGAAAGTACACCCTCCGGCCCTTCCTTGAGAGCCGGGGGCGGAGTTTTGTGGAGACAGCGTTTATCACCCACGCGGACCAGGATCACACGAATGGAGTGATGTATCTTCTGGAGGAGGACCCGGATCTTCAGGTCGGACAGGTGGTGCTGAACGCCGCGGCGGAAGGAGATGAGCGGTATGACAGGATACGGAAGGCGGCGGGGCAGCGGCCGGTGCGTTATATGGCTGCGGGAGACCGGAGAGGGTGCTTCGCCTGCCTGTGGCCGGACCGGGAGCATCCGCCCGGGGACACGAATGAGCAGTCCCTGGTGATGCTGTTTGAGTGCTGCGGGCACCGGTGCCTGTTTACCGGGGACGCGGGGCAGGAGAGCGAGGAAAAGCTGCTGGAGATGCTCAGAAAAGAGCAGCTTTCCGGCAGGGAGGACTGCATTCCCGGTCCGGTGGATGTTCTGAAGGCAGGACATCACGGATCTGCCGGCTCCACGGGGGAGGAGCTTCTTACGGCGTTTCCCCCGGAGACCGCGGTGCTCTCCTACGGTGAGGGAAACCGCTACGGCCATCCTCACCGGGAGACACTGAAGCGCCTCAGAGCCTGCGGGGCAGTGATCCGGAGCACAGCGGAAGAAGGAGCTGTGAAGATCGTGTTCAGATGAGACCGCCGTTTCCCGGAAAACCGCAGGAACCTTAAGCGAACTGTAATCTTCTCCCTGTGGATTTAGAGGACCGCCTGTATTATAATCAGTTACAGGCCGGAAAACGGCATCAGAACGGCGTAGAGAACGTCAGAAAGCATCAAAAAAGACGTCAATGAGAAAGGAGCTATTCCATGAACAGAAAAAAATGGCTGGTCTCTGCAGTACTGGCAACCGCAATGCTGATGGTCACCGCGGGAAGTGTATATGCGGCGAAATATGAAGACCCGATCAACGGGGTGGAACTTGAGTTGGATTATGAACTTGCAACAGGCCTTAAGAAGGACGATATCAAGGTGGACTGCAGCACCAACGGGATCGATTCCGTCTCCATCACCAGCGTCACCAACACCAACTACGGGAAGAGGCCGCAGGTGACGATCAAAGTCAAGGCGGATACCTCCGACGGCTACTATTTTGACAAGGAAGATGCCAGCGACATCCGCTCGGACGGGTTCTGGTCCCTCAGCGGCAGTGAGGCGGAGTTCAAGAGCGGAAAGCGCACCAGCAACAACACAGCTACAGTCACAGTGCAGCTTCCGAAGATCGGCGGAGACGACAGGAGCACCCTGAATGTCGATAACGTCTCCTGGGAAGGCGATTCCGGCGTTGTCACCTGGGACGCGGCCGATGACGCGGACAGCTACACGCTCCGTCTGTACAAAGGCGACTCCAGGAAGACCGTCGTAACGACCTCGAATGATTATTACGACTTCAGTTCTCTGATCAAACAGTACGGCGTCGGTACCTACTATGTCAGCGTCAAAGGAAAGGCCTCCCAGTACAGTGCCGAAGACTGGACAGATTCCGAGGAGTTCGAGGTCACGGACGAAAATATCAACAGCGTTAACGGCGGATATTCCCGCGGCGGTTCCGGCGGCAGCAGCAACCCCACCGGCGGCAGCAGCGGCGGCGCCTGGCTTACGGATGCCAACGGCAGATGGTATATCAACGCGAACCGCACCTATACCACCAACAACTGGCAGCAGATCGACGGATACTGGTTCTTCTTCGACGAGAGAGGCTATGTGAAGACCGGCTGGGTGAAGAGCCCCGCTTCCGGACTCTGGTATTACCTGTCTCCGGACCAGGAGCCCATCGGCCACATGATGACCAACGCCTATATCGGACAGTACTATGTCGATGCCGACGGCGTGTGGCGTCAGTAATACAGCTTTTCATAATTCACCAGGACCCCGGGTCATCCCCGGGGTCTTGTGTTATACTGTAGAAAAGAAACGCTGTTCCTGCGCAGATAAGCCTCACAAAAGCAGAGGGGAAAAAACATGATCGATTACACGGAAGGTTCGGGAAAACAGTATCATACCGGCGTGGGACCGGGGGATGTGGGACGGTATGTGATCCTGCCTGGAGATCCCAAGCGCTGCGCGAAGATCGCAGTGCATTTTGACGATCCGGTCCTGGTGGCGGATGTCCGGGAATTCATCACCTATACCGGAACACTGGACGGTGTGAAGGTCAGCGTGACCTCCACCGGCATCGGCGGGCCGTCCGCGGCGATCGCCCTGAATGAGCTGGTCAAGAGCGGGGCGGATACCTTTATTCGCGTGGGCACCTGCGGAGGCATGCAGCTCGATGTTCTGGGGGGCGATGTGGTCATCGCCACCGGTTCCGTCCGTATGGAGGGGACCAGCCGGGAGTTCGCACCGATCGAATATCCGGCGGTGTCGGATTTTACCGTGACCACGGCGCTGGCGGAGGCCGCCTCGAAGCTGGGCGTGCGGCACCACATCGGTGTGAGCCAGAGCAAGGATTCCTTCTTCGGGCAGCACGAGCCGGAGATCATGCCGGTGGACTATGAACTGATCAATAAGTGGAACGCCTGGGTGAAGATGGGCTGCCTTGCCTCGGAGATGGAGAGCGCCGCCCTGTTCATCGAGGGAAGTTTTTTAAGAGCCAGAGTCGGCGCCTGCTTCCTGGTGGTGGCGAACCAGGAGCGCGCGAAGGCGGGCCTGTCCAATGAGCAGGTGCACGACACGGAGCTGGCGATCCGCACCGCGGTGGAGGCGCTTCGTCTCCTGATCCGGAAGGACCGGGAACAGGGGATGGACGGAAAGCCGCACAGGGGGTGAAGACGATGGATGACAGAGAGCTTTACCAGCTGGCAGTAAAGGCACGGGAACGCTCCTACAGCCCCTACTCCCGGTTCCGGGTGGGCGCTGCGCTGCTCGCCATGGACGGCGGCGTTTACATGGGAGCCAATATTGAGAACGCTTCCTACGGAGCCGCAAACTGCGCGGAACGTACCGCGTTCTTCAAAGCGGTCAACGAAGGCGTCCGGGGATTTGAGGCCATTGCTATCGCCGGAGGCCCGGAGGATGCGGATGTTTTGGAGTTCTGCCCGCCCTGCGGCATCTGCCGCCAGGTGATGCGGGAGTTCTGCGTTCCGGAGCATTTCCGGATCATACTCGGCAACTCAAAAGGTGAGATCAGAAGCCGTACGCTCTCGGAGCTTCTGCCCGACAGCTTCGGACCGGAGGACTTGTAAAATGGACATCAAAGATATTTTATCCCGCTGCGACCATACCCTTCTGAAGCAGGAGGCGACCTGGGAGCAGGTGAAGGAGATCTGTGACGACGCGGTGCGGTACGGCACGGCCAGCGTCTGCATCAGCCCCTGCTATGTGAAGAAAGCGAAGGAGTATCTGGGGGACCGGATGAAGATCTGTACCGTCATCGGCTTTCCGAACGGCACTGCGACCGCGGAATCGAAAGCCTTCGAGGCCAGGGACGCGGTGCAGAACGGAGCGGACGAGATCGACATGGTCATCCATATCGGCGCCCTGAAAGCGGGGGACGATGCAGACGTGGCGGAGGAGATCAGGAGGGTCCGGGAAGCCTGCCGGGGACGCATCCTGAAGGTCATCATTGAGACCTGCCTCCTGACAGACGAAGAGAAGATCCGGATGTGCCGCATCGTGACGGAATGCGGCGCGGACTATATCAAGACCTCCACAGGCTTTTCCACGGGCGGGGCGACGCCGGAGGACGTGGCACTGTTCCGGGATCATGTGGGGAAGGGTGTGAAGATCAAGGCGGCGGGCGGCATTTCGAGCCTTGAGGACGCAGAGCGTTTCGTGGAACTCGGGGCGGACCGCCTCGGCACCAGCAGGATCGTGAAGCTGGTGAAAGAACTGGAGAAGAACGGAGGCGCACTGTGAGCAGATACAGCGAGATCATTCCGTATAAGAGGATCTTTGTCATCGTGCTGGATTCCCTGGGGATCGGAAGCGCGCAGGATGCCGCGGATTTCGGGGATGACGGTGCGGATACTCTGGGCCATATCTCTGACGCGGCCACCCATCTGGAGATCCCGAATCTCCGCCAGCTGGGAATCGGCAATCTGAAGGAGCTCTCCAAGGTGGAGCCGGTCACCACGCCGCTGGGACGCTACGGCGTCCTCCGGGAGAAGAGCCGCAGTAAGGATACCATGACCGGACACTGGGAGATGATGGGCGTCTACACCGAAAAGCCCTTCAAGACCTTTTCGGAGCACGGTTTCCCGCCGGAGCTCATCGCGGAGCTGGAGAAGCGGACAGGAAAGCAGATCATCGGGAACAAGGCGGCCAGCGGCACAGAGATCCTGGACGAGATGGCAGAGCAGGAGATCAATGAAGGCAAACTGATCGTATATACCTCTGCGGACTCTGTGCTTCAGATCTGCGGAAACGAGGAGACCACCGGACTGGAAAACCTGTACCGGTACTGTGAGATCGCCCGGGAACTGACTATGCGCGAGGAGTGGAAGGTGGGCCGGGTCATCGCCCGCCCCTACGTCGGAAAAAAGCCGGGCGAGTTCGTCCGCACATCGAACCGCCACGACTATGCCCTGAAACCGCCGCACCCCACGGCGCTGAACGCGCTGGAGGACGCGGGCCTGGACGTGTGGAGCGTCGGGAAGATCAAGGATATCTTCGACGGCTACGGCATCACCCGCGCCTGGAAGTCGAAGAGCAGCGTCCACGGGATGGAGCAGACCATTGAGATCGCGGAGGAAGAGTTCCATGGTCTCTGCTTTGTGAACCTGGTGGATTTCGATGCCCTCTGGGGCCACAGGAGGAATCCCCAGGGCTACGCGGAGGAACTGGAGCGCTTCGACGTGAAGCTGGGGATCCTGATGGAGCACTTAAAGAAAACGGACCTTGTGATCCTCACTGCGGATCACGGCACCGACCCGACCTGGAAGGGAACGGACCATACAAGAGAGGACGTTCCGTTTATCTGCTGGTCCCCGTCGATGAGGAACGGAATGGGCGGCAGGATCTGGGGCGCGGACAGCTTCGGCACCGTCGGCGCCACTGTCCTGGACAACTTCGGGCTCCGGATGCCGGAGAAGTGCATCGGGGAATCACGGCTCGATTTCCTGTACTGAAGGCGGCGCACTCATTTTCCCCGGGGCGCTGAATAGTTATCATATACAACGGGCGCTGCCGTATGGTAAAATGGGAGCCAGCGTATTTTAAAGAAACGAGGTATAAAGCATGAAGACAAAGGTGTATATCGACGGACAGGCAGGAACCACAGGTCTGCAGATCTTTGACCGGATCGGTTCCAGAGATGATCTGGAGCTCCTCAGGATCGCGGAAGAGAAGCGTCACGACAACGACGAGAGAAAGAAATTCCTGAACGCCGCGGATATCGTGTTCCTGTGCCTTCCGGACGATGGAGCCAGAGAGGCAGTCTCTCTGATCGATAACCCCAATGTCCGGGTCATCGACGCCAGCACCGCCCACAGAACAGCGGACGGATGGACCTACGGTTTCCCGGAAGCCTCCAAAGAGCAAAGAGCGGCGATCGCTTCCGGAAAGCGCATCGCGAACCCGGGCTGCCACGCCACGGGCTTCCTTGCTTCCGCCATTCCGCTGGTGCGTCTCGGCATCCTTCCGAAGGATTATCCGGTGACCTGCTATTCCCTGACCGGCTACTCCGGCGGCGGAAAGAAGATGATCGCGGACTATGAGAGCCCTGAGAAGCCGGAGAAGCTCTTCGCACCCGGCATCTACGGCCTGACCCTGAAGCACAAGCACGTTCCGGAGATGCTGAAGATGAGCGGACTCACCTATGCCCCGGTCTTCAACCCCATCGTCGACGACTACTACAAGGGCATGGCTACGGCGCTGATGCTGCAGAACCGTCTTCTGAACGGCGCACCCTCCGCGAAGGAGATCTGCGAACGCCTCCAGGAGTACTATAAGGACGAGCACTTCGTCACAGTCAGGGAGTTCGAGGAGAAGCCCGCGACCATCTACGCGAACAAGTTCGCAGGCACCAACCATCTGGAGTTGGTGGTCTGCGGCCATGAGGATCAGACCACGGTGACTGCCCTGTTCGACAATCTCGGCAAGGGCGCATCCGGCGCAGCGGTCCAGAACATGAATATCATGCTGGGAATCGACGAGGCCACAGGGCTGGAGTGAACCCATCCGGTGGCGTGGCATTAAGAGTGCCGCGCCGCTTTTCAGACGTTCCAAAGGAGACAGAAAATGAAAAAGAAGATCGACGTGAAAGAGTACGCCGGACTGCTGGATGAAGCGATCGGCAAAGGCATCCTTCTGAACACGCAGGATCAGAAATTCAATTCCATGGTCATCGGCTGGGGGCATCTCGGAAGGATCTGGAATCTTCCGACCTACGTGGTCTACGTCCGCGAGAGCCGCTATACCAAAGACGCGCTGGATAAGACCGGGGAGTTCACCGTCAGCGCGCCGCTTTCCGGTATTGACCCGAAGATCCAGCAGGTCTGCGGTTCCCTTTCCGGCAGGGACGTGGATAAGGTGAAGGAAGCAGGACTTACCCTGGAGGCACCGGAAGTAAACCATGTGCCCGGGATCCGGGAGTATCCCCTGACGCTGGAGTGCAGAGTCCTGTATTCCCAGAAACAGGATCCGAAGGAGATCCCGGCGGAGATCCTGGAAAAGTTCTATCCCCGGAACTGCGGACTGCCGGGCGCCGTGGACGGCAGAGATGTCCACACCGCCTACATCGGCCTCATTGAGGACGCCTACATCATCGAGTGAGCAGTGCAGTCGGGAAGCATCAGGTACACAGAAGAATTACGGACACGATAAACAACATATGCAGCAGGGAAGGAGGAAAGTATGAAAAACAGAAAATACAGAGTTATTGCAGCAGCCCTGGCGGCAGCAGCTGTGCTGGTGACCCTTCTGGCCCAGACAGTTCTGGCGGGCGACTGGAAGTGGAACAGGGAGAAGGAAAAATGGTGGTATCTGGACGATCAGAACACCTATCCGGTCAACGGATGGGAGTGGATCGACGGGAAGTGCTACCGCTTTGATGAGGAAGGCTATCTGTACGTTGACACCGTCACCCCGGAAGGCCTTACAGTGAACGCCAACGGCGAGTGGACAGTGAACGGCGTCGTGCAGGAGATGGAAACTGTCCTGAAAGAGAATCCGCCGAAGCAGGAGACTGTGGTAGTGGAGACCGCGGCCGAGACCCAGCCTGCGGCGACCGAGCCTGAGACAAAGGCTGCGGAGACTACTGCAGCAGAGACGCTGCCGGCAGTGGAGACAGAACCCGAAACAAAGCCTGCTGAAACAACCGCAGCAGAGACACTGCCGGCGGCGGAGACCACCGCAGCCGAGACCCAGCCGGCGGAGACCACCGCAGCCGAGACCCAGCCGGCGGAGACCACCGCAGCTGAGACCCAGCCGGCAGAGACTGCAGCGGAGAAGCCGGCCGTCAGAGAAGAGAACGGCCGCCTGGTAACGCCCTGGTTCTCCTGCGATCTCCCGGAGATCTGGAAGGGCAGATATGCCTGCAGGATCTGGGACGACAACGCTGTTGCCCTCTGCAGCAAGGCAAATCTGGATCATGGCGGGACCCTGTTCACTGTAATCGCCTCCGAAACATACCGCGAGACGGACTCTTTCCCGGACTACGGAGAGATCCGCTATCTCGGCTATATCCGGAATGACGAGACGGGAAAAGAATACTATCTTTATTACGCAGGCATCACAGATGTCCCCTATGATCATCTGGATCCTCTGAAGATGGTGGAGTACAGCGCGATGCAGGTCACAGAACCTGAGGTGCTCCAGAGCATCCTGGGACCGCACGGCGAGACCCTGCACTTCCAGGGCAAGGCATATTAACAGTAACAGGAGATGAAAAAGCGCTTCGCTTCAGCGGGACAGATCCGCTGCGGCGGAGCGCTTTTCCTCTGACGAAATACACGCAAAGGACCTTGATTCCTGCCAGCGCAGAAAAAAAGAAAAAGTGCTTGCTATTTTCAGCAACCTCGGTTACAATAGCTTCTGTTGGAGATATAGCTCAACTGGGAGAGCATCCGCTTGACGTGCGGAAGGTCACAGGTTCGAACCCTGTTATCTCCACTGAAACCGCTCAGAAGAGCGGTTTTTTT
>CACZFV010000057.1 GCA_902780465.1 uncultured Lachnospiraceae bacterium
AAGATATGCCTTTCATGCTCTGTGTTAACTTTCCGTCACAAAATCGGAAGAACCAATCCAGATCCTGCAATGGAATTGACAGCGGTTTTGCCATTTTTTAAAATGTATTTATTCGTCTGTCAAACTAACGAAAATTAATAGCATACACAAGATAATGCTGTTAAATATCACAATACCGGGACAGGCGAGAAGGGAGCTCGTTATGAAAAAGAAATGGTTTGCGGTTCTCCTGTCAGCTGCCATGCTTGCAGGACTCACTGCATGCGGCAGCCAGGGGAGCCCACCGACTTCGGGCGCAGCGGATGCAGGGACCACGGAGGCGGTCTCATCTGCAGCATCTTCCGCATCTGCCGAAAGCAGTGATTCCTCTGCGGCAGCTTCGGGCGGTGTTATCAACGCAATCATGACGTCGGATCCGGATACAATGGACCCCGGACGCGCGGATGATTCACAGAAGAACCAGATCGTCCTCGAGACACAGGAAACTCTCGTAAGACTGATCGACGGAAAACTGGAAATGGCCGGAGCTGAGAGCATCGACACGTCCGATGATGGCCTTACATGGACCTTCCATCTGAGGGACAACAAATATTCCGATGGAACTGAGGTCAAGGCACAGGACTATGTCAATTCCATCCGCCGTATCTTTGATCCTGAGGTCAACTGCCATAATGCTGGTATTTTCTACTGCATCAAGGGCGGCGAAGATTTCAACACAGGAAAAGGTTCCAAGGAAGATGTCGGAGCTGTTGCCGTGGATGATAAGACCCTTGAAATCACGCTCGTCGAGCCGCTCCCGTATTTTGAGCAGCTGCTTACATTTGCGAATGTGACTCCGGTTCCGGAGAGCAAGACGCAGGGAGAGGCAAATTCTTCTTATGGCGCAACGGCGGAAGAGCTTTCCCAGTGCGGTCCGTTCTACATTTCCGAGTGGACCAGAGGCTCCCGTGTCATCCTGAAGAAGAACCCGAACTATTGGGATGCTGCCAATATCAAACTGGATGAGATTGATTTCAATCTCGCGCAGGATGAGAATACCAGGATGCAGCTCTTTACGCAGGGACAGGCGGATGTTCTGGATAATGCAAGAACCGAGTTCGTTGAGCAGAACCAGAGCGCGATTGACGCAGGGGATGTTCAGCTGATCTCCGGACCTCAGCCCAGAAACTCTTATATCTGCTTCAACAACGAAGACCCGGACGGCGTTTTCACGAACGAGAAGATCCGCAAGGCATTTGCCATCGCGTTCGACCGCGAAACGTATGTAAAGAGTGTCCTCAAGAAGGACAGAGCGGCTTACGGTGAAATCCCTTACGGAACGGCGCTCGGTGCCGACGGCGACTTCCGTGATTCTTATCCGGAACCCATGCAGGAACTTCTTGACCAGGACCCGACAGAACTCCTTGCGGAAGGTCTCAAGGAAATCGGCAGAGAGGGTGAGACACTCACTGTCACCTTCCTTCAGAGAAACTCCGACAATGAGACCAAGGTCGCTGCCGAATACTATCAGAACCAGTGGCAGACAAAGCTTGGTGTAACCGTCAATATTGATACAGCTTCGGACAACTCCGCATTCAACAACCAGGTATCCAAGGGACAGTATCAGGTATGCCAGACCGGCTGGGGCGCTGACTACAATGATCCTATGACATTCATGCAGTGCTACACCACAGGTGATGGCAACAACCCGGCATTCTTCTCGGATTCTGAGTATGATGAACTCGTCAATGCCTGCAAGACAGAGCAGGATCAGAAGGTCCGCGGTGACAATTTCGCTGCAGCCGAGAAGATCCTCACGGTTGATAAGTGCGGTATTTCTCCTGTCACCTTCTCCTATAAGAATGTTCTTATCTCCAAGAGACTGAAAGGGGTTCAGGTCAATGGAGCCGGCGGTCCTGACATTGAGTATCGCAATGCATACGTCGAAGAGTAAGGCACCGGAGACTGAAACAGTTTTCCTTTCGTTTCCCATAATATAAGGAAAATGAGGCGGAGGGCAGTCTGCTCTCCGCCATTCTTTTATTCTGTACCGGTCCGCCAGGCAGACGGAGGAATCATGGGCAAATACATCCTAAAGAAAATCATCTATTTTTTTATCACGATGTTTATTATCATCACGGCGACATTTTTTATGATGAACTGTATGCCGGGTGATGCAACGCAGGCAGATACCAAGGTGCTGCCGGCGGCCGTTGTCGAAAATCTGAAAGCCCGGTGGGGACTCGATAAGCCGGTCTTCGAACGATATCTTATATATCTTGGAAATTTACTGCAGGGTCAGTTCGGTGAATCCTACAAGACTCCCGGTATGACGGCCAATCAGGTCATTGCAGAGCGTTTCCCCGCATCTCTTCAGCTCGGTCTTCAGGCTGTTGCCGTCGGCCTGATCATCGGTCTTATTCTCGGCATTCTTGCGGCTCTTCACAGAGGCCGTGTCATTGATTTCGTCTGTATCTTTATCGCGATCATCGGCGTCTCTGTCCCCAGCTTTGTCTTTGCGGCACTCCTGCAGCGATTTGCGGGAGGAGGTTTCTTTCCGATCATCGGCTGGCCTTCCAAAGGTGCGGACATCGCGGATGAGTTCCGATACACATTCCTGCCGACCATGTCTGCCGCAATCGGCGGAATCGCTACGTATTCACGCTATATGCGCTCCTCCGTGCTGGATGTAATGGGTTCTGATTACGTTCTGCTGGCCAAGGCCAAAGGCTGCTCGAGGCGGCAGATCATCTGGAGACATGTGATGCGGAATGCCCTGATGCCGATCATCTCTATTGTGGCTCCTCAGATCGCAGGTGTTGTCACCGGTTCCTTTGTCATCGAGCGGATTTTCTCGATTCCCGGACTTGGAAGATATTATGTTGACAGCGTGAACGGCCGTGACTATCCGATGATCATGGCGACCACCATATTCTTTGCCATGATTTTCATCGTCTGCATGATCGGCATGGATATTCTTTACGCCGTAGTCGATCCCCGAGTCAGACACAGCATCATTGAAGGAAAAGAGGAGAACGTCTGATGGAAAAGAAAATGGCGTTTGCCGCCGGCAGCGGCACTGCGGCGCAAGTGAGCGATGACTGTCTTACCGATGATCTGTTCGAGAGGGTCGGTATCAGTGAACAGGAATCAGAAAAAATTTCGCGGGAGAGCGTTTCGTACTGGAAAGACGCAATGCGCCGCTTCCGGCAGAACAAGGTCGCAATGGCAAGCCTCGTCATCCTTTTGGTCATCATTCTGATGTGCATCTTCGAGCCGATCTTCGGGCCGATCAAATACGATACACAGGACTATGATGTGACGAATCAGGGGCCCACCCTGCAGCACATTTTCGGATGTGACGACCTTGGGCGCGATATATTCGCGCGTATCTGGGTCGGAGGGCGTGTCTCTCTGGCAATCGGATGCATCGGCGCACTCGTATCTCTCGTCGTCGGTGTCATTTATGGCGGAATCAGCGGTTTCTGTGGGGGAATCGTCGATGATATCATGATGCGTATTCTGGAGATCATCGTCAGTATCCCCTACATGGTCGTTGTAATCATTTTCTCGCTTTTCCTCGGAAAGGGAATGGGCTCCCTGCTGATCGCACTCTGTGTGACAAGCTGGACGGGACTTGCAAGAATTGTGCGCGGACAGATTATCGAGCTCAAGCAGAGCGAATACGTATTGGCTGCGCGTGTGCTCGGAACACCTTCTTTCAAGATTATTCTGAAACATCTTATTCCGAACACGATGAGCATCATCATTATCAACACAACGTTTGCGATTCCTTCCTTCATTTTCTCGGAAGCTTTCTTAAGCTTCCTCGGTATGGGAATACAGCCCCCGCTCACATCCTGGGGCGCAATGGCGGCGCTCGGACAGCAGCAGATGACCTATTATCCGCACGAGCTGATATTCCCGGCTCTTGCGATCTCTGTGACGATGCTGGCGTTCAACCTTCTCGGTGACGGTCTGCGCGACGCATTTGACCCGAAGCTGCGTAAATAAACCCGGATTTATGGGACAATTATCGTCAAAACTTACAGGATGGAAACAATCGTGGAAAACGAAGAGAAAAATTTACTGGAGGTAGAACACCTCCGCGTTTCATTTCACACGTATGCCGGTGAAGTGCAGGCAGTCCGTGACATCTCGTATACGGTAAAGCCGGGCGAGTGCCTCGCAATCGTGGGAGAATCCGGTTCCGGAAAAACGGTATCGTCCAAGGCTGTCATGGGATTAATCGAAAAGCCGCAGGGCGAGATCAAGGAAGGCAGCCGGATTACATTTGACGGACAGGATGTTCTGAAATTTACGGAGAAACAGTGGGAAAAATTCCGCGGCAATGATGTTGCCATGATTTTTCAGGACCCCATGACATCCCTTAACCCCACCACCAAAGTCGGGAAGCAGATCGTCGAGGCAATTCTGCTCCATAACAAGATGAGTCACGAGGATGCTGCAAAGAGAGCAGTCGAGCTCCTCCGCATGGTGGAAATCCCAAACCCTGAGGAGAGATTTGGTCAATATCCGTATGAATTCTCCGGCGGTATGCGGCAGAGAGTGGTCATTGCGATCGCCCTTGCCTGCAATCCGCGGCTGATGATTGCCGATGAACCGACGACGGCGCTGGATGTCACGATCCAGGCGCAGATTCTGCGGCTGCTCCGGAAAATTCAGAAAGAGAATAACACCGCGATTATCATGATCACGCATGATCTTGGTGTTGTGGCGGGAATGGCGGATAAAATCATCGTCATGTATTCCGGAAAAATCATGGAGCAGGGCTCTGTCCGGGATATTTTCTATCATCCGAAGCATCCGTATACCCGTGCGCTGCTCAAAGCGGCACCGAGCCTTAAAGGAAACGGGAAGGAAGAGCTGCAGGTTATTCCCGGGACTCCGCCGGATCTGATCAATCCGCCGGCAGGGTGCGGATTTTCCACACGGTGCAGCCTGTGTCTTAAGGTCTGCAAACAATATCCTCCGCAGAGCCATGATTTCGGAGAAGGGCATTCCTGTACCTGCTGGCTGTATCACCCGCGCACGGTGCAGGTGCTTGGGGAAGAGAAGATCAACAATATGCTGGAGGAGCAGTAGACGATGGATGCAAATGCTTTGATTCATGTAGAACATCTGAAAAAATATTTTGACCTGCACAAACGCGGTACTCTGATGGCTGTTGACGATGTTTCTTTTGATATCCGCAGAGGCGAGACATTCGGGCTCGTCGGTGAGTCTGGCTGCGGAAAAACAACCTGCGGACGGACGGTGATCGGTCTGTACCGGAAAACCGATGGGAAAGTCGTCTATGACGGCAGGGATATTGACAGTATGACCGAAGAAGATCGTTTTCACTTCAAGAAGAAGGCGCAGATGATCTTCCAGGATCCATATGCATCGCTCAATCCGCGCATGACGGTCGAGGATATCATTGCGGAGGGAATGGACAATTTTCATATGTGCCAGAGCACAAAGGAGCGGCAGGAGCGGGTGTACGATCTGCTTCATCAGGTCGGACTCAACAAGGAGCACGCCGCCCGTTTCCCGCACGAATTCTCCGGAGGCCAGCGGCAGAGAATCGGAATCGCAAGAGCACTTGCCGTGGAGCCGGAATTTATTGTCTGCGACGAGCCGATTTCCGCGCTGGATGTTTCGATTCAGGCGCAGGTCGTCAATCTGCTTGTCCATCTGCAGAGGAAAAAAGGGCTTACCTATCTTTTTATCGCACACGACCTCTCGATGGTGAAGCACATCTCGGACCGTGTCGGTGTCATGTATATGGGGCATATTGTCGAGCAGGCACCGAGCAATGAACTGTACACGAATCCGCTGCACCCTTATACCATCGCGCTTATGAGTGCGATTCCGGTTACCGATCCGGATGTCGAGCGCAGCAAGAAGGTTGTGCCGCTTGAGGGAGAAGTCTCGAGCCCGATCAACTGCAGGCCGGGCTGCCGCTTTGCATCCCGGTGTAAATATGCAACCGATCGGTGCCGTCAGGAGACGCCGGTTCTCAAAGAAATTGCAGAGGATCACTTTGTCGCCTGCTTTCAGAAGGAATGACTCTGGAAAAGAAACGCAGAAAAAGAATACCCTTATGAATGATTTTTCCGCAGGTGCCCGGGAGGGGTGGAAGGAAAAGACCTGCCTGTCTCCTGCACCCGCGGTTTTTGCGCAGAAATGCGCCGGAAAGACAGGTGTTTCTATGGATAATGTTTCCAGGCAGATTGAATTAAAAATGAATTCCCTGCAGGAAGAGATCCTCGATTCTGTCTGCAGAGCCGTCCGGATTCCAAGCGTCGGCGCTGATCCGGAAGAAGGGGCGCCTTATGGAAGGGAATCGAGACGAGCCCTTACGTTTGCTCTTGATCTCGGAAGAGCACTTGGCTTCCGCGCCGTAAATGTCGATGACCGGGCAGGATATGTCGAGATCGGGGAAGGCAGGGAGATGGTGGCAGTTCTTGGCCATCTCGATGTCGTTCCGGCAGGAGACAGAAAGCTGTGGGAGAGCGATCCCTTTCTTCCGGAAGTGCGGGGAGGAAAGCTTTACGGCCGCGGCACAGAGGATGATAAAGGACCGACGATTGCGGCCTTCTATGCACTGAAAGCAATTAAGGATCTTAACCTTCCGCTCACAAGAAGGATCCGGGTCATCTTCGGAACAAACGAAGAGCGCGGCTGCCAGTGTATTCTTCATTATGTCCATTCCGGGCAGGAGCTGCCCGTGGCAGGCTTTACTCCCGATGCGGAGTATCCGCTCATTTACTCTGAGAAAAACATCACCAATATCATTGGAGGAATGGACCATCCGAAGCAGGGAAACATCCGGGTTCTTTCTTTCCATGGCGGAACGGTTTCCAACATTGTCGCCGGGAAATGCAGGCTGGTGCTGGAAGGGATACAGACCGTGCCGGGACGGAATGCACAGGAAGGGGCCCTTGCGGAGGGGGTGCGCATTTCCTATAAAGACGGAAATACCGTTATCGAAGCGGAAGGAAGAAGCGCACATGCAAGTACGCCGGAACTGGGAGATAACGCCGTCGTGAGGCTCTTTGCTGCAATCCGCGGACTTCGGACCGGAGGAGATTTTGACCGGATGGCAGACTTTGTGAATGACTGGATTCACGGGGAAACCGACGGGAAAACGCTCGGCATTGCTGCGAAGAATGAGGAAATGGGTGACACAACCGTAAACCTTGGGATCGCGGATTACAGCGAGGAGAGAATGTTCGTGCATCTGGACATCCGTCATCCTTCTGACTGCACGTACGCAAAGATACAGGAGAACGTAAGGGCGGCGTTTTCAAAGGAAGGGCTTATGATACTGGATCAGAATCATACTCCGTTCCTCTATGTCGACCGCAGCTCCGCCCTCGTGAAAACACTGATGACCGTGTATCGTGAGACGACCGGAAGAGAGGATCCGCCGAAGGCAATCGGAGGAGGAACCTATGCCAAAATGTTCCCCAATATGGTGGCATTCGGACCGGTTTTCCCGGGAGAGCCGGAGATGGCGCATCAGCCGAATGAATACATATCCATTGAAAATCTCCGCCTGTCCTCTGTTCTTACTGCGAGGGCAATCTATGCGCTGGCATCGGAGAAGAGCCGCATCTGACAGTGGCGCCTGTATGCCGCTTTTAAACCGGATTCGGGAGAGCCCCTCCGGGCTCTCCCGCGGGTGCTTATTAAGCGCGGCACAGGGATAGTTTGAAAGCAAGCAGGGGAATGTGATGAAAAGTGAGTTGAGAGACAAGATCGGACTCTGGGAGTCGGTGCTGATGACAGACATCTATCAGCCGCTCATGCCCCTTTCGTGGGAAGTGCTGCGGAGCAGCGAGCAGGTGCCGTTTCAGGAACTTTCAGAGCATACATTTGTCCCGGTAACTCCGGGATATACATGGGGTAATTCCTTTGAATATGCATGGTTCCACACCACCGTTGTTCTCGGGGAGGAGGCAGCAGGCAGAGAAATTGCGGTTGACCTTTGTGCCGGCGCGGAAGCAACTGTATTTGTGAATGGAGAAGCCTTTGGAACGTACCGGGCCGACTGGATCAAGTATCCGCATCACTACTACATTGATAATATTCTCACCAGAGAAGCGAAGCCGGGAGATACCTTCGATATCTACATGGAAGTTTTCGCGGGGTGCGACTATCCTGGAAAATCGTCGCCCGGCTGTATGACGGGACCGATGATTCCGGGAGCGTACAAACCGGCCGGGACGGAAGGCGCCCGCGTGACGCTGGGAGAAGGAACGGTCGGTTTTATCGATGAAGATGCGTATCAGCTGTATCTTGACGTGGAGGTCCTCTACAGCCTGTACAAGGTTGAAGACCCGGATTCCCTCCGGGCGTCAAAACTCGAGGATGCGCTGGAGGATTTCGTCACCTGTACGGAATTCGAGCGTCCGCGGGATGTCCGGGACGAAAGCTACCGGTCCGTCCGGGAGAAAATCCGCCCGGCACTGAAGGCGCAGAATGGCACGACGGCTCCGGATTTTTACGCTATTGGAAATGCGCATCTCGACCTTGCGTGGCTGTGGACCATGCGCGAGACATGGCGTAAAACCGCAAGGACATTTGCCGCGCAGCTCCGGCTCCTTGACGAATACCCGGAGTATCTCTTCCTGCAGAGCACGCCTGCATCCTATGAAATGTGCAGGGAACATTATCCGAAGCTCTTTGACCGGATTGTAAAAGCCGTGAAGAGCGGACGTTTTCTTGCGGAGGGGGCGATGTGGGTCGAGCCGGATACGAACATGAGCGGCGGCGAATCCCTCGTGAGGCAGATTCTGTATGGCAGGAAGTATTACAAAGAAGTTTTTGGCGTCGACAGTGTTCTTCTGTGGCTGCCGGATACATTCGGGTATTCCGGCGCGCTGCCGCAGATCCTGAAGAAATCCGGTGTAAAATACCTGGTCACACAGAAAATCTTCTGGTCATACAACGAGGGAGAACCCTTCCCGTATCACTATTTCAACTGGAAAGGAATCGACGGATCCTCGGTGGAAGCATTTCTGCCGACCAGGTACGAGTATTATCCGCTTCCGGAAGAAATGATGAAGGTGTGGAAAAACCGCACGCAGAAGCGTCACCTCGATGCGTTTCTCATGCCGTACGGATATGGGGACGGAGGCGGAGGACCCACGAGGGATCACATCGAGCTCATCCGGCGTCAGAACAATCTCGAGGGAGATGTCCGGATGCACAACGAATCGCCGGTTTCTTTCTTCGAAAGAATGGATGCGGCGGGAGGACCGGTCAACACCTACAGCGGAGAACTCTATTTTACGGCTCATCGCGGCACTTATACGGGGCAGGCGATGATCAAAAAGCTGAACCGGAAACTCGAGGAGGATCTGTTTTCCCTGGAAATGGCCGGTGTGATGGCGGACGTGGCTCATGGTACAGGAAACCCCGGTAAAGAAGATGCCGTTCCACGGGAAGAGCGGCGGAGCGTCCCGGTTTGTCTGCGGAAGGAAGAGGAAAGGCTCTGGAAAGTTCTGCTCCTTCACCAGTTTCACGACATTCTCCCCGGCTCGGCGATCACGAGAGTTTATGAAGATGCGCGGGCGAAAATGCGGGAGGCGGATGAGGAGGTGCTCCGTCTCAGGGATGCGGTTTTTGAAGATCTGACGACCGATTCCGGAGATGCATTTACGGTCTGGAACCTGCTTTCCTTTGCCCGCGACTGCTATGTGAAGGTTCCGGAGAACTGGAAGGGAACGCTGCAGGATGAGAGTGGAGCTGTAGTGCCGGTCTATGAAGAGGAAGAGGGATGCACAGCGCTTGTCCGTGTTCCGGCCATGTCCGGCAGAACCATCCGCCGCGCTGCAGAGGAACCGGCCTTAAGGGATAAGGAATCAGCACTCCCGCAGGCGCATGCCCGCTGCGCGGATGGAGCGATTGTTCTTGAAAACGGACATCTCCGTGTCGTTTTTAACCGGAATGGGGAAATCACTTCCTTCCGTCTTAAAAAAGAGAAGCCGGACATCCGTGGAAAAGAGGTATATGGGCCGGAGTTCGTGCGCGAAAGAATGAACGTATTCCGTCTGTACAGGGATATACCGCGCAAATTCGATGCCTGGGATATTGATTCCGATTACATAAGCCAGGAGCTTCCATGTCTTGAAGGAGCCTGCCTGAAGATCGTGAAAGAAGGAGGCAGTGCGGCTGAACTTGAACTCACCGGAACCATCGGAGATTCTTCTCTTCATCAGAGCATCCTTCTCCGTGCGGATTCGGGACGGGTGGAATTCAGGACCGATATTGACTGGAAAGAAACACACCGGCTTCTGAAGGTCGAGGCATCGACCAATATACTCACTTCGACCGGAATGAATGAGATTCAGTTCGGTTATATCGAGCGCCCCGCCGACCGTTCCCGGGTATATGAGCAGGAACGCTTTGAAGTATGCAATCACAGATGGTCAGCACTCCGCGAAGAAGGAAGAGGATTCGCCGTACTCAATGACTGTAAATATGGAATCAGCATGAATGACGGAAAGCTGGCCCTTTCTCTCCTGACGGCAAGTACATGTCCGGATGTCACGGCGGACCGTCATGTTCATCACTTTACGTATGCATATACCGCCTATGAGGGAGCCTTTGCGGACAGCGATATCGTGCGGCAGGGATATGAACTGTGCACGCAGCCGCTGGTGACAGGGCCGGCGAGGGAAAACCCCGGCGGGCGGAGCCTGTTCTCGATTGAGGAAAACAATATATTCGTCTCCAGCGTCAAAACCGCGGAGGATGATTCCGGTGATATCATCCTCCGGATGTATGAGGCGATGAAGAAGGAGACAGTCTGCCGGGTAAACTGCGGTTTTCCTGTGTACTCTGCTTCTCTTTGTGATCTGATGGAGCAGAATGAAACAAAGCTGGAAACAGAAGAAAACGGGTTTACGGTTCTGTTCCGTCCTTTTGAAATCAATACGGTAAGGATCCGCAGGAAGAGATAAAAATGAGGCGCATCTGCCGGGAAGCGCGGAAGAAGTCCGGAACGGTACCCCCGATTTTCCGGACCGAAATTCGGGTTTTGACGGATGTCCCTCTGTGCCAGAAAGGCAGATGCCGCAGATGGAAAGGGAGGTCAGGATGGAGCTGTCGACCGGGAAAATCCGGCTTGTTCTGAATGAAGATACGGACGATGTGACGATTCAGGCGGGAGATGCCCTGTGGAAAACAAAAAGTGACCGCAGACCCTGTTTCTTTGCTGATGAAGGGACGTTTCTATTCCGGGATGCGGACAAGGTCTGCCATGAGCGTTTCACAAACGGTGCCGGTGAAGGGATCCGGACCCTGTATGAAGGATTTCGGATATCGGGTCCATCCGGTGAAGGGAGGTCACGCGTCTGTCCATATTCGTTCGAGACGATTTATTTCGTCGAGAAGACAACAGGAAATCTTTACTGTGAATGGATTCCGATCCGGGAGGAGGGGCTGAAGGTCCGGAAAGTGTTTTTTCCTTCACCTTTTGAATTCTCATCTCCCGAAAAGAAAACTTCCGGTGTGTCCGGAAGTGAGGAAAGAAGCGGAAAAGCACCATCCGGTACGGAAGATGCCGGGAGAAAATCATCGGAGTGCCCGGAATTTTCCGATTTTCCGTCCTGGTATACCGTTCTTCCGATCCGTCAGGGACTCCTGATCCCGAACGGCTGGCAGACAGAACTTAAGGACATCCCTTTCGGAGGGCAGTATCTGACAGCCGGGTCCTACATGCCATGGTTTGGTCAGATAAAGGAAGGTGCAGGTTATATCGCTGTGAGCACGACCCCCTGGGACGGCGGCTACCGGGCGGAGCATCCGGCGGGAGCTTTCTTTACGGAGGTGTCGCAGTGGCTTATCCCGAGCATGGGGACCATGCGGTATCCGAGGATTCTTCGTTATTCCTTCCTTGACCGGTGTGATTATAACGATCTTTGCAAGATATATCGGGAATACGTCCGGGAGCAGGGAAATCTGAGAACACTGCAGGAGAAAGCAGTCCAGAACCCGGGTGTGGATGAGCTGATTCAGTGCAGCTTTGTTCATACGGGAATCAAGACAATGGTGCAGCCGGATTCGGAATTTTACGATCCCAAAGCGCCGGACAAGAACAATCATCTCACGACCTTTGCGGCAAGAGCGGAGCAGATCCGGAAGCTTCACGCTGCGGGGGCGGGAAAAATTTATCTTCATCTGGACGGCTGGGCGCAGCCCGGTTATGACAATCGTCATCCCGATTATTATCCCGTCTGTGAGGAGGCCGGCGGACCTTCCGGAATGCGGGATCTGGTCAATTCACTGCATGAATCCGGGGATCTCTTCGGGGTGCATGATCAGTACCGGGACTATTATAAGTCTGCCCCGAGCTACAGCGATGAATGGGCCTGTATGCAGGAGGACGGGAGCGTTTATTCGCACAGACGCTGGGCTGGCGGACCGCAGAGTTATCTGTGCTCTGAGCAGGCACCCTTTTATGTGCGGCGTAATTTCGGGGCTCTCATGGAAGAGGGAATCCGGCCGGACTGCGCGTATCTCGATGTTTTTACCTGCAACGAAGCGGATGAGTGTTTCAATCCGGAGCATCCGGTCTCCCGCAGAGAGTGTCTTGCAAACCGGAGCCGGTGCTTTGCGTATCTCCTCGCCCATGACATTCTGACAAGCTCCGAGGAGGTTTCGGATTATGCCGTTCCGAACCTTATCTTCTGCCACTATGCTCCGTATGAATTTATGATGGACGCGCCGGGAGCTGCGCGCGAGGGTATACCAGTACCCCTTTTTAATCTTGTGTATCACGATTGTGTCATTGAGCCCTGGATGATGGAGAAAAACGAGGGCGGCGAAGACTACATGCTGTATGCGCTGCTAAACGGCGGAGCGCCCTATCTGCTGCGTGATGCGGCCTATCCGGGGATCGATGGCGCCTTTGAAGGAGCGGAGATGTGCGATAAGGAACGCGCGGCAAGGTGCCGTGTCGTTTCGGACTTTTATATGCACGTGGCAAAGAAGGAGCTTATCCGCCACGGATTCCCCGGAGGCGATCTTAGGGTGCAGCGCTCTGTTTTTGCGGACGGGACGGCCGTCACGGTCGATTTCCGTACAAATACCTATCACTTTGAAAGGAAAGGCTGAAAGTATATTTTCCGGACCGGTGCTCCCCGATTCGGGGAAGCACCGCCTGCCGGCAGAAGAGGAACGGACATTGGTGCTGCCGGCACCAGGAGATGACGAATTCGGCAGAACCGTTTTCACGGTGTCTGCCTCAGCAGGGAAAAGTTTGAAAGTCCTGCTGATGCAGGACTTTCAAACTGCAGCATCGGTGCTGAAGCACCGGCTGCCGCATTCGGCAAAACCGCATCCGCGGATTTTGCCTGCCTCAGCGGGGTATAAGTATGCCAATCAGTTATTACAAAGAACGGGGTCTTTTCCATCTTTATAATGATGCCTTAAGCTACGTGATCAAGACGGCGGACGATGGTCAGATTGCCGGTGTTTACTATGGGAGAAGACTGACGGACGACCCGCGGATGTTCTCAAATTACCAGAAGGAGACAAGGGAGGGAATTACGATCGATGTCCCGGAACCGGGCTGCTTCACGCCGGTTCTCTCCCGGGCGGAATATCCGGTTTATGGGACGGGGGATTACCGGACGCCGGCATTCGAAGTCCGGAATGAGTCGAATGGATCGCTTCTTGGAAGATTTGAATATCAGAGCCATCGCATTTATGCCGGCAAGAAGGACATACTCCCGCTTCCCTCCACTTATACCATGAATGACGATGAAGCGGACACGCTGGAGATTACGCTGCACGATCCGGTGCTCCATACGGATCTGCTTCTGAGTTACACGATTTTCCGGGATTTTGCCGTCATCACAAGGCATGCCTCGTTCCTTCATCATGGAGAAAGCCCGGTGAGCATCCGCCGTGCCATGAGTATGAGTGTGGACTTTGACGGTTCGGCCTTTACGATGCTCCAGCTTTCCGGCGCATGGGCGAGGGAAAAGTATGTAAAAACCCGCCCGCTCGCGCCCGGAATTTCGGCGATTCAGGGAATTGACGGGACGTGCGGCGGCTGCGAGCAGAATCCGTTCCTTGCCCTGATGCGGCCGGATGCTTCGGAGGACACCGGCGAGGTCTATGGATTCAGCCTTGTCTACAGCGGGAATTTCCTTGGACTCGTCGAGGTCTCGAGCTATGACATCACCCGGATCATGATGGGAATTCATCCGATCAATTTTACCTGGCGTCTTGAGAAGGGGGAAAGCTTCACGACCCCGGAAACCGTCATGGTCTACAGCGGGAACGGACTGAACGGAATGAGTCAGACGTATCACAGCCTCTATAAGACGCGCCTCCAGCGGGGACCCTGGAGGGAAAAAGAACGTCCGATCCTTCTCAACAACTGGGAAGCAACTCATATGAGTTTTGACGAGGACAAGATACTGCGCATAGCGGAAAAGGCAAAAGACGTTGGCGCAGAGCTTTTTGTCCTCGATGACGGATGGTTCGGCGAACGGAATGACGCGACGAAGGGACTGGGCGACTGGTTTGTAAACAAAGAGAAACTGCCGTCCGGAATTGACGGACTTTCAGAAAAAATCGAGGCGATGGGCCTTCAGTTTGGTCTCTGGGTCGAACTCGAGATGGTCAATAAAGACAGCCGGCTCTTCCGGGAGCATCCGGATTATGTCATCGGGGAGCCCGGCCGGTTTAACAGCACGGGAAGACATCAGTATGTTCTGGATTTCACCAGGCAGGAAGTGGTGGACGCAGTTTACGAAATGATCTGCAGGGTCATTTCCGGGGCGAGGATATCCTATATCAAGTGGGATCTCAACCGTTACATGAGTGAGCCATTCGGAAAGGAGCTTCCCCCGGAACGGCAGGGAGAATTCATGCACCGCTACATGCTGGGCGTTTACGGGCTGTATCAAAGGCTCACGGAGAGGTTCCCTTCCATTTTGTTTGAATCCTGCGCGAGCGGCGGTAAACGCTTTGATCCGGGGATGATGTATTATGCTCCACAGACGTGGACCTCGGATGACACGGACGCGAATGAACGGGTCAAAATTCAATATGGAACCAGTATGGTTTATCCGCTGATCAGCATGGGCTCCCATGTATCTGCGGTTCCGAATGAGCAGATGAACCGGGTGACGCCGCTCGCTTCGAGGGCAAATGTCGCGTATTTTGGCACATTCGGGTATGAGCTGGATCTGAATCTGCTTTCCGCGGCAGAAATTGAAATGGTGAAAGAGCAGGTCCGGTTTATGAAAAAATACCGGAGGCTGATTCAGGTTGACGGAATTTTCTATCGGATATTGAGTCCGTTTGAGTCGAATGAATGTGGATGGATCGTGGTCTCCCCGGACCGCACCAGAGCACTGGCACTTTATTTCCAGACACTCAATCAGGTGGAGGCGCCGATCTGTTATTTCCGTCTCAAGGCGCTGGATCCCGGGATGAACTATCACATTGCCCAGTCGGTCGGCGGGAAGAAAAAAGAAATGGATGCAAGAGGAGATGAACTGATGTACGCCGGCATTCAGATCCCGAGAGCGGACCTGACGGATGCCGGAGGAGATTTTACTTCGGTTCTCTTCGAGATCGTGCAGACAGAATAAAAATTGCTGCGTAAAAATTGCTGAATCTGTTCAGCATTCCCTGTTCGGGATGCCATGCACCTTTCATGGGTGCCGAACCGTTACGGATGACACTCATCCGGACGGTACGGGACCGGAAGAGATGAAATGAGGAGGAAAGAAG
>CACZFV010000058.1 GCA_902780465.1 uncultured Lachnospiraceae bacterium
GGCAGAATGCTCATCATGCTGAACCCGATCACCAGTGCCATTCTTCTGATCTTTCCCATAGCTCCGTTCATCATTATTTTATCCCCCTCTGTATGAATTCCTTGTTGTTTACGGGCACAGGATATCACCTGAAGAATCACAGAATTATCACAATAAACAATAAAAAAAGTCCGGAACCCGATAAAGGATCCGGACTTCTCTGTCCAGTCGGGGCGACAGGATTTGAACCTGCGGCCTCACGGCCCCCAGCCGTGCGCTCTAGCCAAACTGAGCCACGCCCCGAACAGCAAATATTATTATAGCAAAAGAAATGAAAAATGCAACACTTTTTATTGTATAATCAAAGCATCTTTTCACGTTCTATTGTATAATGGAAAAGCTGCCCGGAGGCTGTTCCGGTGCGGATGACTGTAAAAAGACCGGAGGAATGCGGGATGAGAAAGATCATCAGCTTTGATCTTGACAAGACGCTGCTGGACCACAGCAACATGAAAGTGCCTGAGAGCGCCCTGAAAGCCCTGGAGAAGCTGCGGGAAAAGGGGCATGTGATCGTTCTCGGCACCGGACGGGACATGGACAGTTACTACAGCCGCCCCTTCCTTGACGTCGTGCGCCCGGACGCCCGCATCGAACAGAATGGCGCCAAGGTCGTCGCAGGAAATGAGCTTCTTTACGAGCACAGGATCGACAAAGGTCTTCTGCGCCGGATGATGGATTACGCCAAGGTCCACGAGGTGGGATTCGGATTTACCATCGGGGACGATGACTATTACGTAAATCCCCACATTGTGGAGCAGGCGGAGATACGGCGCTGGGGCGCCTGCGGGAGGCAGTTCAGGGATCCTGAGAAGCTGATGGAGATGGATGTGCGCACAGTGGCCTTTATCGGCACGGATGAGCAGGCCCGGGAGATGGAGAAGGCATTCCCGGAGGTGACGCTCCGCATGTTCTCCATCAACTATGGAGCGGATGTGATCGAGAAAGGCTTCAGCAAGGCGGAAGGTCTGAAGCGGCTCTGCGAATACTACGGGATCGGAATGGAGAACAGCGTCGCCTTCGGCGACTCGCTGAATGATCTGGAGATCATCGAGGCTGCGGCCATCGGTATTGCCATGGGCAACGGGAGAGAAGAACTGAAGGCTGCGGCGGACTATGTGACCACTGACATCGGGGATGACGGTATCTGGAATGCCTGTGTGCATTTCGGACTGTTCTGAGGGAGAAAAATGAGGCAGGAACTTGCGGCGCTGCGGAGCGCCATGAAAGAAGAGGGGATCACAGCGTGGATCAGCCCGTGCAGTGACGCCCACGGCAGTGAGTATATCGGGGAACATGACCAGTGCGTCCGCTTTCTCAGCGGATTTACAGGAGACTCCTGTACGCTGCTCGTGATGGAGGAGGAAGCATATCTCTGGACGGACGGAAGGTACTTCGAACAGGCGGAGAAGGAACTGGAGGGCAGCGGCATCACCCTGATGAAGATGGGTGTAAAGGGCGTGCCGTCCTTGTCCCTTTTTTTGCGGCAGAATCTTGACAGGGAAGACGTGCCGGCGTTTTTCGCCCCGCTTTTCGGTGCGGGACAGGGCAGGGAGCTCACAGAGCTTTTTGAAAGTGTCTGCGGCTCTTACCGGACCGATCTGGATCTGCCGGACCGGGTCTGGAAGGACCGGCCGGCCCGCAGCTGCTCCCGTCTCTGGGTGCATCCGGAGAAATACGCGGGAGAGAGCGCGGATCGGAAGATCTCGCGGCTCCGGGAAGCTGTACGGAAAGCAGGCTGCACCTGTTTCTTTACGGGCGCGCTGGATGAGGTCGCCTGGATCCTGAATCTCAGGGGATCAGATATCGCCTGCAATCCGGTGTTCCTTTCCTGGCTGCTTCTGAAAGAGGATTCCTGTGTGCTGTTCCTGCAGCGGGAGGCGCTGACGGAGGGCGCTGCTGAAGCGCTGAAGGGCGTGGAGATCCGGGATTACGACGAGGTGCTGCCGGTCCTCCGCGCGCTGGAGGGTGAAAAAGTCCTGATGGACCTGACTGCTGTCTCATTTTCCTGCTGGAACGCAGTGCGGGAGAAGAACCGGGTAAAAGATGGGCTGAGTCCCGCAGCCCGGATGAAATGTGTCAAGAATGAGACGGAGATCCGCTGTATGAAGAAGTCCCATCTGAGGGACGGCGTGTACCTGACGAAATATCTGTTCCGGGTGAAGAAGGCAGCGGCAGCAGGAAGGAACGTAACAGAGACGGAGGCGGTAGAGGTCCTGGACCGGATGCGGGCCGGAGATCCGGAATATGTTTCCCTGAGCTTTCCGACGATCTCAGCCTATGGGGCCAACGCTGCCATGGCGCACTACATGCCGCGGCCTGAAACAGCGGCGGTGCTCCGGAGAAAGGGGCTTTACCTGGTGGATTCCGGAGCCCAGTACATGGACGGGACCACGGATGTGACGAGGACCATTGCGCTGGGACCGGTGACCCGGCGGGAAAAAAGAGATTATACGCTGACAGTCATCGGAATGCTGCGGCTGATGCACGCGGTATTTCCTGCGGGGACCCGCGGAATGAACCTGGACACCTTTGCCCGGCAGGCCATGTGGGAAGAAGGTGTGGATTTCAACCACGGTACCGGCCACGGGGTAGGGTTCCTGAACAACGTCCATGAGATGCCGGTCTCCGTGCGGATGCGGCCATCCGCCGACCCGAAAAGGGATATTCCTTTTGAGCCAGGCATGGTGACCAGTGACGAACCGGGGGTCTATGTCCCGGGGAAATACGGTATCCGGACAGAAAACCTGATCCTTTGCACAGAACATCCGAAGTACGAGGGTTTCTGCACTTTCGTGCCTCTGACACTGGTGCCTCTCGATCCGGAGCCCCTGGACAGGACCTTGATGTCGGAACAGGATATCCGGTGGTATAACGCATATCAGGATCTGGTCCGAAAGAAGATCGGACCGAAATTAACAGAAGAAGAAAGGGACTGGCTGAATTATGAGACCCGGGAGATCTGAGGAGAAAAGAACTGAGGGGCAGACGGCGGCTCCGGAAGAGAAAAAGGCCGGATGCCCTTATAAAAAGAAGTGCGGCGGCTGTGTGTACAGCGGGATGGAGTACCCGGAACAGCTGAAGAGGAAAGAACAGGCGGTGAAAAAGCTCCTTTCCGGAAAGGGAATTGTTCATCCTATCACAGGTGCGGAACAGCCTTTGTACTACCGCAACAAGGTGACGGCATCCTTCGGGTTCCGGAACGGAAAACTGATCGCCGGCGTGTATGAAAAGAACAGTCACCGTGTTGTGAATATCGACCACTGCCTGATCCAGGACGAGAGAGCGGACCGTATTATCCACGTGATCCGTGATCTCTGCGTCTCCTTTAAGATCAAGGCTTTCGACGAGGACAGCGGATTCGGACTTCTTCGCCACGTGATGGTCCGCACAGCCAGAAAAACAGGACAGGTGATGGTGATCCTTGTGACTGCATCGCCCATGTTCCCGGGAAGCAGAAATTTTGTGAAGGCGCTGCGGGAAAAATGTCCGGAGATCACTACAGTGATCCAGAACATCAACAGTCTCCGCACCAGCATGGTCCTTGGAAACCGGGAGAAGGTGCTGTTCGGGAAGGGTTATATTGAGGATGAGCTCTGCGGTCTGCGGTTCCGTATTTCCTCCGGCTCATTTTACCAGGTGAACCCGGAGCAGACGGAAAAGCTGTATGAAAAGGCCATAGAGCTGGCAGGTCTCACGGGAAAGGAACTGGTGCTGGACGCCTACTGCGGCGTGGGCACCATCGGGATGATCGCTTCCAGGGATGCGCGGGAGGTGATCGGTGTGGAACTGAACGCGGATGCAGTGAAGGATGCCGAGGCGAACGCGAAGACCAACGGGATCGGAAATATCGGTTTCTACGCCAACGACGCGGGCGCATTTCTGGAGGATCTTTCGGAAGAAGGCGTAAAGCCGGACGTGGTGCTGATGGATCCTCCGAGGACCGGCAGCACGCCGGAGTTTATAAAAAGTGTCTGCGGGGCGAAACCGAAGAGAGTGGTGTATGTGTCCTGCAATCCGGAGACTCTGGCCAGGGATGTGGATGTGTTCCGCAGGTATAACTACCGGATGGAAGAGGCGTGGCCGTTTGACAATTTTCCGCTGACGGAGCACGTCGAGACCGTGGCGCTTCTGAAGCCGGTAAACGGGTGACGACTCAAAAAAGGATGACAGAGGGGGGAACAATGATATGAAAGCACGTGAAACTCTTGGAAGCTGCCTCGGCTTTATCCTGCTTTCTGCGGGCTGCGCGATCGGCATCGGAAAAACGTATGGCGTTTTCCGTACATGGCGGGACAGAACGGCGGAGGCCTTTTTGTTTTGATCTACCTGCTGTTCCTGGTGATCCTGGGCATTCCTGTAATGACGATGGAATACGCCATGGGCCGCGCCACCAGGAAGCAAATGGCATATCATGGGGTACTTTGCCATCGCGGGCAACTATGTCCTGCTGATGCTCTATTCCATCGTCTCCTGGTGGATCCTTCACTATTTTTACCGCATGGTGACAGGGACTTCTTTGTCAGCAATCTGGTCCTGCCCTTGATTATTGCATTCATCGTGTGCTACGGTATTATCAGTTACTTCTGATGCCGGTCCGGGAGACAGGTCCCGGAGGAAAGAGGGGAAGAATATATGCGTCTCAGAGATCTTCTGAACTATGACCGGATCGTGATCCAGTGCCACGACAACCCGGATCCGGACGCCCTGGCCAGCGGATTTGGTGTCTGGAGCTATCTGAAAAGCCATGGAAAAGAGGCGGACTTTGTCTACGGGGGCAGGGAGGAGATCTCAAAACCGAACCTCCGGCTGATGGTCAGCCTGTTTTCGATCCCGGTCAGGCATGTGACGGAACTTGCCGCACCGGATCTTCTGGTGCTGACGGACTGCCAGTACGGAGAGACCAATACGCAGAAGTTTCAGGCGGGTGCAGTGGCAGTGATCGACCACCACGAGGTGGCAGATCAGTCGAACCTCCCGGAGATGTGCCGGGTGATGGAGAACTACGGCTCCTGCGCCACTGTGGTCTATGAAATGCTTCGGGAAGAGGGATTTGACCTGGCTTCCGACACTCTGCTTCAGACCGCGCTGTTCTACGGCCTTTATACCGACACGGTACGTCTGCAGGAACTCTGGCACCCTGCCGACAAGGACATGTGGGACGATCTGGGCGCAGACAGCGGTATCATCAAGAAGCTGAAAAATGCCAATATCGACGAGGAAGATCTGGCAGCGATCGGCAGGGCCCTGATCCGCAGAAGGATCTGCGAGAAATACAAGTACGGTTTTATAGAGACAGCTACCGGGGATCCGAACATCCTGGGGATCGTGAGCGATACCCTGCTGGAGGTGGATACAGTGGATGTAGCTGTGGCATACGCTTACATGCCGAGAGGAGTAAAGATCTCGGTACGGAGCTGTCTGAAGGAGGTCCAGGCAGATGAGCTGGCAAAGGTCATCGCGGAAGGGATCGGAAATGCCGGCGGCCATACTGACAAAGCCGGGGGACTCCTGCTGGAAGGCAAAGTATTTCCGGAGGGTATGACGGATCCATGGGAGAAGAGGCACTATTTTGAGGGACTGCTGGAACAAAGGCTTCGTACTTATTTCGAAGATACCGATACGATCCCCGCGGGACAGATCATAGATCTGAAGGAGACTTTGCCGGACGGAAGTCCGATGTACCGGCTGTACCGGAAGCTTCCAACGCGTACCGGTGTCGTGGATCTGGCGAAGCACTTCAAGGCGGGGACAAAACTGAAGGTGCGCACGCTGGAGGGCGAGACAGCGGTCACGGTGTCCGGAGATACCCTTCTGATGCTGGGGATCCATGACGAGCCCTACCCGATCGAACGGGAGAAGTTTCTGAAAAAATACCTGCTGACAGGGAAGAAATTCTCATTCAGCGGGGAGTATGATCCGATCGTGAGAGACCAGCAGAACGGTAAGAAAGTACCGCTGGACGGTATCACCGAGGAGTGCAGAAGCACCGGGACAGCTTTTGTATACGCACGGAGGCTGAAAAAGCGGACCCATGTATTCAATCTCTGGAACACCGACAGGTATGCATACGGGAAAGCAGGGGACTGGTTCGCGGTGATGAAGGATGATCCGCAGGACTACTACATTATTCAGGGATATATTTTTGATGAGACTTATGGACCTGCAGAATAAAGAGAACAGGCAGCCGATGAAAAAGAGGATCAGAGGACGGCTGCTGAGGCTGGCAAGCTTTTTTATGATCCTCTCCGGGATCTTCACCATCTTGTTATCTGTCCTTCTTCTCATGTTCTTCGGAACAGCGGAGATGGTCCCCAGACTGAAGGAACAGGCCGGAGGGGACTGGGTCCCCTATGTCTGTTTGGGAGATTTTGTCACCGTGATCCTGGGCGGGATCGCGACGCTTCTGGAAGGCGGAATGGCCATGAGAACAGACAAACACCCGGAGATGATCCTTCCCGTGTGGTATATGTCCCTGCTGATGGTGCTGATGCGCGCCCTGGATATCTTTTTTTCCGTCCTGCAGAAACAGGCCGCTGCGCAGACGAGAAGCGACACGATCAGTCTGCTGCTGAGCATCGCGTTTTTCATCATCATCGAAAGCGTGAGAAGAGAAGCGGATGAAGCGGGAGAGGACATTTACTGAACAGTATTCAGAACTTAAAAACGGGATCCGCAATTCCTGCGGATCCCGTTTTTCCAATAAAAAAGCAGGGGAAGAGGGACTCGAACCCCCGTTAACGGTTTTGGAGACCGCCGTTCTACCACTGAACTATTCCCCTGTAAGCAGACTCCTGATAGCTGCCACGTGTGCTAATATACCATTTTCATGTTCTGCTGTCAAGCGATGATTTTTGTGCTATACTATTATACTGACAGCGTAGTGAAGCACCGGCAGTTTCTTTTCCTGACCGGAGCAGGCAGCGCTGATTCAGAATCAAATAGGGGTAATGAATATGAAAAGAGAAAGTTTTGCATCAAGAATCGGTTTCATTCTGGTGAGCGCGGGCTGCGCGATCGGAATCGGGAATGTATGGAAGTTCCCGTACCTGGCCGGCGCGAACGGCGGAGGGATCTTCGTCCTGTTCTATCTGCTGTTCCTGCTGATCATGGGAATTCCGGTCTTCACAATGGAGCTTGCGGTGGGCCGCGGAAGTAAGCTCAGCGTGGTGAAGGCGTTCAAGACGCTGGAACCCAAAGGGACGCTGTGGCACATCCACGGCTGGGTCTGCGTTTTCGGCTGTTTCCTGCTGATGATGTATTACACGACTGTGGCAGGATGGATGGTCTCCTATTTCGTGAAATTTCTGCTGGGGACCTTTAACGGGCTGGAAGAAGAAGCAGTAGGCGGCGTGTTCGGTGCCATGCTCGGGAATCCCATTGAGATGACTTTCGCCATGGTGATCGTGGTCCTGGGCGGCTTTATGGTGTGTTCCCTGGGTCTGCAGAAGGGTATTGAAAAGATCACTGTGGTCATGATGACAGCCCTTCTTGTTCTGATCGTCATCCTGGCGCTCCACAGCCTCATCCTGCCCGGCGCGGGAGAGGGACTGAAGTTCTACCTGCTTCCCAGCGTGGAGAGAGCGGGAGAGGTAGGACTGTCGACCGTGATCACTTCAGCCATGAACCAGGCATTCTTCACACTGAGCCTTGGTATCGGTTCCATGGAGATCTTCGGAAGCTACATGACGGATGAATTCTCCCTGACCGGAGAAGCAGTCCGGATCACTATCCTGGACACCTTCGTGGCTATTGTATCGGGATTCATCATTTTCCCGGCATGCTTCAGCTTTAACGTGGAGCCGAACGCCGGCCCGCCCCTCATCTTCATCACCCTGCCGCACGTGTTCATGAATATGGCCGGCGNNNTATGTTCATGACCTTTGCGCGCTTCTCCACAGTTATTGCGGTGTTTGAGAACCTGATCTCTCCCTGCATGGACAACTTCGGATGGGACCGGAAAAAGGCCACCATCGTCTGCTGCATCGCCATGCTGATCTGCAGTATGCCCTGTGTGCTGGGCTACAACATCTGGAGCGGCGTGCATCCGTTCCCGGGCAAGGATATCCTGGATTCCGAGGACTTCATCGTCTCGAACCTCCTGCTGCCCATCGGCGCTCTGATCTATCTGCTGTTCTGCGTCACCAAATGGGGCTGGGGCTTTGACAAGTACATTGAGGAGTGCAACAAGGGCGAAGGCCTTATGATGCCGAAGTGGCTGAAGCCGTATTTCCAGTTCGTGCTTCCGTTGCTGATCCTTGTGATCCTGGTACAGGGACTGATCTGAGAACATCCTTCCTAAGAACAACTGAATATTACGGACACGACGGGGCTGCCGCACTGATCTGGTGCGGCAGCCCCTTTGCGATCCATAAGATTCCTTTGTTTTTCCAAAATGATCAGAAAAGTTCCCTGATCAGAAGAGTTCCTCCCTGCGGTCCAGGATCTTCTTTCCTGCACTGCAGGCGCCGCAGTCGCACCATTCTCCGCCGGCAGCCTTGACCTCTTTCATATGAGCCAGCATTTTTGCCGCGCCTTCCGGCCCGAAGATCCCGGCGGCAGTGTCGGAGCTGAAGAAGCCGATCACACTGTCAATGGGGGTGACATCTTCTTCCAGTTCCGCGATGAGGGCTTCCGCAGCAGCTTTTCTGGCATCGCCCTCAGCGGCGAGCCAGGCCTCCGCTTTTTCTTTCAGCTCGGCGCAGCAGGAGGGGGCAGCGATCATTTCTTTTACAAGTTCTTTCATTTCAGCATTCTTCCTTTCCTGAAAGTATGTAGTGATCTGTTCAGTGTACAAAGTACTCACGAAGGGTGTTGCAGGAGGCGTCGAATCTTTCCTGCTCGTCGGCGGTCAGGTGGCATTCCAGGACGGACTGCACGCCCTGGGCATTGATGATGGCGGGAACACCGATAAAGATGCCGGTCTGGCCGTATTCGCCGCGCAGATAGGCGGAGACGGTCTGGACAGAGTTTTCGTCGCCGAGGATCGATTTCGTGAGGCGGTTCAGCGCAATGCCGATCCCGTAGTAGGTGGCCTTCTTTGCCTCGATGATCTTGTAGGCAGCCGTGCGGACATCCACCTCGATCTTTTCAAGATCTTCCACGCAGTATTTGCCTTTGGACTCCGCGATGATGTCCAGGACCGGCTTTGTGGAGACATGGAGCTGGCTCCACGGGACGAATTCGGAGTCGCCGTGCTCGCCCATGACGTAGCCGTGGATGGAGCGGGGATCCACCTTCAGATAGTCGCCCACCAGGTAGCGGAGACGGGCGGTATCCAGCGAAGTGCCGCTTCCGATGACGCGCTTGGGATTGAAGCCGGAGAGCTCGCAGGTGATCTTGGTCATCACATCCACCGGGTTGGTGGCGATGAGGAAGATCCCGTTGAAGCCGGAATCGGTCACCGGTTCGATGATGGATTTGAAAACAGCGGTGTTCCGTTCCAGGAGAGCGAGGCGGGTCTCGCCGGGCTGCTGGGCCACACCGGCAGTGATCGTCACGATATCTGCGTCCTTGCAGTCCTCATAGGTGCCGCTCCAGATCCGCATATGGGATCCGGAAAAAGCAAGACCGTGGTTCAGATCCATGGCTTCGCCGTCGGCTTTCTGTTTGTTGTAATCGATCAGCACAAGCTCATCGCAGGTCTGCTGGTTCATCATAGCGTAGGCATAACTCATGCCGACCATACCGCATCCCACAAGAACGACTCTCCGCTTTTCTCTCATGACAGTATTCCTTTCTTCCGTGAAAACTGTGGTTTTTCCTACATCAACAATATTATCACAATCGGAGAAAAAAGGGCGGGACCAGGGTCCCGCCCGAAAAATAATTGTTACAGAATGCCTGCCGGAAGAGCAGGGGTGACACCGGGGCCGATCGGAAGTCCGGTGAGCATGTAGATGCCGAGGAAGACGATCCATGCCACCTGCAGGATGATACCGATGGGGAACAGGCCTGCGGCGAAAGTACCGATCTCAAGATTCTTGTCATACTTGGCCTGGGCAACGCTCAGGGTGACCCAGATGTACGGAGAGAGCGGAGTGAACGCGTTGGTCGGGGAGTCGCCCAGACGGTAGATCAGCTGGATGAAGCCGGGGTGATATCCCAGGAGCATCAGCATCGGGACGAAGACAGGAGCCAGGATCGCCCATTTTGCGGAGCCGGAGGGAACCAGGAGGTTGATGAAGCCGGTCAGAATGATGATGGCGACCAGCATGCCGAATCCGGTGAAGCCTGCCGCGGCAAGAGCATCCGCGCCGCCGATGGCGATGACGGTGCCGAGCTTGGTCCAGTTGAACAGCGAGTTGAACTGTCCGCAGACGAAGCAGAACACGACGTAGGAGCCCATGTTCTTCATCTGATGGACCATGGCGTTGTTGACATCCTTGGAGGTCTTGAACTTTCCAAGCTTAAAGCCGTAGACAATGCCGGGGATGGAGAAGAAGAAGAACAGGATCGGGATCAGGCCCTTTAAGAGCGGGGAACCCACGAAGGCGCGGGAACCGTCCTCGTTGATCTTGGCCAGCGGTCCGACAAAGTAGCCGATCAGCACGATGACCAGATAGATCAGGGCAGCGATGCCGGCGGCGCCGAGCGCTTTCTTCTCCTCGGGACTGACTGCCTCAAGCTGCGGAACTTCAACATCTTCACCCGGGACATACTCTCCGAAACGTTTGTCGACGATCAGGTTGCAGACCAGACCGATGACTGCCGCGCAGAGGAAGGTGGAAGCGATCATGAAGAACCAGTTACAGGTGACGTCGACGTGATACTTGCCCTCACCCAGGAAACCGTCCAGAACGGTGTTGGTGATACCCTGAAGGAGAGAGTCGGTTCCGGCGATCATCAGGTTGGCGGAGAAACCGGCCTGTGCACCGGCGTAACCGTTGATCATACCGACGACCGGGTGCTTTCCGGCGCCGATGTAAAGAATTGCGGCGATGGGCGGGATGACGACCATTGCGGTATCGGAAGCCAGGTTTCCGCAGACGCCGACGAAGGCGATGACGAAGGGAAGAATTGCCGGCGGGATGTTGCGGAGCTTGTCATTCAGCAGGGCAACGATGAGGCCGGACTCTTCGCACATACCGATGGCGATCGTCATGGTCAGGACGAGGCCCAGGGGAGCGAAGCCGGTGAAGTTCTTCACCATGTTGTCAAGGAACCAGAGAAGTCCGTCGGAGGATATGGGGTTCTGGACCGCAACGACCTCGTTGGTGGCGGGGTTCACCGCGGAGATACCCATATTCGCCAGGATGCAGCTGATGATGGCGATGATGATGAAAAGATAGAAGAACATGATCGCTGGGACAGGAAGCTTGTTACAAGCCTTCTCCAGTCCGTCCAGGAAGATGTCGAACCATCCTTTCTTTTTACTTTGTGCAGACATTGATTTACCTCCTCCTTTGCATAGTTGCTGTACAGTACTGCTGTACATTATGTACTGTTTCATATTATCATTAAATCAGCAAATAATCAATTATAAGGGGCCATTTATTGGTGAAAACTGACAAAAGAAGTAAAAAATATATTAAAATGTTAAAAAAAGAGTGCTTCACGGGAGGCTGTCCGGTCCGGGGGGATGAAGAGCTTCGTTTTTTCTGATATACTGATACACAGTATCTGAGGGGAGGTAAAAGTATGGGAGAGTGGCAGATCTGGAAGCTCCATACGGTCTGGGATTATTTTTTCTTTTTCCTGATCATCGCGGCCGGATATGCGGTGTACCGACTGGCGGTGGGATGGCTGAACCGGAACAGGAATCTGCAGGGGCAGATCCCGAGGGTGGAAAAGAGGATGAAGAAGAGTCTCGGCCCGGAGACTGTCTGCTTCTGCCGGGGAAGTCTTAAGACAGAGGAGGGGGAGCAGCCCTTCGACATCCTCTGCGTGAGCTCAGACCGGGTGTATACGGTCAGGGTGTTTCCCTTCGGACTGAAGGTGAAGGGCGGCGCCAACGTTCCTCAGTGGCAGTTTTCGGACAACAGGGAGACTAGAAAGGAACCGAACCCTGTCCCGGGGCTCAGGGATCTTAAGAATACGCTGAACAGGATCTTTTCCCGGGAGGGACTGAAAAATGTGCCGGTGGAGCCGCTGATCGTGTTCTCGGACAACTGGGGCAATACGAAGTTTCACCTGGAAGGCATAAATTACGCTTCCGGATATACAAAGCTTTCAGAGTACCTGAAGAGGCAGCCGAAGAAGATCGCAGGGCGGATCGACAGCAGGGCAGTCTCGGCGGCGCTGGAAAAATATTTGTAAAGCAGGAGGAAGGACGCAATGATTCAGAAGGAACGGCTGACAGAGCAGTTTTTTGAGTTTGTAAAGATCGGCAGCGAGTCGGGAAACGAAAAGGACATGGGAGAGCGCCTGGTGAAAGAATGCCGGGCTCTCGGACTCGAGGTCGTGACAGATAACGCCGGAGCATCTTATGGTTCCAACGGATTCAATGTGCTGGCGTATCTTCCCGGGACCATGGAAGGGGAACCTTTCCTGCTCAGCGCTCACATGGATACGGTGAAGCCCGGCAACGGCATTGTCCCCTTTATTAAGGACGGTGTGATCATGAGCGGGGAAGATACGATCCTCGGCGGAGATGACAAGTCCGGTATCTGCGGCATCCTGGAGGCAGTGCGCTCCATTCTGGAGGACGGAACCCCGCACCGCGCGGCGGAGATCCTCTTCTCCATCGGAGAGGAAGGGGGCATGAAGGGCGCCAAGGCCTTTGACGTGAGTCTCCTGAAGAGCCGCAGAGGCTACATTTTCGACTCCAGCGGGGACGTGGGCAAGGTGATCATCGGGGCGCCGGGCCAGAGCAAGGTCAGCGCCGACGTCATCGGAAAGCGGGCCCACGCGGGACTTGCCCCGGAGACAGGCATCAGCGCCATCCAGGTCATGGCGAAGGCCATCGCGAAGATGAACCTGCTCCGGATCGACGAGGAGACGACCTGCAACATCGGGGAGATCCATTCGGAGTTCGCCACCAATATCGTGCCGGACCGCTGCCATATGTTCGCGGAAGTTCGGAGCCGGAATCTGGACAAGCTGAACGCCCAGGTGGCCCACATGGAACAGTGCCTCAGGGAGGCCTGCAAAGAAGCGGGAGCGGAACTGCAGTTTGACCCCTATACCAACTATGTCTCCTACAGGGTGGATCCGGAGAGTGAGACCGTGAAGACCGTGCTGGAGGCTTTCGGACGTATGGGGCTGGAGCCTCTGGTCGCCATGGGAGGCGGCGGCAGTGACGCGAATATCTATAATCAGAAGGGGATCGAGTCTGTGGTCCTGGGCACCGGCATGACGAAGGTGCATACCACGGAAGAGACCATCACGGTCGAAAACCTGCACCGCACGGCCGTGCTGGCTGAGGAGCTTCTGACACACTGAGGATCCGGGAGGAAGAATCATGGTATTTCAGAATGTGGACATGGAGAAGCTGGAGCGGGAGATGCAGGAGATCCGCCGCGATTTCCATAAATATCCGGAATCCGGCTGGACAGAGTTCCGCACCACTGCCAGGATCATCGATGAACTGGAGAAGCTGGGGCTTTCTGTGCAGTACGGGCCATCCATCCATGTAAAGGAAAAGATGTACGGAATGCCGGATCCGGATGTCATGGAGGCGTGCTGGGAGCGGGCCATGAAGGAGACGGACCGGCCTGACCTGGTGGAAGCCATGAAAGGCGGTTATACCGGCTGCCTCGCCGTGATCGAAGGAGCCCTTCCCGGCCCCACCGTGGGCATTCGGGTGGATATCGACTGCAACGACGTGAACGAGGCGGACGTGCCGGATCATGTTCCTGCCGCCCAGGGATTCCGTTCCGTTCACCCGGGCTGCATGCATGCCTGCGGGCACGATTCCCACGCGGCCATCGGCATCGGCACCGCGAAGATCCTCTGCGCCTGCCGGGAGCAGCTCCGCGGAAAGGCGCTCCTTGTGTTCCAGCCGGGAGAGGAAGGACTCCGGGGCGCCGCCAGTCTGACAGCTGCGGGCCACTTCTCGGGATGTGATTATTTCATTGGAGGCCATGTCGGACTGATCGAAGGAATAGAGATCGGAACGGTGGCGGCCAGCGGACACAACTTCCTTTCCAGCACCAAGTTTGACGTTACTATTCACGGGTATCCGGCCCACGCGGGCGCCTCTCCGGAAAAAGGAAAGAATGCCCTGGCGGCTGCCAGCACCGCGGTGCTGAACATGCTGGCTATTCCGCGCCACAGGGACGGCGCCAGCCGGATCAATATCGGATCCCTTCATGCAGGGACCGGAAGGAATGTGATCCCCGCCAAGGCGAAGATGACCATCGAGACCAGAGGCGCGACCGCGGAGATCAACGCCTACATGGAAGAGCACGCGAAGCGGGTGTGCCGGGCGGCAGCGGAAATGTACGACTGCAGCTGCGACATCCGGTTCATGGGCGCCGCGGGCGACGTGACCTGCGACCCGGAACTGATCGACCGTGTGATGGAGATCCTCCCCGGGATCGAAGGTGTGGAACATGTGATCCGGGACGTGTATTTCGGCGGCGGGGAAGACGTGACAACGATGATGCGGGACGTGCAGGAACACGGCGGGAAGGTGACGGAGCTGGTGTTCGGCTTCAGGCTGAAAGCGCCGCATCACAATGATATGTTTGACATTGACGAAAGAGTGATGGGCATCGGCGCGCGGGCTTTCGCGGGCATCGCCCTGGGACTTTGATTACAGACTGGAGGAAAGAAAGATGGATCAGGAACGGATCAGCGCACTGGTGGAGAAGTACTGGGACAAGGTGAAGGAACACAGATATTACATGCACACACATCCGGAACTCAGCCATTATGAGAAGAACACCGCCGCCTATATTGCAGAGACCCTGAAGAAGATGGGACTTTCCCCGAAGGAGAACATCGGGGGCTACGGCGTCACGGCAGTGATCGAGGGAAAGGGAGAAGGAAAGTGCGTAGGACTCCGGGCGGACTTTGACGCTCTTCCGATTACGGAATGCACAGGCGTGCCCTTTGCTTCCGAAAACCCGGGCGTGATGCACGCCTGCGGCCACGATGCCCACGCCGCCATGCTGCTGGGGGCGGCCTATGTCCTGAATGAGATCAAAGACGAGTTTGCCGGAAAGGTGAAACTGGTGTTCCAGCCCTCCGAGGAGGACGCGGCGGGCAGCGGCGCCAAAGCGATGATCGCCGACGGCTGTCTTGAGGATCCTCATGTGGACGCCATGTTCGGGCAGCATGTCTGGCCGAATCTTCCTTACGGGAAGGTGGGAGTGCGGAACGGTGCCATGATGGCTTCCTCCGACCGCTTCTTTATCACCATAAAAGGAAAGAACAGTCATGGATCGGCACCGGAGAACGGCATCGATGCTATCGTTATCGCGGCCCAGGTGATCAGCGCCCTGCAGACCATCGTCTCCCGGAACGTGGGACCGCTGGACAGCGCAGTAGTCACCATCGGGACGATCCACGGCGGCAACCGCTACAACGTGATCGCGGATGAGGTGAAGATGGAGGGGACCTGCCGGAACCTGAATCCGGTGATCCGCAATACCATGCCGGACCGGATCGGGAACATCGTCCGCGGCGTCTCGGAGTCCATGGGGGGAAGCTGCGATTTCAAATACATGAAATGCTATTCCCCCACAGTGAACGATCCTGAGAAATTCGCCATCGTGCGGGATTCTATCGTGGAGGTGCTGGGAGAAGAGGGACTTGTGATCCCGGAGAACTCCGCCCTTGGCGGCGAGGACTTCTCCTTTTACTGCCAGGAGATCCCTTCAGCCTTCTTCTGGCTAGGCTGTCAGGACGAGGACCTGCCGAAGTACCCGATCCATCACGGAAAATTCCTTCCCAAGGAAGAATCGCTGATCATCGGCATGAAAGTGATGCTGACTGCCGCACTGAATTTCCTGAAGCAGGCCTGACAGGGCGTCCGGATACGGAATTGATTAGCACTCGCTTTACGCGAGTGCTAATTTTTTATTGACTTTTGTTCTATTTGTACTATAATGACTTTTAAACTAAGAAATACAAGAGGTGATTTGATATGGCGGCAAAACGCGGCAATCTTTCCATCAACAGCGACAATATTTTTCCTATCATAAAGAAATGGCTCTATTCTGACCACGATATTTTCATGCGTGAAATGGTGTCCAACGGATGCGATGCGATCACGAAGCTGAAGAAGCTTGCACTGATCGGCGATTTCAGCGAGCCGGAGGGAGAAAAGTACTCTGTCCGGGTGAGCGTCAGCGCCAACGAGAAGAGTATCAGCTTTACAGACAACGGCATCGGCATGACTGAGGACGAGGTGGACGAGTACATCAACCAGATCGCTTTCTCCGGCGCGAAGGATTTCCTGGAGAAATACAAGGATAAGGCCAATGATGATCAGATCATCGGTCACTTCGGTCTGGGATTCTACTCCGCTTTCATGGTTGCGGACCGCGTGACCATCGACACGCTGTCCTATAGGCCGGAGTCCATCCCGGTCCACTGGGAATCCGACGGCGGCGTGGAATTTGAGATGCGGGACGGCGACCGGCAGGAGCGCGGTACCACCGTGACGCTTTATCTGAATGACGACAGCGCCGAATTCGCCAATGAGTACCGGGCGAGAGAGATCCTGGACAAGTACTGTTCCTTCATGCCTGTCCCGATCTATCTGGAGAACAAAGACCTCGGTCAGCAGACGGAGGAGATCGAAAAGGACGAGCTCCTGGAGGATGACACCATCCTTGAGACGGTCCTGGAGCCGGAGAAGACCGAGGAGAAGACGAAAGAGGACGGCACCAAAGAGACAGTGGTGACGGAACCTGCCAGGGAAAAATACAAGATCGTGAAGCGCCCGGAGATGGTGAACGACATTCACCCGCTCTGGACAAAGCATCCGAACGAGTGCACCGAAGAAGAATACCGGGAGTTCTACCGCAAAGTCTTCCAGGACTACAGGGAGCCTCTGTTCTGGATCCACCTGAACATGGACTATCCCTTCAACCTGAAAGGTATTCTCTACTTCCCGAAGATCAACATCGAGTACGAATCCGCGGAAGGAAAGATCAAGCTCTATAACAACCAGGTGTTCATCGCGGACAATATCAAGGAGGTCATTCCGGAATTCCTGCTGCTCCTGAAGGGCTGCATCGACTGCCCGGACCTGCCCCTGAACGTCTCCAGAAGCGCCCTGCAGAACGACGGTTTCGTCAACAAGATCAGCGACTACATCACAAAGAAGGTGGCGGAGAAGCTGACCGGCATGTGCAAGACGGACCGGGAGAACTATGAGAAGTACTGGGATGACATCGCTCCCTTCATCAAATACGGATGCCTGAAGGACGCGAAGTTCGCGGACCGCATCAACGACTACATCCTGTTTAAGAACATCGACCACAAGTACCTGACGCTGAAGGACTGCCTGGAGGAGAACAAGGAGCGCTTCGAGAACCGCATCTTCTACGTGACGGACGAGAAGGAGCAGAGCCAGTACATCAGGATGTTCCGGGAGCAGAAGATCGACGCGGTGATCCTTCCCCACGCCATTGACGCGCCCTTTATCAGTCACCTGGAGCAGAAGAACAAGGATCTGAAGTTCTCCCGCATCGACGCGGACCTGAACGACGCTTTCCGCGAGAGCAAAGAAGAGGACAGCGAGGAAGCGAAGAAACAGAACGAAGCCCTTGCGAAGGCAGTCAAGAAAGCCATCGGCAGCGACAAGCTTACAGTGAAGATCGAGACTCTGAAGGATGCCGCTACAGCCTCCATCCTGACGGTTTCCGAGGAAAGCCGCAGAATGCAGGATATGATGAAGCAGTACGGCATGGACAGCGCCATGTTCGCGGGCGAAGGGGAGACCCTGGTCCTGAATGAACGCCATCCGCTGGTGGAGTTCCTGAAGTCGAAGGTCGTGGTCACGGAGAAGAACGCGGACGCTGCGGAAGCAACCGCGGAGGAGGAGACCGCAAAGGCACCCGCAGAGGAAGAGGCAGTTCAGGCGCCTGCGGAAGAGACCGCGGAAGCCGGGACTGAAAAGAAGCCTTCTCTCACGAAGCAGGTGTGTGAGCAGCTTTACGACCTTGCCCGGATCCAGCACGGAAGCCTGAGCCCGGAAAGAATGGAAGCTTTTATCCGCAGGAGCAACGAGATCCTCTGCGCTCTCACCGAAAAGTGAGAAGAAGACGCGGAGAAATCGCAGAAATACTTGCATTTTTGAAAAGAGTCTGCTAGAATACGACAGAAGCTGAATATTTTACTAAGAAAGTGTGGACCGCAAAGGTCCACACTTTTATGTTACGGGTACACATTTCACAGTCAGGAGGACAGCGGTTGACAAAGCACGAAGAATACGCGCAGCGCACGGAAGAGTTCCTTAAGGAACTGCAGAAGACCATGGATTTTGAGATCGTGGACGTGGAGTTCGTAAAAGAAGCGGGGACCTGGTATCTCCGGGCGTACTGCGATATGGAAGGCGGGATCGGCGTTGAAGACTGCGCTGACATCAGCCGCAAAGTGTCTGACTGGCTGGACCGGGAGGATTTTATTCCGGAAAACTACATCCTGGAGATCAGTTCTCCGGGGCTGGGGCGCCAGCTGAAAAAGGATAAGGACCTGATCCGTGAAAACGGAAAAGAAGTGGAAGTGAAGCTTTACAAGGCCCTGGAGAAGCAGAAAGAGTTTTCCGGGATCCTGAAAGGGTTTGACGCAAAGACTGTGACGATCCAGGACGGAGAAAGCGAGCGCGTGTTCGAACGCAGCAATATCGCAATGATCCGACTGGCACTGGATTTCTAAACTGACGGAGGACAGAGGGAAAAACAATGAGAAAGCTGAACAAAGAACCGATCGAAACCGGGAACGAGCTGAAAGAAGCGATCGAGCTTCTTGAGAAGGAAAAGAATATCAGCAAGGATTCGCTCCTGGACGCGATCCAGAATTCACTGATCAGCGCATGTAAGAACAATTACGGCACCGCGGACAACATCGAGATCTATATGGACCGTGATACCTGCAAATACAAGGTGCTTCAGAAGAAAACGGTCGTTTCCGAAATGCCTGCGAACCCGACGACTGAGGAAAGATCCACCATGATCTCTCTTGCCGAGGCGAAGATGATCGATCCGAAATACGCGGAAGGCGATATCGTCCCCATTGAGGTGAAGTCAAAGGAGTTCGGCCGTATTGCCACCGGTGTGGCGAAGAACGTGATCCTCCAGAAGATCCGCGAGGAAGAGCGGAAGGTCATCTACAACGAGTACTATGAAAAGGAAAGAGACGTCATCACCGGGATCGTGCAGCGCTATGTGGGGAAGAATATTTCGATCTCTCTCGGACGCTGCGATACGCTCCTTACCGAGAACGAGCAGGTGAAGGGTGAGACCTTCAAGCCCACCGACCGCATCAAGCTTTATGTCGTGGAAGTGAAGGACGCTCCCCGCGGTCCCAGGATCACTGTTTCCAGAACGCATCCGGAGCTGGTGAAGCGCCTGTTCGAGCAGGAAGTTACGGAAGTCCGGGACGGCACGGTGGAGATCAAGGCCATCGCGCGCGAGGCAGGTTCCAGGACCAAGATGGCGGTGAGCTCCACCGATCCCAATGTGGATCCTGTCGGCGCCTGTGTCGGCATCAACGGCGCCCGTGTGAATGCGGTCGTGGATGAACTCCGCGGAGAGAAGATCGACATCATCAACTGGGATGACAATCCGGCATATCTCATTGAGAACGCTCTGAGCCCGGCAAAGGTCATCCTGGTCATGGCAGACGAAGAAGAGAAGGAAGCACAGGTCATCGTCCCGGACTATCAGCTGTCCCTGGCGATCGGCAAGGAAGGCCAGAACGCGCGTCTCGCGGCAAAGCTGACCGGCTTCAAGATCGATATCAAGAGTGAGACTCAGGCACAGGAAAGCGGTCTGTTCGAAGAACTTGGCATTGAATACCAGGTGGAAGGTTCCTCCGAGATCGAGTATGAGGACGAAGCGGAGGCGGAAGAGGAACAGCAGTGAAAAAGCAGCCTGTCCGCACCTGTATCGGGTGCGGTACCGAACGAACGAAGAAGGAGCTGATCCGCATTGTGCGGACGCCGGAGGGTCAGATCCTTGCGGACCCCGGCGGAAGAATGAACGGACGGGGAGCGTACCTTTGCCGCGATCCCGAATGTGTGCGGAAGGCCTGGAAGACAAAGGGCCTGGACCGCGCGTTCCGGGAGACCGTGACGCGGGACGTGTACGAAAGACTGGAAAAGGAGCTGATCGATTCTGCAGACTGAGAATAAAGTACTGGGCATGCTTGGTATGGCGCAGAAGGCCGGCAGAGTGGTCAGCGGCGGATTTGCCGTCGAAAAACTGATCCAGTCCGGAAGAGCCGCAGGCGTCATTGTGGCCGGCGATGCTTCTGAGAATACGAAAAACATGTTCCGGAATAAATGTGAATACTACGAAATTCCGTTTGCTGTGTTTTCCACGCGTGAGCAGCTGGGAAAAGCGATCGGAAGGGAAGAAAGAGTGACGATTGCGCTGAACGACGAGGGGTTCTCCGGTGCAGTCATGAAACTAATCAGAGAGAAAACCAGCGTCGAGGGGGATAAGAATGGCATCTGAAGAGAAAAACAACGAGAAAGCACCGGAGACTGCTCCGAAAAAGAAAAAATTCACGGCAGTTTTCAGGCCCCAGAATGCACAGCAGATCAGGGTAAAACCGAAAACGGCGCCGAAACCTGCAGCGGCGAAGCCGGCGGTGGAAGTAAAACCGGCACCGGCAGCGGAAACAAAACCGGCACCGGCAGCAAAGCCTGCGGCACCGGAAGTAAAGCCGGCAGCTGTGGAAGCAAAGCCTGCAGCAGCGGAAGTGAAAACAGCTGCTGAAGTAAGACCGGCTCCGGAAGTGAAGCCCGCGGCAGAACCGGTGAAGAGACAGGAAGAGACTGTGAAAGCGCCGGAAGGACAGACAGGATCCGGGCGTCCTGCAGCGGCACCGGGTGTACGTCCTGCAGGGACGCAGCCTGTCCGCCAGGGAAGCTACCAGGGGACCCGTCCGGGAGCAGGCCAGGGAAGCTACCAGGGGACCCGTCCGGGAGCAGGCCAGGGAGGCTACCAGGGGACTCGTCCGGGAGCAGGCCAGGGAGGCTATCAGGGAGCACGTCAGGGAGGCTATCAGGGGACTCGTCCGGGAGCAGGCCA
>CACZFV010000059.1 GCA_902780465.1 uncultured Lachnospiraceae bacterium
AGGCTCGTGACGTCATGATCTGCTCTCCGCATCCGCGGGCAAAGCAGACCACCAACAAGTGCATCAACATCATCTGCGAAGTGCTGGTCCGTGAGGGCGCTCCGGCTGATATCATCCAGGGCATCGAGAATCCGTCCATCGCTCTGACCGCTGAGCTGATGAAGAGAGCTGACCTGATCATCGCGACCGGCGGACGGCCCATGGTCAAGGCTGCTTACTCCCAGGGCGTTCCGGCGTACGGCTCCGGTGCAGGAAACGCTACCGTCATCATCGACGACACCTGCAACACCCCCGAGTACCTGGCTGAGGCTGCTGAGAACACCAGAATCTCCAAGACCTCTGACTTCGGCTCCGGCTGCTCCTGCGACGGAAACCTGCTGATCCACGAGTCCATCTACGATGCATTCGTTGAGGAGCTCCAGAAGCACGGCGCATACCTCGCCAACGAGGAAGAGGCTGAGAAGCTGAAGAAGGTCATGTGGGATGAGACCGGACACCGTCTTCCGAACACTGTCGCTATCAGCCCGCAGAAGCTTGCTCTGACCGCTGGCTTCGAGATTCCGGAAGACAGAAAGTTCATCGCTGTCACCGGCGGCGGAATCAACGAGATCGGCAAGGAGTTCTTCTTCTCCAGCGAGAAGCTGACCACTCTGCTTGCTCTGTTCAAGTATGAGGGCGAGTTCGAGAACGCTATCACCATGATGCAGAAGGTCTTCAACGTCGGTGGTAAGGGCCACAGCTGCGGTATCTACAGCTGGGACGAGGATCACATCCACAGACTGGCAATGGTGGCTCCGGTCTCCCGTATGATGGTCCGTCAGCCCAACAACCGTGGTAACTCCGGTTCCGCTTGGAACGGCATGCCTCCGACATCTTCCATGGGCTGCGGCACCTGGGGCGGCAACATCGTTTCCGAGAACATCAGCCTGAAGCACTACATGAACACCACCTGGGTTTCTCATCCGCTTCCCTATGATATGCCGTCCAACGAAGAGCTGTTCGGTGAGTACGCTGTCGAGGGCATGGACGAGGAGTAATTCCTTCGGTTTCGTTCAGCTAAGAAAAGACATTTCAACCTGTCTATGTTAAAATGAAGGCGGGGCGCAGCAATTCCTGCGCCCCGCTTTTTGAAAATAATCCAGCACCTCAGGAAATGTGAGTGAAATCTGAATGAAAAGCTTGCTTTTCAGGCAGATTTTGCACACATTTCCGAGGTGGCCAAGGTGCGAAGCACCTCTGGACACCGACAACGAGGGTCGCGAAGCGACCCGAGTCTGAGGTGCTGAACAAGTGTAAAATATAAAAAAGGAGCGGGAATACTATGCAGCAGTTTGCAGGCAGCAGAAACTATATCGCGTCGGATGAACTGATCCGCAGCGTCAATATTGCGGCAGCCCTTCAGAAACCTCTGCTGGTCAAGGGCGAGCCCGGAACCGGAAAGACCATGCTGGCGGAATCGATCGCGGATTCCCTGGGCATGGATCTCTTCATCTGGAACATTAAGTCCACCACGAAGGCACAGGACGGTCTGTATGTCTACGACACGGTGCAGCGTCTCTACGACAGCCAGTTCGGAACGGCGGGCGTTGACGACATTTCCCGCTATATCAAGCTCGGAAAGCTGGGCGAGGCGTTTGAGCGGGAGGACCAGGTGGTCCTTCTGATCGATGAGATCGACAAGGCGGATCTGGAGTTCCCCAACGATCTGCTCTGGGAGCTGGATCAGATGGAATTCTATATCCCTGAGACCGGACGTACGGTGAAGGCAAAGAAACGCCCCATCGTGATCATCACCTCCAACGCGGAGAAGGAGCTTCCGGACGCGTTCTTACGCCGGTGCATCTTCCATTACATCGCTTTCCCGAATGAAGAGATGATGCAGAAGATCGTCATGGCGCATTATCCGGATATCAAGCAGAACCTGATGGACAATGCGATCCGGGCTTTCTACCGCCTGAGAAGCCTGGCGGGGATCAACAAGAAGCCGGCGACCAGTGAGCTTCTTGACTGGATCCGCGCACTGCAGATCGGCGGCATCACAGAAGACGACATGAAGCAGGTGCTTCCTTATATCGGTGTCCTGCTGAAAAAGACGGAAGATCTGCAGCTGGCAGCGAAGGAACATCTGTACTGATCTACATTCCGCAGAGGGAGGGAAACATGTTTACAGATTTTCTCTATATGCTCCGCGCCTACGGAATGGATACGTCCCTGAATGAGTGGAATCTTCTTCTGGAGGCACTGAATTCCAATCTGAATGAGTGCAGTCTGGATGAGTTCTACCATATGTCCCGCTGCATCCTTGTGAAAAAAGTGGCGGACTACGACCGCTTTGACCAGGCTTTTGCAGCTTATTTCAAAAATATCCGGAACATGGACGCGCTGCCGCCCCAGGTCATGAAGTGGCTGGCGAAGACCATGTCAAAGACGCCCTTTGACAAAGAAGAAGTGGATGCCCTCTGGGAGAACAAGACGCTGGAAGAAATCCGCGATATGCTGCGGCGCCGTCTGGAGGAACAGAAGGAAGAGCATCACGGAGGCTGCAAATGGGTCGGGACTGGCGGAAACACAGCCTACGGTCATGACGGCTACGCGCCCTTCGGTATCCGGGTGTACGGCGGGGAGCACGGCACCAGGAGAAGCGCGCTTGAGGTCGCAGGAGAGCGAAGATTCCGGGATTTCCGCGATGACAACACGATGCAGATCCGGGATTTCCAGGTCGCTTTCAAAAAGCTTCGCCTGCTGTCCATGCGGGACGACGGGAGAAAAACGGAGTTCAACATCGACCGCACCATCGAGGAGACCGGAAAGAAAGCGGGCATGCTTCAGATCGTCATGGAACGCCCCAGGAAGAACCAGACAAAGCTGCTTCTTCTGATGGACAGCGGCGGTTCCATGTGGAGCTATACGGACCTCTGCAGCCGGATCTTCAATGCCGTGCATCAGTCCAATCATTTTAAAGATCTGCAGATCTACTACTTCCACAACTGTGTGTACGATGAGGTCTACAAGACACCGGAATGCCTGAAGAAGGATTCTGTTCCGACACAGTGGCTTCTGGACAACCTGAAGCCGGAATACAAAGTGATCTATGTCGGTGATGCTTCCATGGCACCGGCGGAGCTCTACGACAGAGCTTCGGGATTTGATTATTTCCGTTACGATTCTGCGCACTACATGAACGATTTCGTGAAGAAGCAGCGTTCCGGCGAAGAATGGCTGCGCCTCCTGAAAAGGCGCTTCCCCGCCTCTGTGTGGCTGAACCCGCTGCACGTGAAGCTCTGGGCTTACGACAATTCCATGTTCACAGTCAGCGCCATCCGGAAGATCATTCCCATGTTCCAGCTGAGCCCGGCAGGACTGGACAAGGCGATCCAGTGCCTGAAGAATCCGGCCACATAAACCGCAGCATCTCAGGAGACAGGGGACGGTTCTCTGTCTCCTTTTCGCTTGGCAGAAAAACCGCGCATGTACGCATCCAAAATAACAGGGGAGGTTTACATCATGCCGATCATTGGAGTTACGTCTTTTCCGGATATTGAGACAAAGGTCCACAGGACCAATACGACTTATATCAAGGCGATCAGGGACGCAGGAGGAATTCCGCTTCAGCTTCCCACGGTGAGTGCGGAAGAAGAGGCGCGGGAGATGCTGGCGGCTGTCGACGGACTGCTCCTGCCCGGCGGACCTGATATGAATCCGCTGCTTCTTGGCGAGGAACCGCTGCCGCAGATCGGGCTTACCTGGGAAGAATATGACCGCTTCGAGCTCTTTCTTTGCAGAGAGGCGAAGAAGCAGGGCAAGCCGGTATTCGGCATCTGCCGCGGCATGCAGCTGATGAACACAGCTTTCGGCGGTACACTCTGGCAGGATATCTTTGCTCAGGATCAGGCTTCTATTTGTCACCGGCAGGGAAAGACCATGCGCAGGGAGAGGACTCATACGGTGATCACAGAAGAAGGAAGTCTGATGCGGAAGCTCCTGGGAGGAGAGAAGGTCCCGGTGAATTCCTATCACCACCAGGCAGTGAAGGAAGCAGCGCCGGGATTCCGGGCCACAGCCTGGGCGGCCGATGGCATCATTGAAGCGATAGAATCAGAGGACAGAAGGATGTTCGGCGTACAGTGGCATCCTGAGGAGCTGCAGGCGGAGCACAGAGAAGAGGCGGAACTGTTCCGTTATTTCCTGGATCTGTGCCGAAGGGATCACCGGTAATTTCGATAAAAGAATTAGCACTCAACAGTTGACAGTGCTAATAAAGAGTGATATAACAGGTACTGTTAATAAAGATAAGGACCGGGCCTGCTACGGAATGGGAGTAAGGACGGTTTTCTGAATCTGAATAAGGATTTGAAGGAGGCAGTGAATTATGAAGCTTGTACCTTTATTTGACCGCGTTGTTCTGAAGAAGATGGTGGAAGAAGAGACCACAGCGTCCGGAATCGTTCTTCCGGGCAAGGGCGACAAGGAAAAGCCGGGCCAGGGCGAAGTCATTGCAGTCGGACCGGGCGGCATGGTCGATGGCAAGGAGATCGTCATGCAGGTTAAGAAGGGCGACAAGGTCCTGTATTCCAAATACGCAGGTTCCGATATTGAGATCGACGGCGAGAAGTTCATCGTTCTGAAGCAGAATGACATTCTTGCAATTATGAAGTGAAAAGGAGAATAATACCATGGCTAAGGAAATCAAATACGGCGTAGAGGCAAGAGAAGCGCTGGTGAAGGGTGTGAATGCCCTTGCGGATACTGTCAGAGTTACCATCGGCCCGAAGGGCAGGAACGTTGTTCTGGACAAAGCCTACGGCGCTCCCCTGATCACCAACGATGGTGTGACCATCGCCAAGGAGATCGAGCTTGAAGATGGTTTTGAGAACATGGGCGCCCAGCTCGTGAAGGAAGTTGCCACCAAGACCAACGACGTCGCAGGTGACGGCACCACCACCGCGACTGTTCTGGCACAGGCAATGATCAACGAAGGCATCAAGAACATCGCTGCAGGTTCCAACCCCATCATCCTCAGAAAGGGTATGAAGAAGGCCTGCGACAAAGCTGTCGAAGCGATCGCGGCCATGTCCGAGCCGATCAGCGGCAAGAAGCAGATCTCCAGAGTCGCGGCGATCTCCGCATCCAGCGACGAAGTCGGCGAGATGGTCGCTGACGCGATGGAGAAGGTGACCAACAACGGCGTCATCACCATTGAAGAGTCCAAGACCATGAAGACCGAACTGGATCTCGTGGAAGGCATGCAGTTCGACAGAGGCTATATCTCCGCTTACATGGCGACAGATATGGAGAAGATGGAAGCTACCCTTGAGGATCCGTACATCCTGATCACCGACAAGAAGATCAGCTCTATCCAGGAGATCCTTCCCCTTCTGGAAGAGGTCGTGAAGAGCGGTGCAAAGCTCCTGATCATTGCTGAGGATGTCGAGGGCGAGGCTCTGACCACTCTGATCGTCAACAAGCTGCGCGGCACCTTCAACGTAGTTGCTGTCAAGGCTCCGGGCTACGGTGACAGAAGAAAAGACATGCTGCAGGATATCGCGATCCTGACCGGCGGCACCGTGATCAGCGACCAGCTTGGTCTGGAACTGAAGGATGCCAAAATGGCTCAGCTGGGCCGCGCAAAATCCGTCAAGGTCACCAAGGAGAACACCGTCATTGTCGACGGCCTCGGCGACAAGGCTGAGATCGATGCCCGTGCTGCTCAGATCAAAGCACAGCTTGCAGAGACCACTTCCGAGTTCGACAAAGAGAAGCTCCAGGAAAGACTTGCAAAGATTTCCGGCGGTGTCGCAGTGATCCGTGTCGGCGCAGCGACCGAGACCGAGATGAAGGAAGCAAAGCTCCGTATGGAGGATGCTCTGAACGCAACCAGAGCTGCTGTCGAGGAAGGTATCGTCGCAGGCGGCGGCACTGCATACATCGCAGCAAGCAAGGAAGTCGCAAAGCTTGTCAACAAGCTCGAGGGTGATGAGAAGACCGGTGCACAGATCGTCATGAAGGCTCTGGAAGCTCCGCTGTTCTACATCGCTGAGAACGCTGGCCTTGAGGGCGCAGTGATCGTCAACAAAGTTAAGGAAGCGAAGAAGGGAACCGGCTTCGACGCCTACAACGAGGAGTATGTCGACATGGTGAAGAGCGGCATTCTGGATCCGGCAAAGGTGACCAGAACCGCATTGCAGAACGCGACCAGCGTTGCCAGCACCCTGCTGACCACCGAGTCCGTCGTCGCTACCATCAAGGAGCCCGCACCCGCAATGCCCGCAGGCGGCGGCATGGGCGGAATGATGTGATAATATCAGGGTCAAAAGCCCTGACCCCGCGGCAAGTTTACTTGCCTGCGGGAGGAAGGGCTTGGGACCCGCCAAAACATGAGGAAGAAGTGGGGCAGGGGCCCCGCGGATTCCGAATGTTTTGCTGGATCGTGAGAGCGCGAAGCGCGGAACGATCCGTGATATTAATAAGTAAGTCCCGGAAGGCTGCTTGCAGCCGGCCGGGACTTTTTCTGTGTTTTTATATAGTGCGTGAGCACGGATAACGAGGAATTGCCCTGAAAGGGCAATTCCGAGTCTGCACTCGTTCGCGACTCTTATTTCCCCACCTCGGCCCTGGGTTTTGCCATCATGGACCAGTTGGAGTGATAGATCACGAATCCCGGCGGCCCGCCGGTGGTCTTTTTGACGAATCTGCGCTGGATGTAATCCACTTCCACCTTCTCAGATGCGCGGCCTTTGGAATAGTAGGCAGCGAGAGAGGCAGCCTCTTCAAATGTCCGGTCCGGAAGTTCCTTCTGGCCGCATTTTACCACCACATGGGAACCGGGGATCCCCTTTGCGTGGAACCACCAGTCGGAGCCGGAAGCAATTTTAAAAGTGATCTCCTCGTTCTGATAGTTGTTCTTCCCTACATAGATGTCGAACCCGTCGCTGGAAACGAAATGCAGCGGCCTGGATTCCGGCTTTTTCACTTTCTTTCCTGTCAGATGACGGCGGATATAGCGGTACTCCGTCAGCTCCTCCTTGACCTGATTCAGATCGCTTTCCTCTGTTGCCAGATCCAGCGCGGTGAGAATACTGGAGAGATGCTCCGTTTCCTGACGCGTTTTCACCAGCTCGGCGCCGACAGCTTCCTCTGTGCGCTTCAGCTTCGCGTAGCGGTCATAGTACTTTTTCGCATTCTGGGACCAGGAAAGCTGCTCGTCCAGAGGAACACGGACTTCCTTATTATTATCGTAGTAATTCTCGCAGACCAGTTCCTTCTCGCCGCCAGTCAATGTATATCCGTAGGTGTTCAGCAGATCTCCCCAGACCCGGAATTTATCCTTTTTCTCCGTATCCTTCATCTGCCGTTCCTGGAGGATGAGCTTTCTGGAGCTCCGCTCCAGCGCTGTCGTGACTACCTTTCTCAGGTCCGCACTTTTCTGCCGGATCTTCATGGCACTGTCCCGCAGCGAATAATAATCGCTCAGCAGCAGGCTGACAGAATCATAGGCCTTCGCCGTGTACCCGTCCGCCTCAAACAGATTCAGACGGACAGAGGAGAACTCCTGAGGGATCTCTTTTCTCAGGTACATCGTGGGTTCAAACACCCCGTCCTTTACACGGTCCATGCAGTGCTCGACAGTCCGGAACAGGCGGAGCACATCCTCGTCGGAGAGACTCCCCTGGTCCTGCCGGAGATCCAGTCCCGCGAGGGCTGTCAGCTCATCCGCCACGACCGGGGAGATCCCGGTAAGAGAAGTGTAAAGAGCTTTTGGAACCGGAACATTTCCCGCCGCCCGGAACGCTTCCAGAAACTGCGAGTCTGTCATATGGAGCGGATCCAGTTTTTTCAGCTGGTCAGGAAGGAACCATTTTCTCCCGGGCAGCACTTCCCGGAGAGAGCTGACATGAGACGGCACGTGCCGCATGCTGTCGATGATCGTATCCTCCATATCGGTAAAGATGATATTGGAATACTTTCCCATCAGTTCGATATAGAGACGTTTCTGCGTCAGGTCCCCCAGCTCGTTCAGCTGCTCCGTCTGAATGCGGATGATGCGCTCCAGTCCCATCTGCCGGATCTCTGTGATCTTTCCGGATCCGATGTGCTTCCGCAGCAGCATGCAGAAGCCAGGAGCGACGAGGGGCGCCGTCTTGTTCTGTTCTGTGAGATAGATCAGAGGAAGCGAGGCGTCGGAAGAGATCAGGAGACGATAGTTCCTGGCATTATTTTTCACTGTAAGGAACAGCTCGTTCTTCTCAGGCATGGAGATCTTGGAGATATGTCCGCCCGCCAGGCTGTCCTGCAGTTCTTTTACGAGGTTCGCAATGACGATACCGTCAAGAGCCATAAAAAATATCCTTTCTGTATGTACGGCTTCCGCCGGTGATTCCTGTACAGTATATCATGTAAAGTCACCCTTGCAAATCTGACGAATTTGTTGTATGTTAAATCACGTTTTATCAGAAAATTGTTGAAGACTCTTTCGAAAGGAGAGTTGCTGCATAATGGCATCAAAACTTGTTATTGTTGAGTCTCCTGCAAAGGTGAAGACCATAAAAAAATTCCTCGGCTCTTCCTATATGGTGGATGCGAGCAACGGCCATGTCCGCGACCTCCCGAAATCCCAGCTGGGGATCGATGTGGAACACGACTACGAGCCGAAGTACATCACGATCCGGGGAAAGGGAGATGTCCTGGCAAAACTCCGCAAGGAAGTCAAGAAAGCAGATGAGATCTTCCTCGCAACGGACCCTGACCGCGAAGGAGAAGCGATCAGCTGGCACCTGTCCAAAGCGCTGAAGCTGGAGGAGAGCGGCAAGAAAGTCAGCCGGATCACCTTCAACGAGATCACAAAGAACGCAGTCAAAGAATCCCTGAAGCACCGCCGGGAGATCGATATGGATCTGGTGGACGCACAGCAGACAAGAAGGATCCTGGACCGCATGGTGGGATATATGATCAGCCCCCTGCTCTGGGCCAAAGTAAAGCGCGGCCTGTCAGCAGGACGTGTGCAGTCTGTGGCGCTCCGCATGATCTGCGACCGTGAGGCGGAGATCGAGGCTTTTATTCCCGAGGAATACTGGACACTGGAGGCTTCCCTCCTGACCGCTCCCGGAAAAGCCGCAAAGAACGCGATGAAGGCGCGTTATGCCGGCCCGAAAGGGGAGAAGGGAGAACTTCCCTCCGGAGAAGTCTGCGACGAAGTGATCCGGGACTGCAGCGGGAAGCCCTTCACGGTCCGAGAGATCAGGAACAGTGAGCGGGTCCGGAAAGCGCCGCTTCCCTTTACAACTTCCACGCTGCAGCAGGAAGCCAGCAAGGTCCTGAATTTTTCTACCCAGAAGACCATGCGGATCGCCCAGCAGCTTTATGAAGGCGTGGAGATCAAGGGCCACGGCACCATTGCTCTTATTACCTATTTAAGAACAGACAGCACCCGCGTGGCGGAAGAGGCGGATGCTGCGGCAAGAGAGTACATTGCGTCCCACTTCGGTGAAGAATTTGTCGCGGAGCGTGCCGCTGCACCCAAAAACGCGCAGAAGATCCAGGACGCGCATGAAGCGATCCGCCCGGTCAGCATGGAGCTTTCGCCTGCCCAGGTACAGTCCTCCCTTCAGCGGGACCAGTTCCGCCTGTACCAGCTGATCTGGAAACGTTTCACTGCCAGCCGTATGCGTCCTGCGGTGTACGCTGTGACCTCCGTAAAGACCCGGTGCGGGGAGCACACGTTCCAGCTCTCCGGTTCCTCGCTGAAATTCCCGGGATTCCTGAACGTCTATACCGATTCCGAAGAGGAGAAGGCGGAAGGAAACGCTCAGCTTGTAAATCTGAAGGAAGGCCAGGAGCTGTATTCTGCCGGTCTGGAGAAAGAACAGCATTTCACCCAGCCTCCTGCGCACTACACGGAGGCCAGCCTTGTAAAAGCCCTGGAGGAGCAGGGGATCGGACGTCCCAGCACCTATGCCCCGACCATCACCACGATCCTGGCGCGTCGCTATATCACCAAGGAACAGAAGAATCTCTATGTCACCGAGATCGGTGAAGTAGTGAACCGGATGATGGTGGAGTCCTTCCCGGCTATCGTTGACAAGACCTTTACGGCGAACCTGGAACTCCTGCTGGACGCGGTGGGCGAAGGAAAGACCCCCTGGAAGACAGTCGTGGAAAACTTCTATCCGGATCTGGAAGCTGCGGTGAAAGCAGCTGAGAAAAACCTGGAGAGCGTAAAGATCGCGGATGAATTAAGCGATGAAGTCTGTGATCTCTGCGGGCGCAGAATGGTCATCAAATACGGCCCCCACGGAAAATTCCTGGCATGTCCCGGTTTCCCGGAGTGCCGGAACACGAAACCGTACCTTGAAAAAACCGGCGTTTCCTGCCCAAAATGCGGAGGAGACATTGTGGTCAAACGCACGAAGAAAGGCAGGATCTATTACGGGTGTGCCAATTATCCGGAATGTGAATTTATGAGCTGGGCGCGTCCCGTGAAAGAAACCTGCCCGAAGTGCGGAGGGCTGATGGTGCGCCGCGGAAATAAGCTGGTATGTGCTGATTCCGCCTGCGGTTATTCCGCGAGTGTGAAGGAAAACCTTGAGAATGATTCTCTTTCGTGATAAAATTGTCAAAACAAGTATTGCATTTTCTTATACCGTGACAACTGGGCAATGACATTTTAGGAGAGGTTAAAATGAGTGTACAACTGCTTGACAACACAAGGATGATCAATCAGCTGCTTCAAAGCAGCAGCGCGGATAAGGTTATATTCAGTGACATCTGTAATGTAATGAGCAGGATCTTTTCAGGTCATGTACTTGTAATCAGCAGGAAAGGCAAGGTTCTGGGCGCCGGACGTACTGTAAAGGGCGCAGAGGAAGACAGACTGCTGCCGGGCAAAGTAGGGACATTTGTCGACGCGAAGTTCAACGAACGTCTGCTGTCCATTCTTTCAACGAACGACAATGTGAATCTGGAAACGCTGGGGTTTGATAAGGAGAAAGTGCGGGATTACAAAGCGATCGTATCTCCTGTGTTTATCGCCGGCGAACGGCTCGGTACACTCTTTATTTACACGACAGCTTCAGGATTCGATATCGATTCCATCATTCTCTGTGAATATGGCGCCACTGTGATCGGCATGGCGATGCGCCAGAGTGTGAACGAGGAATATGCGGAAGAAGCGAGAAAACAGCAGATCGTAAAGAGCGCGATCTCCACCCTGAGCTTTTCAGAAACGGAAGCGATCGAGCATATCTTTGCGGAGCTGAAGGGCAGCGAGGGAATTCTTGTGGCGAGCAAGATCGCCGACCGTGTCGGCATCACCCGTTCTGTGATCGTCAACGCTCTCAGGAAACTGGAGAGTGCCGGAGTCATCGAAAGCCGCTCCAGCGGCATGCGCGGCACTTACATCAAGGTGCTGAATGAGTCGGTTTTCACGGAACTGGAATCCATGAAGAAAAAAAAGCAGGAAAAAGCTTGAGAAAGCAGGATTCAGGTACTTGCCTGAATCCTGCTTTTATGTTATATTTTCAAAGTTGCAGGCCATTTGGCCATAAAACACGTCCGCGGGTCCGGGATCCGGTGCTGCTGATACCCGGCAGTGATCCCTGAAGGAAACGGACGGAAGAAAAACCAGGAGGTAAATTAAAATGGGTGTTGTATCAATGAAGCAGTTACTTGAAGCAGGTGTGCATTTCGGTCACCAGACCAGACGCTGGAACCCAAAAATGGCTCCGTACATCTATACCGAGCGCAACGGGATCCACATCATCGATCTGCAGAAGACCGTCGGCATGGTGGACGATGCCTACAAGGCAGTCGCTGACATCGTCGCAAACGGCGGAACCATTCTGTTCGTCGGCACCAAGAAGCAGGCTCAGGATGCCATCAAGGAAGAGGCAGAGCGCTGCGGTATGTTCTATGTCAATGAGAGATGGCTCGGCGGCATGCTGACCAACTTCAAGACCATCCAGTCCCGTATCAAGAGACTCCAGAAGATCGAAGAAATGAGCCAGGACGGCACCTTCGATGTCCTTCCGAAGAAGGAAGTCATCGCGATCAAGAAGGAGTGGGAGAAGCTTGAGAAGAACCTGGGCGGCATCAAGGAGATGAAGAAGCTTCCGGACGCGATCATCATCATCGATCCGAAGAAGGAGCGCATCTGTGTTGCTGAGGCTCACGCTCTGAACATCCCGCTGATCGGCATCGCCGACACCAACTGCGATCCGGAAGAGCTGAGCTACATCATCCCGGGCAACGACGACGCGATCCGTGCTGTGAGACTGATCGTCTCCAAGATGGCTGACGCTGTCATCGAGGCAAACCAGGGCGCAGAGGTCCAGCAGCAGGAGAGCGCTGAAGGCAGCGATACGATGGCTGAGGCAGTTGCAGAGGCAATTGCAAACGCTGAGTGATAACGGACGAACGGAAGAATAAGGAGGAATCACAACGATGGCAGTTACAGCAGCAATGGTAAAAGAGCTGAGAGAGATGACCGGCGCGGGAATGATGGATTGCAAGAAGGCCCTTACCGCAACGGACGGAGATATGGACAAGGCGATCGAGTTCCTTCGTGAGAAAGGACTTGCCGGCGCGCAGAAGAAAGCCGGCAGGATCGCTGCCGAGGGTATCGTCGATACGCTCGTGGCTGAGGACGGAAAGAGCGCAGTCATCGTCGAGGTCAACGCTGAGACCGACTTCGTCGCGAAGAACGAGAAGTTCCGCGACTATGTCAAGGAAGTCGCAAAGCAGGCCCTGACCACTTCCGCAGCTGACATGGACGCTTTCTTTGCTGAGCCGTGGATCGACGACAGCAGCCTGACCGTGAAGGAGCAGCTGTCCAGCATGATCTCCATCATCGGCGAGAACATGAACATCCGCCGCTTCAAGCAGGTCAAGGAAGAGAACGGCGTTATCGTCTCCTACATCCATGCAGGCGGAAAGATCGGCGTCCTGGTCGACGTGGTCTCTGATGTCGTAAACGACGAAGTGAAGGAGATGGCGAAGAACGTCGCGATGCAGGTCGCTGCTCTGAAGCCGCTCTACACCAACAGCTCCGAAGTCGATGCTGACTACATTGCCAAGGAGAAGGAGATCCTCCTTGCCCAGATCAAGAACGATCCGAAGGAAGCTCAGAAGCCGGAGAAGGTCAT
>CACZFV010000060.1 GCA_902780465.1 uncultured Lachnospiraceae bacterium
GGATGTCGGCGCTGTCGGTGCGAGGCTCTACTACGGGGACGACACGATCCAGCACGCGGGTGTTGTGATCGGGTTCGGCGGCATTGCCGGCCACACCTTTATCGGCCTCCACGAGGTCCAGAACAGCTACTTCCACCGGGCGGTCACTGCCCAGGATTATTCCGCTGTGACTGCGGCCTGCATGATGATCCGCGCGGAACTGTTCCACCGTGTCGGCGGCTTCACGGAGGAGCTCGCCGTGGCGTTCAACGACATCGACCTGTGCCTCAAGGTGCGGGAGACCGGCGCGCTGGTGGTCTACAACCCCTATGCGCTGTTCCACCACTACGAGTCCAAGTCCCGCGGACTGGAGGACACGCCGGAGAAAGTGGATCGCTTCAACCGCGAGATCGCGACCTTCATGAAGCGCTGGCCCGAGATCCTGGAGAAGGGCGATCCCTACTACAACCCGAACCTCACCCTGCGGAAGTCGAACTTCGCCCTCCGCGACCTCGACAAAGAGAAGATCGGAGAGCCGTACCATATTGAGGGGATAGAACGATACCTATGAATAAACAAGACGACCGGCCGCTGGCCACGGTGGTGATCCCGAACTGGAACGGGATGCGCTGGCTGCCGAAGTGCATCGAGGCACTGGAGAAGCAGACCGTATCCTGCTTTGAGATCCTGGTGGTGGAGAATGCTTCCACGGACGGAAGCCTGGAGTGGCTTCGGGGCCACGGCGTACCTGTCCTGAAGAATGACCGGAACCTGGGCTTTGCCGGCGGGGTGAATGCCGGCATCCGCGCGGTCCGGGCCCGGGAAACGGTCCCGCCCTATGTGATCCTCCTGAACAACGACACGGAGGTGGAACCGGAATTCGTGGAGGCACTGCTGGAAGCCATGGAAAAAGACAGAAGGCTCTTTGCAGTCAGCGCCATGATGCTCCGGGTGCAGGACACTTCCATGATCGATGACGCCGGAGACAGCATGACGCTCCCGGGATGGGCATTCCAGCGGGGCACGGAAGAACCGCGGACAAGGTATGAACAGGGCTGCGAAGTGTTTTCCGCCTGCGGCGGGGCAGCGATCTACCGTATGGAATACCTGGAGAAGACGGGACTCTTTGATGAAACGCACTTCGCCTATCTGGAGGACCTGGACCTCTGCTGGAGGGCGCGTCTCCTGGGATACCGTGTCCGGTACTGCCCGGAAGCGCGGGTGAAGCATTACGGCAGCGCTACCAGCGGTTCCAAGTACAACGCGTTCAAGGTGAGGCTCAGCTCCCGGAACCACATCTGGCTGATGTACAAGAACCAGCCGGACTTCCTTTTGTTTCTCCACAGCCCCTGGATCGCGGCGGGACTGCTGGTGAAGGCACTGTTTTTTGCAAAGAAGGGGCTGTTTCTTCCCTGGCTCTCCGGAACGTGGGAGGGACTTACCCATCTGGACCGCGTGAAGCGGGTCCGTTTTGAGGAGATTCCGCCCGGGCGCTTCCTGTCCATAGAGAAGCTGCTGATCCTCGGCACGATCGAGTACGCGCGTCATTACGCAGAGAGGGCGCTTGCTTAAGCTCCCTTAAGCTCTGTTAAGCTCCCTTAAGCTTCCTTAAGATTCCATTATTTCAAAGCTTTTCATGGTAAAAGCGGAGAAAATGGATTATACTTCAAGTCATGACTAAGGACTCTCAGAAATTTCTGAACAGGTGCTATCTGGTGCTTGACGCACTGATGCTTGTTGTCGCATATGTTTTGGGCCTGTTCGTATTGTTTGGCTTCAGCACCGGAACCGGCACCCTGCCGCTTTCGGTGTATTTGCGTGCCCTTCTGGGGATCATTCCGGTCTATCTTCTCCTGTATGCCATCTTCGGGCTTTACGCGCCGAAGAGGACCAAAGGCGGAAGAGCGGAGCTGACGGATATCCTGAAGGCGAATACGCTGGGGTTCCTGATCTTCACCCTGGTACTGTACCTGGGCGCAAAGAATCCTTATGTCTACCACTTCTCCAGAAGACTGACCATCGTCTTCTATGTGTTCGGCATTTTCTTTACCGCTTTTGAGCGGAACTGCATCCGTCTGACGCTGCGCCGGCTCCGGAAAAAGGGTTATAACCGGCGGCAGGTGCTGCTGGTGGGCTTCAGTGATGCCGCGAAGGGGTACATCGACCGCGTCCTGACAAACCCGGAGTGGGGTTATGAGATCCGGGGGATCCTGGACGACACCATGGAATGGGGAAGCAGCTATCACAGTGTGATGGTCATCGGCAAGGTGGCGGACCTGGAGGAGCTCCTGAAGCTGGCTTCGCTGGATGAGATCGCCATCACTCTGCCGCTTTCCGGATATTCGGGCCTGAAAAAGATCGTGCAGATCTGCGAGAAGTCCGGCGTCCACACAAAGTTTATCCCGGATTATTTCAGCGTGATCCCGACCATTCCTTATATGGAAGATCTGGGCGGCCTTCCCGCTATCAATATCCGGCACGTCCCGCTGACAGAGTTTTACAATGCCGCGCTGAAGCGGGCAGTGGATATCCTGGGCGGGATCGTCGGGCTGGTCCTGTTTTCGCCGGTGATGCTGATCGCGGCGATCCTGATCAAGATCTCCAGTCCCGGACCGGTGATCTTCGCACAGGAACGGATCGGTCTCCATCAGAAGCCCTTCAAAATGTATAAGCTCCGTTCCATGAAGCTGCAGACGGACGATGAAGAAAAGAAGGAATGGACGACAAAGCATGATCCCCGGGTCACGCCGGTGGGACGGTTCATCCGGAGCACCAGCATCGACGAGATGCCGCAGTTCTGGAACATCCTGAAGGGCGACATGAGTCTGGTCGGCCCACGTCCGGAACGGCCGTTTTTCGTGGAGAAGTTCAAGGAGGAGATCCCGCACTACATGATCAAGCACCAGGTCCGTCCGGGTCTGACCGGATGGGCGCAGGTCAACGGATTCCGCGGGGACACTTCCATAGAACGCCGTGTGGAATACGATCTCTATTACATAGAGAACTGGACGATCGGATTCGATATCAAGATCCTGTTCCTCACGTTCTTCAAGGGATTTGTGAATAAGAATGCGTACTGAAAAGGAGAAAGACCGATATGAATGAAGAGCGGCCGCACGGCAGGAGCCGCAGAAAGGGAGCGTCCGGAGGAGGGTTCCTCGGCGGCGGCGCGAGACTGGGCGCAGATACGCGGACGTCCGCAGACACGCGGCCTGCCGAAGGTGCCGGTGTGGATGAAGGACCGGGCGTACCTTCCGGGGCAGGCGCCGGAGCTGGCATCGGTGCCGGGGCGGGTGCCGGAGCTGGTGCAGGTGCCGGAGCTGGTGCCGGAGCCAGAACGGGAACCGGAACAGGAGGCAGGAGAGCCACCGGCGGAAAAGCCTGGAAGAAGAAAAAACTGGGGGATTCTGCCGCGTTTATCCGCTTCCGGCGGATCTTCGTGCTGGGTATTCTGGAAGTTTTTGTGCTCGCGGGCATTTTCGCATACAGCTATTTGCTCCGGCAGTACAATAAGATCCAGCGTCCTACGTTTGAAGTGAAAAACGTGGAGAACACGGAGCTGTCCACGGAAGTCATCCAGAAGATGAAAGGGTACTGGAACATCGCCGCTTTCGGCGTGGATTCCCGTGATTCCTCCGTGGGCCGGGGCAACAATTCCGACGTCATCATGGTCGTGAGCATCAACCGCGAAAACGGAGATATCCGGATCGCCAGCGTGTTCCGCGACTCCTACCTGTCCCTTTCCAACGGAATGTATTCGAAGATCAACGCGGCCTATGCCATCGGCGGCCCGGAACAGGCGGTCAAGGCATTGAACCAGAATCTGGACCTGAACATCACCGACTACATCACCTTCAACTGGAAAGCGGTGGCGACAGGTGTCAATATTCTGGGAGGCGTGGACCTGGAACTCAGCAATTCTGAGTTCAAATACATCAATTCCTACATTACAGAGACGGTCAAAGGAACCGGGATCGGCTCCGTTCATCTGGACCATGCGGGAATGAATCATCTGGACGGTATCCAGGCAGTGGCGTATGCCCGACTCCGTTACATGGACAACGACTACACCAGGACCGAGCGCCAGAGAAAGATCATCCAGCTCTGTGTGGAAAAGGCTAAAAAGGCGGATCCCCAGACACTGTCCGACCTGGCGGGCAACATGCTCTCCATGGTGGCGACCAGCCTTACCTGGGAGGACGGCATGAACCTCGCGGCAAATGTCAAGAAGTACAACATCGCCGAGACCCTCGGCTTCCCCATGCACCGGAAGGAAGTAAATATGGGGCCGAAGGGCGCCTGTGTGCTTCCGGCGACGCTGGAAAAGAACGTCATGGAACTCCACACCTTCCTTTTCGGAGACCAGGAGTACGAGGTCTCCAAACAGGTGAAGGAGATCGACTGGAAGATCGCCACGGACGAGCAGAACTACAAGGCCCGGGCGGCAGCTTCCAAGGAAGAAGAGCTGGAGAAGCAGCGCAAAGAGCGGGAAAAAGAGGAAGAGTCTGAAGAAGAGACCGATGAGAACGGCGAGACCATCAGCGGCAAGCCCGGCGAGACCGTCGGAAACGGCCGGAAGGTCGTGATCGAGACCGACGCCGAAGGCCGGCGGGTCATCACGGAGATCGACGAAGAAGGGAACAAGGTCTTTTACGAGACGAACGCCGACGGAAGACGCGTCGCCTACGAGACGGACGAGGACGGAGAAAAGGTCTATCTCGATGAGGACGATCTGGAGGGAGAGTTTGAGACAGATCCTTCCGGAAGGCCGTACAACAGCGGTCACGTGATACCGGGTGATCCTCTGGAATCCGCGGCAGCATCCACAGAGAACAGCATGGCACCCGGCGGCCACAGCCTGCCCACTGCTGCCGGAATACCGGGCGGATCCGGCACCACCTCCGGCGGCTTCGACAGACCCGGCAGCTCCGGCACCACCTCCGGCAGGCCCTCCGCACCGGGCGAGACGACGGACGGATACGTCTATGAAGGTCCGGGACATTCCGGGAGCGGAAGCGGGACCTCCTCGCAGCAGACACCGGGCACTTCTGCGCATACCTCTGCGGCATCGCCCATGTCGCCCGGCGGCAGCAGCACATCGACGACGCCCGGAGGAAGCTCGTCAACATCGCCTGGCAGTAGCAGTACTTCGCTGACACCCGGTTCTTCCGGGAATTCTTCCGGAAATACCAGGCCCACGGCTGCTGCGGTTCCCGGCGGGGACGACAGCCCTGCCGCGCCTTCGCCGACGACGGCAGCCCCGGCGCCTCAGCAGACAACGGCAGCCCCGGATCCTCAGCCGACGACAGCGGCACCGGCACCCGCCGCGCCCCAGGAGACCGCATCCGCCGGCCCCGGCAGCAGCATGGTGGTGGAAGCCGTACCGAACTGAAGACCAGAATATAAGACCAGAATTAAAACGTCATCCCTGCTTTGCGGCAGGGATGACGTTTTTTTGGAGAATCTGTATTGCGGGAGCACGTGTGATGAACCCGCGGGAAGACCTGTGGGAGTACGGTGGCGAACCCGCGGGAAGACCTGCGTGAGCACGGTGGCAGCATCGGGCGTTTTTCATGTTTTTTCTAATATTTGTTCCCTTTTAAAGGCTTTGAAAACCCGAAATATCGCCTTTGAAGCCTCCATATGGGCGTTTTCAGGCACTTATGCGGAATTTTGTTCCCTTTTTCATCAAAAACAATGGCATAAAATTCATTGAAAAGGGAACAAATTTGAAAAAATACTTTAAAAACGCCCACGAGCCCCCTTCCGGGGGCCCGTAAACATCCTGAACTCATAATTTGAGGGGAACAATTTTTTCAAATCTGCCGGAAAACGCCCAGTTGCCGCGACACGCAATTTTCACCGCCTTGTGGCAGCCAGTTTATCGCGGATCTGCCCCGCGGCTGATGGCGCTGTTGTGGTAGGCGGGATCTTCCGTCACGTCCTTGCCGTACCATGCGGGCGGGACGAAGGAGAGGGCTTCCTCCACGGAAGGGAACTCCACTTCCAGGATGACGAGACCTTCCAGTTCCCCGGAAAAGATGTCCAGCTCCGCGGTCAGAGAGGAATATCCTTCTACGGGCATCTTATATCTTATCTTTCGGAGGATCCGCCCGTCGCACTTCTCAAGAAGGTGCCGGAAGGCTTCCTCCGTCAGCGGGAGATTGTGCTCCTCATGAGCCATCAGTCCCGCGCCCTTGTATGTGAGCACAAATTTGTCGTTCTCCTGCCGCACCCGGACCACAGGATCCGTGCAGAGATATCCCTGCACCATTCTGACCGACGGGAACTTTTCCAGTCCCTCCGGCACCGTGACCGGCACAAACTTTCTTTCGATCTCCATAATAATTTCCCCTTCTGACATATTTGACAAATTCTTTCCGCATAAGAAGTGTAGCGCACGGAAGCAACAGGAATTTCTGCGGTCACGAACCCGATTTTCTGGCCGGTGGTCACGAACCCGATTTTCTGGCCGGTGGTCACGAACCCGGGCATTTGAAAAAAGTGGACCCATTTTTCGCCGGAAAATGGCCAAAAACAGAGGAAAAAGAGTGGTATTTGCAGGCGGCGCAGGATCATAACGGAACTAAATAGACATTATTATTGAAAGTGTCTATTAAAACAGGCCTGCGACCATCAAATGTCTGCCTGGAAGCTAAAAAACTGTGTCCACAAAAATGAAAACCCCCTGATTCGTGACCAATCCCGTCTGCCTGAGCAATCGGGGACCACAAAATCCCCGTCTGCCTGAGCAATCCGGGACCGCAAAATCTCCAGTACACAGCTCCGCCCTGCCGCATCAATTTTGCTTGAAGCCTTGAATCCACTATGCTATAATACCATCCTGAATGTGTCTCTTTAAAGGGCTAACTATGCCCTTTTTCAGAAAAAGAAACGATCTGCAGGAGGAAATTGCAATGGAATTCAAGGTGGAGAAAAAAGAAAAGAACATGGCAGTCATTACGGTCACCGTCCCGAACGACGAGTTCCGGAAGGCTGTTAAGGAAACTTATAACAGGGACAAGGGAAAATTTCAGCTCCCCGGATTCCGCAAGGGCCATGCGCCGCAGTATATGATCGAGAAGATCTACGGTGAGGGCGTGTTCTTCGAGGGCGCCGTCAACGCATGCATCAACAAGACCTGGCCGGAGGCCAGCAAGGAGAGCGGACTTGAGATCGTCTCCCGTCCGGAGATCGATGTCACGGAAGTCGGCGGCGGCAAGGATCTTGTCTACACCGGCACCGTGGCAGTCCGTCCGGAAGTTGTCCTCGGCGAGTACAAGGGGATCGAAGTCCAGAAGGCTGACATGGAAGTCACCGAGGCTGATATCGACGAAGCCATCGGCAAGGAGCAGGACAAGAACTCCCGCCTTGTCACCGTTGAGGACAGAGCTGCAGAGAACGGCGACACCGTGAAGATCAACTTCGACGGCTCCATGGACGGCGTGGCATTTGAAGGCGGCAAGGGCGAGAACTATCCGCTGGTCCTTGGCACCGGCAACTTCATCGAGGGCTTCGAGGAGCAGATCGTCGGTCACAGGACCGGTGATGCTTTCGAAGTGAACGTCACCTTCCCGGAGAACTACCATGCGAAGGACCTTGCAGGAAAGCCCGCAGTCTTCAAGTGCGAGCTGCTTGAGATCCAGAGAAAGGAACTCCCGGACGTGAACGATGAGTTCGCAAGCGAAGTCTCCGAGTTCGATACCCTGGAAGAGTACAAGGCAGACCTCAGAAAGAAGCTGGAAGCCGCAAAGATGAAGTCCGCTGCTGCCCAGAACGAGAACAATGTCATCGCGAAGGTCTGTGAGAACGCCCAGATCGACATCCCGGCTCCCATGATCGAGATGCAGACCGAGCAGATGATCGACGACTATGCGAGAAGAATGCAGTCCCAGGGTCTGCCGCTGGATCAGTACATGCAGTACACCGGCATGACCATGGACAAGCTGAAAGAGCAGTTCCGCCCGCAGGCTGAGCGCAACCTGAAGACCCGCCTGGTCCTGGAGGAAGTGGCGAAGGCCGAGAACATCCAGGTCAGCGAAGAGGCTGTGGACGCTGAGATCAAGAAGATGGCCGAGGCTTACAAGATCGAGCCGGAGAAGATGAAAGAGTATCTTGGCGACGCTGAGAAGGAGAACATCACCATGGATCTGAAAGTCCAGGAGGCGGTGGACTTCCTTGTCGCGGAGGCGAAGCTCGTCTGACGCCTCCATGCGCCTTATGCACGGAAGGAGATAATACCAAATGAGTTTAGTACCAGTCGTTGTTGAGGAGAGCAGCCGCGGCGAGAGAAGCTACGACATTTTCTCAAGACTTTTAAAGGAGCGGATCATCTTCCTCGACGAGGACGTGAATGATATCAGCGCCGGCCTTGTGGTGGCGCAGCTCCTGTTCCTGGAGTCGGAGGATCCGACCAAGGACATCAACCTCTACATCAACAGCCCGGGCGGCAGCGTGACCGCGGGCATGGCGATCTATGACACGATGCAGTATGTGAAGTGCGACGTCTCCACCATCTGCATCGGCATGGCCGCAAGCATGGGCGCGTTCCTTCTTTCCGGCGGAACGAAGGGCAAGCGCTACGCTCTGCCGAACGCCGAGATCATGATCCACCAGCCCTCCGGCGGCGCCCAGGGCCAGGCTACGGATATCCGCATCGTAGCGGACCAGATCCTGAAGACCAAGAAGAAACTGAACGAGATCCTTGCAGAAAACACGGGTCAGCCTCTGGAAGTGATCGAGCGTGATACGGAACGCGACAATTACATGACTGCGGAAGAAGCGAAAGCGTACGGTATCATCGACGAAGTGATCCGTCATCACTGACAGGAGGAAAAATGGCCAAAAGAGATGACCGAATCTGCTGCTCCTTCTGCGGAAAGTCGCAGAACCAGGTGCGGAAGCTTCTTTCGGGACCGGGAAATGTCTATATCTGCGACGAGTGCGTTGACCTCTGCGCCGATATCCTGGACGAAGAGTTCGCTGAAGAAGGAGAGCAGGAGCTGTCCGGCATCAATCTCCTGAAACCGAAGGAGATCAAGGAATTCCTTGACGAATACGTGATCGGACAGGACGCGGCGAAGAAAGCGCTCTCTGTCGCGGTCTACAACCATTACAAGCGCATCACCGCGAAGCGGAACCGGGACGTGGAGATCCAGAAGTCCAACATCATGCTTCTGGGCCCCACCGGATCCGGAAAGACCTATCTCGCCCAGACGCTGGCGCGGCTTCTGAACGTTCCCTTCGCCATCGCGGACGCCACAACGCTGACGGAAGCGGGCTATGTCGGCGAGGACGTGGAGAACATCCTCCTGAAGCTGATCCAGGCCGCGGACGATGACGTCAAGCGCGCGGAGTACGGCATCATCTACATCGACGAGATCGACAAGATCACGAAAAAATCCGAGAACGTCTCCATCACCCGCGACGTCTCCGGTGAAGGCGTCCAGCAGGCGCTGCTGAAGATCCTGGAAGGTACCCAGGCCAGCGTGCCGCCCCAGGGCGGAAGAAAGCATCCGCACCAGGAGCTGATCCAGATCAACACCACCAATATCCTGTTTATCTGCGGCGGCGCTTTCGACGGTCTGGAGAGGATCGTGGAGAAGCGGCTCGGCAGTGGCGGCATCGGTTTCAACTCCGAAGTGGTGGAAAAGAACACCCGGGGGATCGACGAGCTGTTCCGGCAGGTCATGCCCCAGGATCTGGTGAAATTCGGGCTGATCCCCGAGTTTATCGGCCGCGTGCCGGTGACAGTGTCCCTGGATCTACTGGACGAGGATTCGCTGGTGCGGATCCTGACAGAGCCGAAGAACGCCCTGACAAAGCAGTACCAGTCGCTGTTTGAGATCGACGGCGTTAAGCTGGAGTTCACGGAGGAGGCGATCCATGAGATCGCGCATCTTGCCGTGGAGCGGAAGACCGGTGCGAGAGGACTCCGTTCCATCATGGAAGACGTGATGATGGACATGATGTACGAGATCCCCTCGGATGACAGCATCGGCATCTGCACCGTTACAAAGGAGGCTGTCCAGAAGACGGGAGCCCCCATGATCACACGCCGTGACACGGCGGTGGGAAAGAAGACCGCCGGACACCGTTTACCGGGCGGGAGCGGCGAGACCGCATAATGTCCACGGGCATTGAACAGACAGTAACAGCTGACCGGCCATGAACTTTGATCTCATGGCCGGTTTCGTATATATACAGAGGCTGATCGATATGAAAGAGAATAAAAGAGTCCCCCTGGTCGCGATGCGGGGGAAGGTGATCCTTCCCGGGAAAACGGATCATTTTGAAATCAGCAGAAAGAAGTCCATGGCCGCTGTGGAGGCGGCGATGCTGCGCAACGAGGATGTATTCCCGGTGGCCCAAAGGAACACCGAAGAAGTGCATCCCGGCGCGGATGGCCTGTACGAGTACGGGACCCTCTGCTCCGTGCGCCAGCTGGCCAGGCTCCCCCAGGACATGGGGCGCGCCATGGTGGAAGGCAAGCGACGCTGCCGGCTGAAGGTGCTGTGGCCGGAGAAGGACATGCTGACCGCGGAAGTGGAGCCGGAAGACCTGATCGAGACAGATCCCGACGCGCCTGTGTCGGAGGCGATGCTGCGGGTGATGCGGAGCAGACTTTCCGAGTACGGAAAGCTGGACCGTCAATTCGCGGAAAAGTATCTGGACCAGCTGCTGCGCATCCGGAACGTGAACCGTCTTCTGACACGCACCGCCGCGGATCTGCCCTGGGACTGGTCAGTCTGCCAGAGGTTCCTGGAGTGCGACACCGCAGAGGAACTGTACGAATCCCTGGTGGCCGCCCTGACGAAGGAGATCGAGATCGGCGAGATCCGCCGCGACTTCCAGCAGAAGCTCAGGGACCACATGAACAAGAACCAGAAAGAGTACGTGCTCCGGGAGCAGATGAAGCTGATCCAGGAGGAGCTGGGGGGCGATGCTCCCCTGACGGACGCCGAGGAGTACGAAGAGCGCGTCGGAAAGCTGGAAGCGTCCGATGAAGTCAAGGAGAAGCTCCGGAAAGAGATCGCACGGCTGAAGCTCATGCCGGGAGGCAGCCAGGAGGGCAATGTGCTCCGGACATATCTGGAGACCCTGCTGGACCTGCCCTGGGACCACTGCTCCAAAGACAATGAGGACCTCGCGAAGGCGGAGCAGATCCTGGAGGAGGACCACTACGGTCTCGCCAAGGTCAAGGAGCGGGTGGTGGAATATCTAGCTGTCCGCATGCTGAATCCGGAGCAGAAGGGCGCCATCCTGTGTCTTGTGGGACCGCCCGGAACCGGAAAGACCTCCATCGCGAAGAGCATCGCCCGCGCTCTGGACCGGAAGTATGTCCGCATGAGCCTGGGCGGCGTCCGGGACGAAGCGGAGATCCGGGGCCACCGGAAGACCTATGTGGGCGCCATGCCCGGCCGCATCGTCGATGCCCTCCGGCAGGCGGGAACGGCGAATCCCCTTATCCTGCTGGACGAGGTGGACAAGCTCTCCAGCGAGTACCACGGTGCCACATCCTCCGCGCTTCTGGAGGTGCTGGACGGAGAACAGAACGTGCGCTTCCGCGATCACTACGTGGAGCTGCCCATCGACCTCTCAAAGGTCCTGTTCATCGCAACGGCCAACACGACGGAGACCATCCCGGCTCCGCTGCTGGACCGCATGGAGATGATCGAACTCAACTCCTACACGGAGAATGAAAAGATGCACATCGCGGAGGATTACCTCCTGAAGAAGCAGGCGAAGGCCAACGGGATCAGGGAAGGACAGGTGGAGATCACGGAGAAGGCGCTCCAGAAGCTGATCCGGAACTACACCAGGGAGGCTGGCGTCCGCAATGCCGAGCGCCGCATCGGAGACATCTACCGGAAGTGCGCCCGGGAGATCCTGAAGGGGAGAAAGCGGAAGATCGTTGTGACCGACAAACAGCTTCCGAAGTATCTCGGCAAGGAGAAAGTGCACTATCAGGACGCCGCGAAGACGGACGAGGCCGGGATCGTGAGAGGGCTCGCCTGGACCAGAGTGGGCGGCGATACCCTGGAGATCGAGGTCAACATCATGCCCGGCAAGGGCGGCCTCATTCTGACCGGCCAGATGGGCGATGTCATGAAGGAATCCGCCCGCATCGCGCTGTCCTGCGTAAGAGCAGAGGGCCCGAAGTGGAACATCCCGGACGACTTCTTTGAGAAGAACGAGATCCATCTGCACATCCCGGAGGGCGCGGTGCCGAAGGACGGCCCCAGCGCCGGCACAGCCATGGCGGTGGCGATCCTCTCCGCCGCGGCGAACATCAAGGTGCGCTGCGATACGGCCATGACCGGGGAGATCACGCTCCGCGGCCGGGTCCTGCCGGTGGGCGGCCTGAAGGAGAAGATCCTGGCGGCCCGGATGGCGAAGCTGAAGAAGGTCCTGGTGCCTGCGGCCAACCGCCCGGATATCGAGGAGCTTTCGAAGGAGATCACCGGGGGGCTGAAGATCGTATATATTGAGAGATTCGAAGAGGCGCTGAAGGAAGCGCTTGTGTGAAACAGAAAGGGCGGAACGGATGGAACAGAAGGACGTGAAGCAGCGGGAGAAGAAGAAGGGGATCGATGTCCCGCCGGCGGTGCCGAAGCCCCTTTACAAAGAGGACGGGACCCTGCAGATCACGGAGGCAGTGCTGGCCCAGGTCCTGGGCGTCACCAGCAGCCTGCCGGAAGGAACGCTGCCGGAGATCGCCTTCGCGGGAAAATCCAATGTGGGAAAGTCCAGCCTCCTGAATGCCCTGGTGAACCGCAGGGCCCTTGCCAGGACCTCCTCCCAGCCGGGAAAGACCCAGACCATTAATTTTTACCGGATCAACGGCATGCTCTATTTTGTGGATCTGCCGGGATATGGCTACGCGAACGCGAGCCAGGCGGCAAAAGCGGCCTGGGGCAGGATGATCGAGAACTATCTCCACAAATCGGCGCAGCTGAAGGCGGTGTTCCTTCTGGTGGACATCCGCCACGAGCCATCGGCCAACGACTGCATGATGTACGACTGGATCAGGAATCAGGGACTCCGTACAGTGGTGGTGGCAACGAAGCTGGACAAGATAAAGCG
>CACZFV010000061.1 GCA_902780465.1 uncultured Lachnospiraceae bacterium
TGCTTGAGAAAAAGACCCCGTTTCTGGGCATCTGCGTGGGCATGCAGGTCCTTTTGAGCCACAGCGCGGAGGGGGATTGTGACTGCCTGGGATGGATCCCCGGCCAGGTCCAACGCTTCGAGGAAGGCGTCCGCATCCCGCAGATGGGATACAACACCGTGCGGTTTGCCGGCAGCCATCCGCTGACCCAGGGCCTGGACGAAGGCTATTTCTACTTTGTCAATTCCTATTATGCCAAGCCGGAGCTTGCCAGCGATGTGGAGGGTGTCACCGAATACGGCCATCCCTTCTGTTCGCTGATCGCCCGCGGCAACATCATGGGCGCCCAGTTCCATATGGAGAAGAGCGGTCCGGCCGGTCTGAAACTTCTTGCTCGTTTCGCGGCCCTGTGCCGGGAAGGAGGGTCCTTATGCTGACAAAACGATTGATCGCCTGCTTTGACGTGAAGAACCGGATGGTCACCAAAGCGACCCAGTTCCAGAACAATATCGATATCGCCCCGGCGGAGGGAAAAAAGGCATCCTTTACGGAGCGGCAGATCTTCCGCGAGATCTCCTATATGAAAGACCGTTACAGCCTGAGACCCGCGGTATTTATCGCCTATGACCGCACGGCGCTGGCCGGGACGGAGGATCCGGAGCTGAGGGTGACTTTCGACACGAACATCCGCTGCAGGACGGAGGAACCGGATCTCGCGGCGGGAATGCAGGGAATGCAGCTCCTTCCGCCGGATACGGTGCTGATGGAGGTCAAGATCCCGGGGGCCATGCCGCTGTGGATGGCGGAACTGTTTGAGAGAATCACACCGTACCAGCAGTCCTTTTCAAAGTACGGTGCCTATTATGAATACCTGATGAAAGAGAAGAACAAAGGGGGAAGAAAAAATGCTGCTTAACAGTGTACTGACCGGTGTGTACGCCGGTATGGATGTGAGGACGTTTCTGATGTGTCTTGCGGCGAGCGCACTCTGCGGAGTGCTGCTGGCCGGGATCCACGCCTACAGGAATCATTCAACTTTGAATTTTCTGATGACGCTGATCCTGCTGCCCATGCTGGTGCAGGCGGTGATCATGCTGGTGAACGGCAATGTAGGCACCGGCGTCGCTGTGGCCGGCGCGTTCTCACTGGTCCGGTTCCGGTCCATGCCGGGCAACTCCAGGGAGATCACCAGCGTATTCGCCGCCATGGCGGCGGGGCTCGCAAACGGCATGGGGTATCTGACACTGAGTCTTCTCATGGTCCTCTGCTTCGGCGTCGTGACAGTCATCCTGACGAATATATTCGCTTCGGCGGAACATGCCCGGAAAAAGGACCTGAGGATCACGATCCCCGAGAGCCTGGATTACTACAATGTGTTCGGGGATATCTTTGAAGAATACCTGACCGCCGCCGAGCTGGTCAGCGTGAAGACGGCCAACATGGGAAGTCTCTATGAACTGCGCTATGCTATCACGGAAAAGGATGAACGGCAGGAGAAGGAAATGATCGATATGATCCGCGTCCGCAACGGAAACCTGAAGATCGTCTGCGGACAGGCGGAGACAGCAGAAATGGCGCTGTGACCTGCTGTGAACACAAGTCACGACGGAACACCTTCCAGGAGGGAGAAAATGATGAAGAACAGGACAGCATTATGGGCGGTCTTATTATCAGTCAGCCTGCTTTCGTCCGCCTGCGGGACCGCTGCGGCGGCGCAGGGGACATCGACAAACAGCGCGGCAGTGCAGACTGCGGCAGCAGGAAGTTCAGCGGCAGCAGGAAGTTCAGCGGCAGCCGCTAGTGCAGCGCAGAAAACGGAAGCTCAGCTGACGGAAAGCGCGGCGGAAACGGCCTCTGCTGCAGCGAACGCGACGACCGTAATCTTTAACGGGACAGAAGTGAAGATCAATGGCAGCGGCGCGGAGTTCTCCGACGGGGTGCTGAAGATCGCCTCCGGCGGAAACTACACCTTAAGCGGCACCCTGGAGGGACAGGTACTGGTCGAGACGGGAAAAGAGGATGAAGTCCGTCTGTTCCTGAACGGTGTGCAGATCACTTCCGGCGGGGCTTATGCTATTGCCTCCGTAAAGGGAGCGCTCCTCACAGTCACCATGATGCCCGGCACCACGAATACCCTGACCGTGACCGGGGCGGAGACAGAGGCACAGGACGGGCAGGAACTGACGGAGGAACAGGAAGCGGATGCAGCGGTCTACGTAAAGAACGACCTTGTTCTGAACGGAGAAGGAACGCTGGAGATCGATTCCTCCCTGAAGGGAGTCCACGCCAAAGATACGCTGACTGTGGAGAGCGGAGAGTACATGATCCGTTCTGCGGACGATGCTTTCAACGGGAAGGACGCGGTGACGGTGAACGGCGGCAGCTTCAGCATCGTGATCGCGGACACTTCAGAAGGAAAGGGCATCACTTCCAAAGGAGATGTCCTGCTGAACGGCGGGTCGATGGTGATCGAAGCCTGCAGCGAGGGCATCGAGGGCCTGACCGTGGCGGTAAACGGCGGCAGCTGGGACATCACCTCTGAGGACGACGGCATCAACGCGAGAGAAAAGTACGAGGGCGATGACGAGCGGGAAAAAGAGATGCTCTCCCAGCAGAACAACGAAAAGGTCAGGATGATCTTCAACGGCGGCACTGTGACGGTCAACTCGAAGGGCGACGGAATGGACTCCAACGGCAGTATAGAGATGAACGGCGGCACAGTGTACGTCAGCGGCTCTGCCGACAATGGGAACGCCGCGGTGGATATGAACGGAGAAGCACTGGTGAACGGAGGGATCCTTCTCGCGGCGGGAGCCCAGGGAATGACAGAACCGCTTTCCGACAGCTCTGCACAGAACATCATCACTGTATACTATGAAGCGCAGCTTCCGGCAGGGACCGCGGTCACCGTGACGAATGCCGGAGGAGAGAAGCTCGTCTCCTGGACGGTGCCCAAGGAGTTCAATATGCTCCAGATCTCCGCGGAAGGGATCCGGGACGGAGATACGGTCACTGTGAAAGCCGGAAACGAAGAGAAGAAGATCACTGTTAACGGGATCAACACCTATGAGGGGACCCGCACCGGCGGTTTTGGCGGACACGGCGGCAGGGGCGGCTTCGGCGGCGGGCAGCGGCCGGAGGGCTTCGATGGCCAGCGGCCGGAAGGCTTCGGCGGACGCGGCATGCGCGGTGAAAGACCGGAAGGCTTCGAAGGCATGGGCGGACAGCGCCCGGAAGGAATGACGCCCCCGGAGGAAGCGGACAAAAACAGTGCCGCGGCGCAGTAAGCGCCACGGCACGGACAGACAGGATCTGAAACGGCAGAAACTGTTTTACAGAGGCAGGAAACCTTCTCCGCGGCGATTATATACCGCGGAAAGGGGCGGGATCTCCACTGCACCCAAACCCGGCAGATCCAGCGTGACAGGAGCATCATCCGCGTTGACAGCGACGGCAGTGCTGAAGCCGTCCAGTTCCCGGAGAAAGGCGTAGGCACGGTTCGTCAGGCGAAGATCCTTCAGAGTTCCTCGCTGAAGCTCCGGCGTACGGTTCCGGAGAGCGATGAGACTGGTGATCCGGGCAGTCAGGGCATTCGGCAGCGGTTTTTTATATGCAGGGCGGAGCGAGGCATCGCTCCCCCTTTCTTTTTTGCCTTCAGCGCCCCATTCGCTGCCGTAGTAGATGCAGGGAATACCCGGAAGGGTGAAGAGCAGGGCGTATACCAGCGGGAGCTTCTCCGGGTCCGTGAGCTTCGACGCGATCCGCTCCACGTCGTGATTGTCTGCGAAGGAAAACAGCTGCAGACCGCGGTACATTTCCCCGTAGGTCCGCTTGATGGTGTGGGCGAGCTCAAAGAAATTTAAAGAGTTCATGGAGGACCAGAGGGCTTTGTAAAGCGGATAGTCCGTGATGGCGTCCACATGGCCCTGGTCGTAGAAACGGCGCGCGTTGTCCCCCAGGACTTCGCCGAGGAGAAAAGCGTCCGGCTTCAGGGAGCGGATGCGCTGCTTCACTTTGTCGATGAACCAGAGGGGCAGGAGGTAGGCGACGTCGAGGCGGATGCCGTCGATATCGAATTCCCGGAACCAGAGGTCGATGCTTTCAAGGAGATAGCTCTGCACCGCCGGGTTATCGAGGTTCAGCTTTACCAGCTCGTAGTGGCCCTCCCAGCCTTCATACCAGAAACCGTCGCCGAAGGGAGAATCGCCCGCGAAATTAACTTTGAACCAGTCCTTGTAAGGACTGGTTTCCCGGTTCTTTTTCAGGTCCCGGAAAGCGAAAAAGCCGCGGCCCACATGGTTGAAGACGCCGTCGAACACCACGCGGATGCCGGCGTCATGCAGTTCCTGGCAGAGTGTCCGCAGGTCTTCATTGGTGCCGAGACGGCTGTCGGTCAGACGGTAGTCCCGGGTGTCATAGCCGTGGGAGTCACTCTCAAATACAGGGTTCAGATAGACTGCGCCGACCCCCATTTTTTTAAGGTGCGGGATGAATTTCCGAATCCCCAGGACCCGGTGGTGTTTCACCTGCTTCTGAAGCAGGGATGCGTTCTCCGGATCTTCATTCCGCTCCGGAGCGCCGGTGACAGTCAGGGGATAGATCTGATAGAATACAGTGTTTTCAAACCACATAAAAAAACCTCGTTTCTGGCCGTTATTACGGTCCGGCCGTTCTTTGTCTGCTGCACAGGTCCAAACCCGTGCTATAATAGACCTAAGGATTATACCATAAACAGAGGGCGTCTGCGCGCATGTCCCGCAAGCGGGACTTTGCCGCAGGGAGAAACCTGTTTAACAATACGACCGGGAGGAATAGACATGAATGTTACAAGAGTCTGTGCTGTTTACTGGAGTGCTACCGGAAATACGGAAAAGATCGTGAGAGCAATGGGAGAAGCGGCGGCGAAAGCGATCAGATGTCCGCTGGGCGAGCTTGATTTCACGATCCCCGCGGCAAGGGAGACTGTGACGGAGTTCCAGGCGGGCGATCTGGTCATCATAGGATCGCCGACCTACGCGGGAAAGCTGCCGAATAAGATTCTTCCTGACTTTCAGACGAAGCTGAAGGGGAACGGCGCCCGGGCAGTGGCAGTGGTCACCTACGGAAACAGAAGCTTTGACAATTCGCTGGCGGAGCTGGTGTCTGTCCTGAAAGCGGACGGCTTCCTCGTGGCAGGAGGCGCTGCCTTCGCGTGCCGTCACGCATTCTCGGATCTTCTTGCCCCGGGCCGCCCGGACGATACGGACCTGAAAGCCGCGGAGACTTTTATCCTGAAGGCGGCAGCCCGCGCGGAAGAACTCCCGGAGACGAGTGAAACCCTGCAGGTCCCGGGGGATGCCGCCGCGCCCTATTACGTCCCGAAGGGAACGGACGGACAGCCGGCGAAGTTCCTGAAGGCGAAGCCTCTGACGGACATGAAGAAGTGCACGAAGTGCGGTTACTGCGTGAAGCTCTGTCCTGTGGGATCTATCGATCCGGAGGATGTGACAAATGTGCCGGGCATCTGCATCAAATGCCAGGCCTGCGTCCGGGGATGCGCGCTGGGCGCGAAGTATTTCGACGATCCCGCGTTCCTCTCCCATGTGAAGATGCTGGAGCAGAACTTCACGGAGGGAAAGGAGAACAGTTTTTACCTGTGACAAAGAACGGCACCCTCAGGGGTGCCGTTTTCATCTTTGTATGCTTGCTTAAAGCGAGTATTTCACGCCGTTCACCGTGAAGGAGCTGTGGCCTTCCTGGGTGATGAACACCATGGTCTTTCCGGGATTCAGGCGGATCTCTTCGCCGTTGTCGTCAAAGAAGCGGGTGGCTTCGTAGTCTGCGTTCTTCATCCAGGTGCAGTGGATCATCTTTCCGCCGGTGATGAAGTAGCCTTCATGCATGGAGTCCAGGACATGGAAGAACAGGTAAAGACTTCCGCCCCTGCGGCCCCAGACGCAGTTCTCGATCAGGACGTTGGAGAAAGCGAGCTGCTCGCCGGTCCTGCCGTCCTTCTGGGGGCTTCCGTAGATGCTCCGGTAGTACAGGCCGTCTTTGTAAGTCAGGGTACTCTTTGTCACGGGGTAGGAGCCCTTCATGTCGATCTCGGTGGCATCCACCGCGTCAGGATGATCCTCCAGGCGGTACAGCTGCTTGTCGGAAGCGAACTTCCAGTGGTCCGGCTGCCAGTACTCCTCCCGATGGTTCCGGGACCAGCCGGCCTTTTCAATGGCCTTCAGGAGATGAGCGCCGTCCGTGTAGGCGGTGTGCTCGGATTTCGATCCCTTCGGGATGCGGTAATAGGCGCCGTAGTCGCTTCCCATGACGCCGCCCACGCCGTTCACGTTCTCCACGTCCTTCCGGGTGAGGATCGGCTTCACAAAGAGCTCCGGTCCGCCGAAGTGGACGATGATGGAGTCCCACTCCAGAGCTTCGTAGACAAAGTAATCACGGATGCTGCGCACATTTCCGATCCGCTCCAGATCCTCCCAGTCCTGGATCACACCCATCTGGCGGCTCATATCGCCTTCTTCCATGATCTCATAGAAGATGTCCACCTTGTTCAGTCCGTACTGGGGCTGCGCCTTTTTGTCGATGGGGTACATCACGGCGATGGGACGCTTCTCCGCCAGCTCAGCGGGGATCCAGAGATGCGTGAGAGCGCTTCTGACCATCCCTTCCTCCGGAGGAATATCCTCTTCCGGTTCCGTCTCCTCGATGATCTCGGATTCCACCACGATGACTTTTTCCGTTTCTTCCGAAGCGGGCGATGTTTCCGGCGGGGCAGGAGCCTCCGTGGTCACGGGTGCGGTGGCCGTCTGTGAGGAATCACAGCCTGTGAAGAGTGCCATTGAAAGAAGAAGTGCGAGCGAAAACTGCTTATACATAAGTTTCTCCGTTCTGCGGCAACCGCCGCATTTTTATCTGCAAATCCCTCTGGCGGGACTTGGATCTGAGAAAGATCATCCGGTCTTCAGCGCGCGGCAGAGGGCGTCTGTGATCCGTGCCGTGAGGCCCCAGATGACTGGATCCGTGTCAGGATAGACAGGAACGATGTGCGTTATCTTTTTCCAGGGATAGTTCTTTCCTCCGGGAATCAGCTCATAGGGAAAGTCCTCCCCCGGGACCACCGTGCGGACCGTCTCGTAGCGGTCCGGCTCATGTTCCAGGAACCAGTTCAGAGGAATGGTAAAGACCTTTTCGACCTCGTCCTTTGAAAAGGTGCCCTGATACCCCTCCAGCCGGCATACAAAGGCGGAAATATTCTGGTCCGTGGAACTGTAGAAAGCGTTCAGAGGGGCCAGGATCCGGACCTGTTCCGGCGTGACCAGGAGTTCCTCGCAGATCTCCCGGAGCGCGGCTTCCTCCGGCGTTTCATCCCCCTCCACTCTTCCTCCGGGGAAACAGACTTCTCCCGGCTGATGCTCCAGGAGGAAGGAGCGCTGCTCAAACAGGAGCTCCGGTTCCTCCCCGCGGTAAAGAAGCGGGACAAGGACAGCGGATCTCCGGACAGGCTTCGGCGGATGGCTTTCCGCGTACAGATGCAGTTTTTTCTGAAGTTCTTCGATTGACATAATCACAGTATAGCATAAAAATGCAGAATCGACAGCAGGAAAGAAAATGGAAGAAAAGCAGGGAAGAAACGAGGGGAAGAACTCCGGCCGGATCGGCGCTCAGCCTTGACACAGGCTGCGCCTTCGGATACATTTAGCTTTGACAGGTATCAGGAAAGGAAGGATATTTTGTCATTGATGCAGAAGAGTACAGGGTACAGTTTTGAGGTCATCAGATATCACGGCGAAGAGTCCGCCGAGATCACCGGATATGAAGGGACGGCAGCGTTCCTCAGGATCCCCGGAGAGCTCGGCGGTTTTCCTGTGCGGAGCATCGGCCGCAGGGCATTTGCAGACAGAAAGGAGACAGAGGAGCTGGTGCTGCCGGAAAAGGTGCGCCGCATCGGAGATTTTGCCTTCTACGGCTGTCCGAAGCTGAAGACTCTGGTCCTGTCGGACGGGGTGGAGGAGATCGGAGACGGCGTCATCCGCTCCTGCGGGAGCCTCAGGGAGATCAGCATCTGGATGGAGCATGACCGGTTCCGGGCTGCGAAGGATCTGCTGGCGGACTGTGATGCCGCCGTCAGGATCCGGTTCCGGATGCCGGACGGAGAGGCCCTGCTGTTCTTCCCGGCGTACCTGAATGACTTTGACGAAGATACCATGGCCCGGGCCATCCACCCCAGGATCGAAGGGTGCGGTTACGCGTTCCGGGAGGCGGTCACAAGAAAGGGCATCGATTTCCATCATTATGACAGGCAGCTCCCCAGAACGGAAGGGGATGGGTGGAAGGTCACAGGGGAAGTGGCATCCGCCAGGATCCTGCGGCCTTACCGGCTTGCAGAGGAAGCGAGGCAGAGCTATGAAGCAGCCCTTCTCAGGATCTCGGAAGACTTCCTTCTGTATCTTGTGAAGGAAGGCAGGAAAGAAGAGATCTCCTGTATGGCTGCGCACCGCCTGTTAAAGCAGGAAGCGGTCCCCGCGGCACTGCAGGAAGCTTCCGCGAGGAAGGATACAGAGCTCTGCGGGATCCTGATGGAGTACTCCAGGGGAAGCAGCAGGGCGGCAGGCGGGTCCATGTTCGTCTTGTGAGGAAAAAATATGAAACAGAGAGAAGAACTGGAAAACGCAGGGAAAAGGATCCTGGTGTACGCAAAGACGGAACTGACACTCTCCATGCGCTTTCTCAGCGCGGCGCTGGACAGGCTGCCGTACCGGATGGATCTCAGGACCCGGAGCATCGGCACAGACGGGGCGGAGATCCTGTTTCACCCGAGCTGGCTGCTCGCCACCTTTGTGGAGCATCCCATCCGGCTGAACCGGGCGTATCTCCATATGCTGATGCATTGCCTGTTCCGGCACATGTACGGCGCGCCGGCACATAAAAACGAGGAGATGTGGGACCTGTCCTGCGATATTGCCGCAGAATCCGTACTGGATTCCATGAAGGGGAAGGCAGTGCAGCAGGTGATGAGCGACTTTCGTGAAGAGACGTACAGAGTCCTTACGGAGAAACTGGGTGTTCTCACGGCGGAGAAACTGTACCGGTATTTCTCGGAGAGAGTTTCCGGCCGGGGGCCGGAAGGAGAGCCTGAGGAAGACCCGGCGGCATTCCGTGATCTTGCAGAACGGCTCACGAAGGAATTCCATGTCTGCGACCACAGCTTCTGGGACAGAGAAGAAAGAAAGGATCCCGTACAGCCGCCGGCAATGGAACTGCCGCGGATCCTCCGGGAAAAGGAGTGGGAGAAGACCGCGAAGCGCGTCCGGACCGAGATGGAGACCTTCGGAAAGGAAGCGGGCAGAGACGGGGAACTGCTGGAGAGAGTACTGCGGTTTTCCTGCCGGGAGCGGCCGCTGTACCGGGAGTTCCTGGAACATCTGGCGGTGCTCAGGGAAACCGCTGAGACGGATCCGGATTCCTTTGATTATGGTTATTATTACTATGGTCTCGAAAGATACGGCAACATGCCGCTCATTGAAGAAAACGAGTTGCGGGAAGTGCGGAAGGTGGAAGAGCTGGTGATCGCCATCGATACATCGGCCTCCTGCCAGGCGGTCCTGGTACAGAGCTTCCTGAACGAGACGGCATCGGTGCTGTCGGAAAAAGGCAGCTTTTTCAGGAAGGTCCGCATACATCTGATCGAGTGCGATGACAGAGTCCGGAAGGACACCCTCCTGGAGAGCCCTGAGGAACTGATGAAAATGGCGGATGGTTTTATGGTGCACGGCGGAGGCGGGACGGATTTCCGCCCGGTGTTCCGCCATGTACAGATGCTCCGGGAACAGGGAGAGCTGCGGGATCTGCGGGGACTCATCTATTTTACGGACGGATACGGGGTGTTTCCGGAGAGAGCGACCGACTATGAGACGGCGTTCGTGTTCCGGGAAGATCAGGACTACGAAGACGCGAAAGTACCGGACTGGGCGCTGAAGCTGTACCTTCAGCGGGAGGAACTATGAATATCAGTGAAGCAAAGGAAGAATTGATCCGTATCGTCAGGACGTATCTTGCGAAGGACGAAGAGGGAAGATACCTGATCCCCAGGGAGCGGCAGCGGCCGGTGCTCCTGATGGGCGGCCCCGGCATCGGGAAGACTGCGGTCATGCGGCAGATCGCCGAGGAGATGGGCATCAGCCTCGTGTCCTATACGATCACGCATCATACCAGGCAGAGCGCCATCGGCCTTCCCTCGATCTCGAAAAAGACCTACGGCGGGGAAGAGCACCTGGTGACAGAGTACACCATGAGCGAGATCGTGGCCTCCGTATATGACCAGATCGCGCGGTCAGGGATCAGCGAAGGGATCCTGTTTCTGGATGAGATCAACTGTGTGTCAGAGACGCTGGCCCCCACGATGCTCCAGTTCCTGCAGTACAAGACCTTCGGAAACCACAGAGTGCCGGACGGATACGTGATCGTGACAGCGGGCAATCCCCCGGAATACAACCGGTCTGTCAGGGAGTTCGACATTGTGACCCTGGACCGGGTGCGCCTGATGGAGGTGAAGGAGGATTTCCCGGCGTGGAAATCCTACGCGCTGAAGCAGGGGATCCACGGCGCGGTGACAAGCTACCTGGAGATCAAAAAGGATTATTTTTATTCCGTCAAGGCGGATCTCCGGGGGAAGCGGTTCGCGACCCCCAGAGGATGGGAGGATCTTTCAGATTCGCTGAAAGTATATGAAGCTCTTTCGCTTCCGGTGGAGGAAAGCTTTACTTATTCTTTCCTCCAGGACAAGGAGATCGCGGAAAGCTTTACCGCTTATTACGAGCTTTACAGAAAATACAGGGAATTCTACCGGGTGGAGGACATTCTGGCAGGGAACGCGCCGGGCAGCGCCGCTGAAAAGCTGAAAGAGGCCCCCTTCGATGAGAAGCTGAGCCTGATCGGCCTGCTTTCTGATGCGCTGGGGCAGGAGTTCCGCAGCTGGGCGGACCGGCTCTCCGCGCAGCAGGAGATCTTCTTCTGCCTGAAGGAGCTGAAGGAAAAGACGGAGAACGGAGAAGTTCTTTCCGCGGCAGAGTGGCTCGCAAAGACCATCCGGGAGAAAAAGCGGCTTCTGGAGAGAGATGCCGCCGCGGGACTCGCAGGCCGCGAGGCGGAAAAGCGCCGGCGGCTCGCCATCACAGGCCTGGAGAAGCTGCCGGGTGATGATTTCACGCAGATCAGGAAAGCCTTTGCCGCCTCGGAGGAAGAAAGACTCCGGAAGGCCGCAGAAACGGGAGAACATCTTACGAACGCCTTCCGTTTTCTGGCGGAAGCCTTCGGGGAAGGGCAGGAGATGGTGCTGTTCCTGTCGGAGCTTTCCGCGGGTTACTACAGCCTGAAGTTCGTGCAGGAAAACGGGAACGAAGCGTTCTATAAATACAACCGCCTCCTGCTCCTGAATGACCAGCGTGAGCAGCTGAGGGCAGAGGCCATGCGGCTTCTTTAAAACTGCGGCAGCGGTCCATGAGCAAAGCGCGAAGCAGACTGCGAATGTCCGCTTTTACGCAGGACCGGGCAGACAGGGAGGAAAGAAAGATGAGATTTGTGATACAGAGAGTGCAGCACGCGGAGTGCGTGGTGGACGGAAAGACTACCGGAGCCATCGGAAAAGGATTTCTGGTCCTGATCGGCATATCGGATACGGATACAGAGGAGATCGCGGACAGGATGCTGAAGAAGATGACCGGGCTCCGCATCTTCGAGGACCAGGAAGGGAAGACGAATCTTTCCCTGGAGGATGTGGGAGGAGAGTTGCTTCTTATCTCCCAGTTCACGCTCTACGCGGACTGCCGGAAGGGAAACCGCCCGTCCTTTATCCGCGCCGGCAAGCCGGAGCACGCGGACCCGCTGTACGAGTACATGCTGAAAAGCTGCGCCGCCATGCTTCCGGGCGTGAAAGTGGAGCGCGGCATCTTCGGCGCGGACATGAAAATAACGCTCCTGAACGACGGACCCTTTACAGTGATCCTCGATTCGGAAGAACTGCTGAAACCCAGACATTGATGAGCAGGAGACAGGGGACGGTTCTCTGTCTCCTTTCTGCTGTTATGAGGGAAGCCCCTTTGCTGCATCGTCGGCACGCTTGCGCTAACGAAAGAGCCGCCGCGTTTCTAAACTCGCACTGCGCTGAAAGCTTGTGCTCATTAAGAAACGGCGTCTTTCGATTGCCTCCTCATGCAGCCAAAGGGGCTTCCCTCGTCGGCGCTGTACGGGAGACAGAGAACCACATCCCCTGTCTCTTCTGAACGAACATGAAGGCGGCGTGATTCTTTCCGGTACATCTCTTTTCAGTTCGAAGGTACAAAAAAGGAGACAGGGCCGCACCCTGTCTCCTTTCGACTGTATTCAGTTAAGCAGCTTTCTTCTTTGTGTTGCTGATGGTCTGTATGCCTTCGTGAGCAAGCACCAGAGCCAGGATCACAAGGAGAATGCCGAGGATCGCCTGGACCCAGGGACCCCAGTCAGCACCGCCGGCGCTGATCACCGCGAACTGGTTCTTGGTGTTGATGATCAGGGAAGCGATGGTGACGATCAGCATGAAGCCCATCGGGAAGAGGAACATGCCGTTGTCCTTGCCGATGTTGCCGAGCCAGGTAGCTACAGCCAGAAGGCCGAGAGCAGCCAGCAGCTGGTTCGCGGATCCGAACAGAGCCCAGATCTTCGCATAGCCGTTCAGGCCGAGCATGATGCCGAGGAACACAGTGATCAGTGTCGCCACGAGCGGGTTGGTCAGGACTTTCTTGTAGCCGGTGACGGTCTCCGGGGTCTCGCCCTTGCTGCCGTCAAGCCAGAACTCCTGGAACATGAAGCGTGCAAGACGGGTCGCAGTATCCAGAGAAGTAAGGCAGAACGCGGAGTAGGTCAGCAC
>CACZFV010000062.1 GCA_902780465.1 uncultured Lachnospiraceae bacterium
GACAACATGATGAAGGCCGGTTATGTCGGCGCCTTCATGCACAACTGGGACTATCCCTACCGCAACGGCGACGACAGTATTGCCAACAACCTGAAGCGGAACGTGAGCGAGAACGCCGAATATGTCCCGATCGACTGCTTCAAGAACGACGCCGGAATCACCCGGAAGTTCGTCGGAAGCCCCGTAGGCAGTGACCGTAAGATTTTCTTCCCCTCCACGAACAAGGAAATCCTGGCCTCCCTGCTGTACCTGAACTTCATTTCCTCCCAGGATACCATCACTTTCCTGCAGACCGGCAAGGAAGGCGTCAACTATGAGCTGACCGCTGACGGCGCTTACAAAAACCTGGGAGCGACAGGCGAGTGGATCATGAACTCCGGTATGAACATTGACTATACAATGACGCTGAATGGATACCATCTCGGTGAAGCGACCAACAAGACCCGCGCACTGAGCTATCCGGGCGTTTCCGAAGAGATGGTCAACCTGGCCAACGAGTACGGCATGAGCAACTATCGCATCGCGAAACACTTCAATGTCGGCACGATCGAGGCTGAGACCGAAGTCGGCGGTGCCCTGACCAGCAAGCGCGATGAACTCCTGACCAAGGCTGTGACCGCTTCCGTTGAAGAGTTTGACAGCGTATATGACACCTACATGGAAGACTATATGGCTGCCGGCGGTGAAGACATTATCAACGAGCGGATTGAGAAGCTCGATGCTATCTACGGTATCAAGTACGAGAAGTGATTTCAGACGCTTCTGACGGTAAAAACCGGAGCCCCGGAATATCCGGGGCTCCTTTTCGAAAGACGGGAAGCGGCGTCAGAATTCCGGATTCCGGTATTTCCGGAGCTGCTTGCGATACTGGCTCGGTGAAATGCCGGCTATCCGCGTAAAGGAACGGAGAAAATTTGAATAGTCATTGAAACCGCACTGATAGGCAATGGCGTTCAGAGAATCCGGCCCAAGTATCTGACGGCGGGCGAGGGAGATCCTTCTGTATAAAATGTAATCGTAGACGCTGCGGTTTGTGTAGCGGGAGAACTCATGGGAGAGATAGGACTCGCTGACACCGAAACGGTGGGCCAGATCGCTTATGTGGAGCGGCTGTGTATAGTGATTGTTAATGTAAGTCAGCACATCCTGAATAACACTGTTCGACGCGGTTTCATCCTTGACGGGAACTGTGCGGCGGATCACCTGACAGAGCAGGTTGATGATGGTAATCATGTAAGCATAATCCTGAAACCGCTCAAGGGCGTCCGGATCACCGGACTGGGAGGTTTCGATCCGGCGGATGCAATGGACAAAGCGCTGCGCATCAACATTGGACAGCTGATAAGTATGATGACCGCCTGAGGCGCAGCCCTGCAGGAACTGATTCAGGTCCAGCTGGCTGCAGCCAAGATTCTTCAGGACTTCCGGGGAAAGATTCAGAAAAGCACGCTCATAGTTCCGCATCTGAACGGTGCAGGAGAGCCCGTGCATGCAGAAGGGCGGAAAGATATATACCTGATTGGGCTTGAGCAGGTACAGCTTATTATCAACACCCATATATTCGCCGCCGTGAAGATGGATATACAGCTCATAATAGTCATGACAGTGGTACTGGGTTACTTCCATACTCTCGTCAAAACGATAATGGGCTTCATACCCCTGGCCGCCCCGGGCCATCGGCTCGAATGGCGTCCGTACTTCATAGTATTCCACTGAAACACCTCCGGTGAATATCAGGCTTTGCAAGATCATCCGGCAATGACAGTATCAGATATGCAGGATCCGCACAGAACAAAACAGGATTTATGTGGTGAAACAAACACCTCCGGGGATATACTCCGGACAACGAAAGGGACAAAACTCAACGCAATGGGGGGAACGTATATGATCAACGTAGCTATCGTAGGAACAGGCGGAATCTCCCACGCACATATCCAGGCTTATCTGAAATTTCCCGAGCGGTGCCGCATATCAGCGCTTGTGGATATTATCCCCGAAAAGGCACAGCGTGTCAAGGAACAGTACGGGCTGGACGCGGATGTGTACCTGGATCACCACGACATCCTGGACAAGGACATTGACCTGGTCGACGTCTGTACACCGCCGTTTGTTCATGCGGAAATATCGATCAACGCACTGAAGAGCGGAAAGAACGTTGTATGCGAAAAGCCCATGGCGGCATCCCTGGAGGAGTGCGATGCGATGCTGAAAGCCCGGGACGAGAGCGGGAAGAAGCTGTCGATTATCGCACAGAACCGTTTCCGCTTACCGGTTCGCAACCTGAAAGCGCTGCTGGACAGCGGCATGGCCGGGAAAGTCCGGCATGTGACCGTCAATTCCCTGTGGTTCCGCGGACACAGTTACTATGACCTGTGGTGGCGCGGTACCTGGGAGACGGAAGGCGGCGGCTGCACACTGAACCATGCGGTCCACCACATCGATATGCTCGGCTGGATGATGGGGACTCCGCAGCGAATTACGAGCGTGCTGGCCAACACCGGACACGACAATGCCGAGGTGGAGGATCTTTCCGTATCCGTGGCGGAATATCCCGGTGCGCTGGCGACCGTGACCGCTTCTGTCGTAGACCACGGGGAGGATCAGGCCCTGATCTTCCAGTGCGAGAAGGCGAAGATCGCTTTCCCGTACAGCGTATTTGCCTCACAGCCCCAGCCGAATGGATTTCCGCTGGCCGAACAGGATGAAGCGTTTGCCAAAGCAGCGGAAGACTACCTGGCCAAGCTGCCGCCGGTTCCGTATGAGATGCATGTAGGCCAGCTGGAGAATGTACTGAGCGCACTGGAGAAAGACACGGAGCCGGCGATCACCGGCGAAGACGGCCGGAGGACGATTGAGCTGATCAGCGCGATCTACAAGGCCGGGTCGACCCGGACAGCCGTGTCCCTGCCGTTGAGCCCGGACGATCCCTTCTACACGGTGGAAGGAATTCGGGCTGGTGTACCGCATTTCTATCAGAAGACCGCTTCGGTGGAGAGCCAGGACGGAGAACTCTCCTTCGGCAATTTCCGGAAAGGGGAAAAGTGATGAACATCTCAGATGGTATGAACTATGCCCCAAAGGGAAAACCCAGTCCGGTCGTCAAGCCGGGAGAATTCATCTTCTCCGCAGTACGGCTGGATCACGGGCATATCTACGGCATGTGCAACGGACTGACGGAAGCCGGAGGAACGCTGAAATATGTCTATGATCCGGATCCCGGCAAGGTGAAGGCATTCCTGAAAGCCTTTCCGCAGGCCAAGCCTGCCCGGAGCGAAGAGGAGGCACTGAACGATCCGGAAACACAGATGATCGCCGGCGCTGCCGTCACGAGCGAACGCTGCGCCTTGGGGCTCCGTGCCATGAGCGCCGGGAAGGATTATTTTACCGACAAGGCGCCTTTCACAACGCTGGAGCAGCTTGCTTCCGCCCGAGAGGCGGTAAAGAAGACCGGAAAGAAGTATATGGTCTACTATGCGGAGCGGCTGCACGACGAGGGATCGATTCTGGCCGGGTATATTGCCGAATCCGGCGAGATCGGGAAGGTGATCTCCGTGACAGGCTTCGGACCGCATCGCCTGGGCGCGCCGGGAAGGCCGGCCTGGTTCTTCGAGCGGGAGAAGTACGGCGGGATCCTGTGTGACATCGGGAGCCACCAGCTGGAGCAGTTCCTGTACTACGCGAAGGAAGAGGATGCCGAGGTCACAGCCAGCCGCATCGCCAACTTTGCCCACCCGGAGTATCCGGAGCTGGAAGACTTCGGGGACTGCCAGATCACCGGAAAGAACGGAGCAGCCGGATACTTCCGCCTGGACTGGTTCACGCCGGATGGGCTGAGGACCTGGGGCGACGGTCGGATGTTTATCCAGGGGACAAAGGGCTTCATTGAGATCCGGAAATACGTGAACCTTGCTTCCGAAAAGGACGGAGGCGGGCATGTGTTTGTCGTGAACGACCAGGGAGAAAAATACCTGAACGCGACAGGCGTGACAGGCTATCCTTTCTTCGGTCAGCTGATCCTGGACTGCCTGAACCGGACGGAGAATGCGATGACGCAGGAGCATGCGTTCAAAGCGGCTGAACTGAGTTTACAAGCTCAGTTGCAGGCAAAAAAGATAAAGGGGCTTTCCGATCGCTCTCTTTAACCTCTTCGGCCCGCTCATGGTATTGGATTTGAGGTTTTAAGCATGGAAAGAAACAAGATCCGGCCGGGGATCATCAGGATCGGAGCATTGCAGGACGATCCCGGCCGGGAACCGGACAAACGAATCGCCGGTTCCCGCAATGCGAAAACCGGCGATATCACCTATGAAACAAACCACAACGGCACCGGTGCGCGCCTCAGCGGACCAGATCATACATCATAATCCCGGCGGCCACAGCGGCGTTCAGGGATTCCGCACCGCCGCGCATGGGCAGGCAGAGATGATGGGTGGCAACAGCCTTGACTGCATCGGAGACACCATTGCCTTCGTTGCCGACGACAAGGACAAAGGAAGGGGCGACATTGCTCCGCTCATAGAAGGGTTCACCGTCCAGCTGGGAAGAGAGGACGGAAAAGCCCTTCTTTTTTATATTTTCCAACGCTTCCGGAAGGGAAGGCGGAAAGGAGAAACCAAGGCGGAAGATGCTGCCCATGGTCGCCCGGAGAACCTTGGGGGAGAAGAGATCTGCGCACTCCCGGCTGAAAAGGATGCCGTCAAAGCCGGCAGCGTCCGCTGTGCGCACGATGGTGCCGACGTTGCCCGGATCCTGCACGCCGTCGAGGGCCAGCAGGCGGGGGCCGGAAACAGGCTTCGTTTCGAGGGTCAGTACGGCGGCAACACCCTGGGGCGTTTTTGTGTCGGAGACAGCGCTGAACACATGCTCCGGGAGGACAAAGGAAGGAATGGACGGAGGAAACTCAAAGCTGCCGGCGAGGTCTTCACGGAGCAGGATGGTTTCCACACTGAAGGAGGAGGAAAGGGCTTCCCTGACCATTTTGGTGCCTTCCACCAGGAAGGCATGATGGGCTTCCCGGCCTTTTTTATCCTTTAAGGAACGCCAGGCAAGAACCCTGGGATTTTTGAGGGAGGATATGGTTTCCATAGCTGTGATCCTTTCTTGGGACAAAAGGTGCCTGTCCCCAAGTGTCCCATTATCCAAAATGGGACAGATGGTGCCTGTCCCCAAGTGTCCCAAGTGTCTCAAATGAGGTCGAGGAGGGAGGTGATCCAGGCGGAGAGGGCGTCAAAGGGTTTAAGGGCAGTGCTTTCCGTGAAGGACTGATCGATTGCTGCGGTGACAACTGATTCACCATACGGAGTGAAGGGATGGTAGAAATCACCGGTGAAGAAATTCGGGAAAAGGATTGCAGCGGACGCTGGGAATTCCTTCGCGAAGCGGATCAGGAACTGCGGGAGGAGCTCCTCCGGACGGACGGAAATCGCCGCCGGAACAACGGAGGGATCCGGCAGATCCGGAGTGATCTGCTGCAGGACGGAGAGTCCGGCCGGAATCTCCATCTTTTTCTCCGTAGAGAAGAGCAGAGAGAGGGAAGCGACACGACGGTTCCGGAACATGGTGAGACAATGCCAAAGGCCGGTCTTTACCTGATCCGGCAGGCCTTCCAGAAGAAGGGAACCGCGGCCCGCCAGGCAGAGGCTCATTTGCTCCGGCAGGAAGTCGTTTTTGCCCGGATCAGCGGAAATCTGCAGGAGAATCAGGCCGGAGAGCATCATGAGGAAGCTGAAATGGAGCAGCAGCAGGGATCCGAGGCGGGTCGGCAGTCCGTTTACAGGATTATAGAGCAGCGCGGGCAGGAGGAAAGCATAGCGGTCCGCAATAAAGCTGTCGAGCGCAAGACGTGAATGGCGCAGGGCAGAAGGATCCGCCTTTGCGTTATTCAGGATCCGCTCCAGAAGAGAGAGGTCCTGCAGGAAGAGCGGATCCTGCACATACCCAAGATCCTGACGAAGAAGCGAAGGATCCCGCAGGAGGGACGGAAGCAGCATGTAATGGATCCCAAGGGGAATCTGGCAGGTCCTCACAGCCTGTTCTCTTCCGCGAAGGAAAAGAGAGATATCCGCTGTACAGGCTCCGATATCAAGCACCATAAACCCGCCGCGCGTATCTTCGGGAGCACAGAGACGGAAATAGGCCCCCAGGGCTGAGCTCTCCGCGGCAAAGGTGACCAGCGGCTGATTCTCAGGTACCGGAAAACCCGCGGCCTCGTTCACTTCCCGGGCAAGGGAAATGAACAGCTCCCGGAGCTTTTCCCGTCCCGCCTTCGCCATCTCGTCCGGTATGGCAAACCGCCACAGAAGGGAAGCCAGACCATCTGAGCGAGCCTGCAGCGCGGTCATCAGCATGATCTGATGCAGGCAGAGGACGATGGAACGTCCTTTCTCTTCTTCCCACTTGAGACAGGTGTATAAGGCGCCTGAAGGAATTGAGAGGACATCCTGAAGGCCGGAGGACATCAGAACGATTCCGTCTTCAAAGGGCATTGGTTCACTGCCGGGGACGTTCCGGAAGATCCGGGATGCTGTCGGCAGCAGCGCGGAAACGGGGACGGCCGGCAGAAATTCACGCCGGAGCAGATCCCGGGAAGTCGCCGGATTGTTGAGCAGTGTGCGTACCATGACAGCGCCCTGAAGCGGTTTCCGGTTATGACCGGAAGACAGAACGACCGAAGTGCCAACCGATCCGAAATCGATGCAGGCAGTGACGTTTCCTTCCTTCCGGATCTCCGGGGCGGGGAGCAGATTCAGAATGGATCCGACTGAATCCGGTCCATGGCTGAAGGTAAAGCACAGCGGAAAGGATGCTGTCCTGGATACGGTCCTGGAAGTCTTTTCACGGACCGGGATGAAAGAGGAACCATCCGCAGTAAAGATCTTCACATCCGTGGAAGCAGGCAGGTTTGTATAGACGAGATAAGCTTTCCAATCTTCCGGTAAGAACGGAAGGTTCGGCCAGACTGCCAAGGTAGGAATGTCATGGGCATAAAGGGTTACGATCTCATCCGCAGTATATGTCCGATGCAGACGGACAGGAAAACTTCCTTCCAGCGTCAGGACGGCTTTTATGCCGCCTTGATCAGCCCGCTCAAAGGAAAGAAGGCCCTGCCGGACGAGCGTTCGGCCTTCGGGAAGGCGGCACAGGGCATGCGCCAGGTCGTCCGAAAACGGCGGCAGGACGGCATCCGACTGAATGACCAGTTGGTCGGCGGGTGCTTCTTCTCCCTCTGCCCGGGGGATTTCGGCCGGCGGCAGGACACACATGGCGTTCAGAAGTGAATCCCCGATGATCTCCCCGGCCCGGGCGGGGAATAAAGCCAGACGTTCACTGAATGGCCTGAGTGCACAGCATGCCAGGTCGCTGCCCAGCGATTCTGTGAGGATCGTCAGGACAGAGGGTGATTGCGGATCCCAGGGCCAGGTGAGCTCAGTGACCGTATCCGCGACCGGGCGTGACGCTTTCTCCAGGAGCTTCAGGACGACATCCCGGGCTTCCGGACGGGCATCCGGATAACGCTCCAGCAGAAGATTCAGTTCACGGACCAGCGCGTCGTGATAATCATCAGATGAGCGCGCGAGCGTTTGGCATTCTCCCTCCAGCAGGTTCAGGATATAGTCTTCCGCGGGGAGCGGGATGCCTTCCAGCAGTATATTGGAACTCTCCCGGGCAAAGGGGACATCCCGGTAGCAGAAAACGATATCATCTGGGACGCTGCACAGGGAGGCCGGCACGTCCTGCTGACCAGACAGGCAGGAAGCCACGTCGTCTTTTGTAAGAAAACGCTCATAGAAACAGGTTTCACGGACTAAGGAAGAGGAGAACGCCGGCAGCAGCCGAAGGCCGAAGGCCGCCTTCAGCCGCAGTTCCATCCGGTCCGGCAGGACGCGGGCTTCGTCATCTCCGGAAAGATCCTGCAGGAAACCGGAGAGGAAGGAACGGAAGGAAGGAGCCGCCGAGGCGGGAAGCGCATCCAGCATACGGGACAGCTGCTCCTTCAGGATGGCACGGTCGCCTTCACAGAGCAGGGAACAGGGATCCCGGAAAACCGAGGCGTCCGCGTCAAACCACGGAGCGGCAAAAGCCGGCATCAGCAAAGCCTGGGCAGAAGTCCTGCGCGCAGGAATCAGGTCCCGGCCGGGCAGGATCAGCGCGAAAGGCTGTGGCACGGTTTCCTTTCCAAGGGAGATGATCCAGACCCGGTCCGCCTGGTATGCTGTAAGCCAGGCGCGAAGGACAGGGGATGCTTCCGCGTTCAGGGGTTCGAAAACAAGCGAGGCTTCCGCCGAAACTCTTCTCCGGTACTGGCGCAGAAGCAGGCAAGCCAGGAGTCCCCGTTTCTCAGCGACCGGATCGGCCGGATCACCGACAAGGCCGGAAAGCAGCGGCAGAATCGATGAAACCGTTAACAGGGGCGTCCTCGGATAAAGGTCAGGAAGAAGCGGGAAAGCCGGAAGGGATCCGGCGGACAGGAAACGAAGGGAAGAGACCTCCTCGCGGCTGACCGTCAGGGCGGACAGGATCAGCTTGCAGAGAGGCTTGAGAGACGAATCATCGGAAACAGAGGAAAGAAGCTCCTTCAGCAGCGTCTTGATATCCGAAAGCTGCCCGTCGTGGAACAGGTCCGGGAGCAGGGCGCGGATTTCCTTCCGGATCGGCTCCGCACTGTCCGGCTCCGCGAGCAGCAAAGCGGACAGCTTCTCCGCCGCCTCTGCCGTAAGCAGGCGGGCGGTGCAGGGCGTCAGGGAAACGGAAACATCCTCCGGGAGATCCGCCGGTTCCGAATCGGGAAGCGGGACTTCCAGATCCTTTTCACAGCGAAGCACGGCGGCCTTCAGCAGCCGGATACGGCGGGCCTGGGCTGCCAAGGCAAGATGCGTCGGGTTTTCTTCCGGAGACGGATGCGCCGCTTTTTCCTCAGCGGCAGCCAAAGCGTCCCGGCAGCGCTGCAGGCAGTCTATCAGCGCGGGCTGAGCAAAGCAGCCGCCCATCGCGGCAAGCAGCCGGTTCCGCTGTTCGGTTTCCTCCTTCAGCTGGGCCGCGATGTCATCCAGACGGCGCTGCTGCTTTTCCTCCTCGGTATCCGCCAGGGACACCCGATGGACCGGCTTGATCTGCATGATACCGGCCTCTTCCGCTTCCGCGACGGAAACGTCATATTCGGAAGCGACGGTCACCGTCCGGCCGCAGGCAGCAATTGCCTGCTGCCATACCGGATCACTGACCTCCGGGCTCCTGAGCGGGTCGGGAAGAAAACGGATCAGCGACAACAACTCGGAAAGCATCGCCTTCAGCGTACGCTCTATCCTGTTGATCTCTCCCAAAAGGGCAGAAGGATCACTGTCCTTGCTGAATAACCGTTTGAAGAGTCCGTTGCGCGTATTCGGGGCCAGGGAGCGAAGCGCGGAGGGATGATCCGCATAGGCGCGCAGCGCGGGGAAAAGGTCCGAAAGGAGCCAGGCGGAGCAGTGAACAAAAGCGGAAAACGGCTTTGCCTGTTCCCCGAGCGCCTGAAGTGTCAGAATACCGGGGACTTCCAGCGTGTGCAGCCCCGGCGCAGGATCTTTTTCTGCAGAACAGACCTGCCCGAGAATCCGGGCGACAGCAACATAAGCCAGGCGCCAGGAACCTTCGGACTGATTCAGGAAAGAAGGAAGGGATACCAGCCAGCAGGCATCGACCGGCGCGGTACTGTCCTCATCGGGACGCGCGACCAGACGCTGTTCTTCCATGGCCCGCAGTGTTTCTGCCAGCGTCCGGTTTTCCAGTTCGGAAGGGGGAGAAGAACGTTTTGCCAGACAGAGCAGGGAAACAAAAACGGTATCATCCGGAACAGTTTCGTGCAGATTGCGCAAAATCGCGAAGACAGCCCCGGCGGAGAAGGGATCGCAAAGATCGCACAGGAGGCAAACCCGGACCTTCTCATCTTCTTCCTTTCCAGCGTTCACTGCCGACCGGATCCGTCCCGCCCAATCCGAAAAAGGGGCCAGAGAATCCGGGGATTCCAGCAGGGAAGCAAAAGCCCATTCCACCGCTTCCCGGTCTGTTTTATACGACAGGGGAACTCCTTTTCCGCGCAGCGCGCCGATCAGCGCGGAAGAAGACGGATCGGACGACAGCTCCGTGACGGACGGAAGCTGCGGGCGGAAGGCTTCGAAGCGAAACGAGGAAGCAAAGAGCGGACAGTCACTGTTCAGATCCCGTACCAGGGCGGGAAGCAGACTCTCCGGCTCCGCGTCACAGATATGAAGAATATCCAGATCGGCCACTGCACGTGCCGCCCCGCAGGAAAGCGAAGCAAGGACCGTGGGCAAAGAAAGACCCGCGGCATGTCCGACCGGAAGAAAGAACGACTTCAAAGGTTTCCCTTCTTTCAAAAAGCATAACAATCAATATTTCGACACGTCGAAGCAAAAACCCTCGCAAAGCGATCTCGCTGCAGAACGATAAAACTCCCAAAACAGTTACAGACATAGTAAAAAAGTCAAAAGCAAGGGAGGGTTACGTAACCAATCGCCAATTGTTACATGAAAAGCCGATTTTTTCGCATTATTACAGGAAATAACTCTGAAAAAAATGTTACGAAATATTGAATTTCATGTGGTTCGTGATAAAATATAATTTTGAAGACGTATATACTTCGAACGGGTGGTTACACCATAAACAGTTACCGGAAGGAAAGGAGGGAGAGCATGCTTCGTTACTGGGCCATGGATCTGTGCAGAAGCTGGAGCAAGCGGATTGCCGCGTTGTTCATTGTGCTCTCCATGCTCCTGTCCGATCTGGTCACCTTTGCTGAACCCAACGGTTCCTCAACAGACACACAAACCCTCATCTGCGGCCGCGCAGAGCATCAGCACACGGACGCCTGCTATGAGGATGTCCTCGTTTGTGGTCTTGAAGAAACAGAACCAGTCAGAACCTATAAAACCACGTTCTCTCCCCATACGCACTCCGAGGCCTGCTACGACAAGGAAGGCAATCTTGCCTGCGGAATCATGGAGAACGAGTACTACCACAAGCACAACGACTTCTGCAAGGACGCGGACGGCAACCCGATCTGCGGCCTCAAGTTCAAAAAGCCGCATGAGCATACGGAAGAGTGCTTCGACGCGGATGGTAACCTGATCTGCACAACGCCCATCCTTACCCACAAGCACAGCGCCGCCTGCTATGACGACAACGGCAACATCACCTGCGGCCAGTGGGAGATTCCTTCCTTCACCAGCACCGCGGACAACCTGATCGAAACACCCGGCCATCACCATGACGCCGGCTGCTACGAACGCAGACTGACCTGCGGCCAGGAAGAGCATGTCCACAGCCCGGCCTGCTATGCAACAGAAGAAAAAACAGAACCCGCAGAAAACACAGACACTGTGGACGAAGCCGCCGCAGAACAGCCGGAAGAACAGACAAATACCGGTGAAGCCACAGAACAGACAGAAGAAGCAGAAAAAGACACTGCTGAACAACAGGCGCAGACAGACAACCAGCCGGAAAACACGGACACCAACACAACGGTCGATGCATCCGGTAACGATACCCCTGAAACCATCGACGCAACGATCGACGCCGGAACAGAGTCATCCGCAGAATCCACTAATGTATCCACGGAAGAAACCAACAATACCGGCTCCAACCCTGAAAATACCGAGCAGGAAGAAAAAACCGTTGAAGAAAAGACCAGCGAAGAGAACTCCAATGAAGAGAACGTCAACGAAAAGAACGTCAACGAAGAGAACGCTATCGAAGAAAAACCCATCTATGAAACCAACGGGGATGTCCTGATCCGATACAACGGGGACGAGACCGCTGTCACGGTTCCCGACGGAATCCGAAAGATCGACAAGAAAGCCTTCTACAATAACAAAACCATCACGACCGTCATCCTTCCGGATTCCGTCGAGGTGATCAACTCCTCTGCCTTCGCAGAGTGCTCGAACCTCGAGAAGGTCATTCTCAGCAACCAGAGCAGACTCGAACTCATCGGCCCGGCAGCCTTCAAGAACGACAGGAAGCTCGACACCTCCTTTGCCGCCAACGTAGACCGCATTGTCGAAAACGCCTTTGCCGGAACCGCCCGGGAGGAGACAACAGAAGAGGAGCAAACCGGCGAAGAAGAGCAAACGAACACTGAAGAGCAGACCAATACGGAAGAAGAGACCAGGACAGAAGAGCAGACCAACGAAGAAGAACAAACCAACATAGAAGAACAGACCAACATAGAAGAGCAGACCAGAGAAGAAGACCAAACCATCGAAGAAGACCAGACCGGCGAAGAAGATCAGACCGGTGAAGATAACGAACCTGCTGAACCGGAGAAAACAGAAAAACCGGAAGAGTCGGAAGATCCGGAAAACTCAGAAAAAACAGAAGAATCGGATAACCAGGAAAACCAGGAAGAACCTGAAGACCCGGATGAACTGACGATTCCGGCAGAAATGACCATACCGTCAGACAAGGATGCACCGTATCAGGTGACCGTCACCATTCCTGCAGACGCCGGAATTCCCGAAGGAACCGAACTGGTAGTTGCTGAGCAGGCTGAACCCCAGATGCGGCTCATGAAGTCAGCACCGAAAAACACTGCGCCCATGAAACTTCTGGGAGGGAAGTCCCTGACGGTACAGGAGCAGACGGCAGGAGAAGAAACCTATGCTTCGATCCCGTCCCTCACCGAATGGCAAGAAGGGGCAGAGGCACCGGAAATCATCCTGTACAAGAAAACACTGGATATCTCCCTTGTAACAGC
>CACZFV010000063.1 GCA_902780465.1 uncultured Lachnospiraceae bacterium
CCGGGGGCGCCGTCGGTGTTCCGCTTCGCGATGCAGGTCTCCATGGAGATGGCGTCGTACACATCCTCTTCGAAGGCCTCGGCGACGGACCGGTACTCCTCCAGGGTCAGCTCGTCCATGGACTTGTTCTTTTCGATGCACATCAGCACGAGCTGCCCGATGATGCCGTGGGCATCCCGGAAGGGCACGCCCTTGCCCACCAGATAGTCGGCGGCGTCGGTGGCGTTGGTGAATCCGCCCTTCGCGCTGTCTTTCATCCGGGACTCGTTGAACTTCATGGCCCGGAGCATTCCTGTCATCAGGCGGATGCAGTCAAGAACAGTATCGATGGCGTCAAAGGCGCCTTCCTTATCCTCCTGCATGTCTTTATTATAGGCTAACGGCAGTCCCTTCATGGTGGTGAGAAGCCCCATAAGGTGACCGTAGACCCGGCCGGTCTTTCCGCGGATCAGTTCCGCGATATCCGGATTCTTTTTCTGGGGCATGATACTGGAACCGGTGGAGTAGGTGTCGTCGATCTCCACGAAGCGGTACTCGTTGGTGTTCCAGATGATGATCTCCTCGGAAAGGCGGGACAGATGCATCTGGATCATGGAAAGGGCGGACAGGTACTCGATCAGGTAGTCCCTGTCGCTGACGGAATCCATGCTGTTCCTGGTCGGGCCGTCAAAGCCGAGGATCCTGGCTGTCTGCTCCCGGTCCAGAGGATAGGTGGTCCCGGCAAAAGCGCCCGCGCCCAGCGGACACAGGTTCAGGCGCTTCCTGCAGTCCCGGAGACGGTCCCTGTCGCGCTGGAACATCTCGAAATAAGCTCCGAAATGGTGGGCCAGGGTCGTGGGCTGCGCTTTCTGGAGATGGGTGAAGCCGGGCATGACAGTCGCGCTGTGCTCCTCCATGATCTTCAGGATCTCCTTCAGAAGCGCGGTCAGTTCTTCCGATGTCACATCGATCTCGTCGCGGATATACAGCTTCATGTCCAGGGCCACCTGGTCGTTCCGGCTCCTGCCGGTGTGCAGACGCTTTCCGGCATCGCCGATCCGCTCTGTCAGCGTTCCCTCGACAAAGGAATGGATATCCTCGTAATCCGCGCTGTTCTCAAAGGTCAGCTTCCCGGATTCCAGCTCCTCCGCAATCCCGCGAAGGCCTTTCAGGATCTCATCCCGGTCTTTTTCGCTGATGATCCCCCGGTCCGCAAGCATCTCCGCATGAGCCATGCTGCCGCGGATGTCCTGCCGCCAGAACCGGCAGTCAAAGGACAGCGATTCGTTGAAATCATGTGCAAGACGGTCTGTCTTTTTCGTAAATCTTCCGCCCCAAAGCTTCATTTTGTTTCCTCCTCTGTGACGCTCTTCTCCTCCGTCACCGTTTCTTCCGCCGGATCTTCTTCCGTCAGGAATTCCGTGTCATCCTCCGTCTCCGGAAGATCCCCGTCTTTCTTAAAATCCTCCTCCGGATGTTCTTCTTTCTGAAGTTCCTCCTCCGAACGTTCTTCTTCCTGAAGTTCCTCCTCCGGAAGGACCTCGTCCTCGTCGAAATACTCCTCGTCCTCCGGCAGGACTTTCCTGGTCTTTTTCCGACGGAGCAGAACGAAGCCCGCCATCGCTGCCAGGATCAGCAGGGAGACCGCTGAGAGCAGGATCCCCGGCTTCAGCCCGCGGGGTTCATAGTCCAGGACCACTGTGTGCTCTCCCGGCGTGATCCGCACCGCGAGAAACGCGTTGAGGGACTTCACCGTCTCCCGCCTGACTCCGTCGATGGTGACGGTCCAGCCCTTGTCGTAGGGGATGCTGAAAAAGAGAAGGCTGTGCTGGTCTGCGCTTGCAGTCCCTTCGATATGGTCGTCCTCAAAGGAAGTGATCCTGAAGGGTCTGCTGCCGATCACCTTTTTCAGATCCGCCAGAGCTTCATAATCAAAGCGGTACACCCTGGCGTCAAAGGTGCTGCCGGAGTTCTCCGACTCGTCTCTGAGGAGGACGGGATCGCCGTCCTTCAGGGTCCCGAGCTCCATGAAGAAGCGCCGGTCCAGATTGTCAAATGTCTTCGAATCTCCCGGAAGGTCCGCCTTGACCTTTTTGACCCGTCCGCTGGTGGCGAATACATAGTACTCCCCGTCGTCCCAGGCGTTAAAGGAATAGGTCTTTCCGTTCGCGCCGCCGCTGCCGCTCTTCTCCTCCAGGACCGGCTGCACATCCGCCAGAACGCAGAGATCGTTCTGCACTTCCGCCGGGTTGTCCAGCGTCAGGACCCAGTTTTCAAAGAGGTCCGGCGGGATCACAAATCCAAGATCGAAGGTCGACGGATTTTCATAGAGCCATACTTCCCCGGAGTGCGCGATCTCTGTCAGCGCCGGGTTGAAGCTCTCTCCCGGATAGAAGGCATACCTGACCGCCAGCAGTGCGTCCACAAAAGGTGTGGAACCCGTGATGCTGTATGCGTTCACAGAGCTTTCGCATCCTACATGCTTCATGAAATCAGAGAGCGATTTGTCCGCAGTGGACGAAAACAGCGATACGGAGTGGAAATTCATCCATGCGCCGTCATCCTTGCTCTTTCTTTTGATCTTCTCGAACCGGGAGAACGGAAGGGACGGGACGGTGTTCCGCAGGGCAATGATGTCCTCATTGTCCGCGGTATACTCTGTCCGGCTGGTCGTCGGCACGCTGGTCGCCGCCAGGTTCGCCGCGGCTTCCACCGTCACCAGCCCCAGCAGGAGCAGCATCGCCTTGTTTCTTCCCAGCTTTCCTGTGCGCACTTTCCACAGCACCAGGGAATACAGTGGGAGGAACAGCATCGCTGCATAGTATACCGCGAAATGGATATCCTCGTTGGTGACGAATTTCTGGCAGGCGAGAATGAACACGAAGCTCGTCAGGAAAGAGAGCTTCAGATCCCGCAGCGTGTTTCCCTCCTCGTAGTCCAGCCCCCGGCAGCAGAGGTACAGGACCAGGAAGATGTAAATGAAGCTCTGTCTCGCCGGCAGAGAATTGGGATAGTGGAATCCGTGCCAGATGTAGTTCAGGACATTGATGGAGAAGCTGGCAAGGAAAAAGATGAGAATAAAGGCGTACACCGATTTCTCGCGGAGGGAGATGCACCGGTTCACGGCGTAGAGCTGCATCAGCTGGAACACGGCGATGCCGCAGTAGATGTTCGGCCAGTGATCCAGTCCGATCTCCGGTGTCACGTTTCCGATATGGCGCGCCAGCATGTCCATGATGGAGAAATAGCAGGTGAACGTCTTCGGAAAATCGAAATTGCCGGAAGCTGTCGACTGCAGTGCGAACACCTCCGGGATCAGAACTGCGGCCGAGATGCCGCCGGCGATCAGAGAGCAGACCGCGAATCTGAGTCCTGCCCGCAGCACCTGCTTCGCTCCCGCTCCCTGAAGGACCAGGAGGGCGAAGAAGTAGATCACCAGGAACATGCAGATCATGATGGAAATGTAATAGTTGGAAGTGATGCAGAGTCCCAGGGCGGCAGTGTAGAGAAGACAGCTGCCTTCCGAGACCAGCATCTCAAGCCCGTAAGCCACCAGCGGGAAGAGGATGATGCAGTCCAGCCACATGATGTTCCAGCTGTAGGCGCAGAGATAGGCGGACATGGCGTAGAAGATCCCGAAAAATGCTGCGTGGAAATGGTCTGTTCTGCTGTGCTTCTGCAGATACCAGGTCATGGAGACGCCGCAGAGGGCAGTCTTCACCACGATCATGGCGGTCATGAACTCAATGATGTACTTTTTCGGGCACAGAAAAATAAGCCAGTTCAGAGGACTGGCCAGGTAATAGGCATAGATGGCGGAGAAGTTCACGCCGAGCCCCACGTCCCAGCTGTACAGAAGGCTCCGGCCTTCCGAAAGTTTCATTTTGAATTCGGAAAAGAACGGGGCGTACTGGTGGTACAGATCTGTCCTGAGATAGCTCTGTTCACCAAAGGGGAAGATGCCTCTCTGTATGAAGATGATGATCATAATGATCACCGGGACCGCAAAAGAGACGATCAGAGCGTCTCTTCTGCGGAACCAGCTTATCTCTTCTTTCACAATGCCTCCGGATTCGTCTTTCTGTCAGATGACCTTTCAGTTGGACGGACTGTTGCTCTTCAGGATGACGTCGTGGCTGCCGCCCTCCACGATAGAGGTGGAGGAGACCACCGTGAGACGCGCCTTCTGCTGAAGCTCAGGAATGCTCAGGGCGCCGATGTTGCACATGGTGGAACGCACTTTGTAGAGCGTCGTCTGCACACCTTCCGCCAGGGAGCCCGCGTAGGGAACGTAACTGTCCACACCCTCCTCGAAAGAGAGCTTCTGGGCGCCGCCCAGATCGTAGCGCTGCCAGTTCCGGGCGCGGTTGGAACCCTCGCCCCAGTATTCCTTCACATACTGGCCGTTGATCATCAGCTTGGGGGTGGGGGACTCGTCAAAGCGGGCAAAGTAGCGGCCCAGCATCACGAAATCCGCACCCATGGCGAGGGCCAGGGTGATGTGGTAGTCGTGGACGATACCGCCGTCCGAGCAGATGGGGACGTAGATGCCGGTCTCCTTGTAATACTCGTCTCTCGCCTTCGCGACCTCGATGACGGCTGTCGCCTGTCCGCGGCCGATGCCCTTGGTCTCGCGGGTGATGCAGATGGAACCGCCGCCGATGCCGATCTTCACGAAATCAGCTCCGGCCTTCGCGAGGAACAGGAAACCGTCCCTGTCCACCACGTTTCCGGCGCCGACCTTCACCTTGTCGCCGTACGTGCTGCGGATCCAGCCGATGGTCCTGCTCTGCCACTCGCTGAATCCTTCGGAGGAATCGATGCAGAGGACGTCCACGCCGGCATCCACCAGGGCGGGCACGCGCTGCTCGTAGTCGCGGGTGTTGATACCTGCGCCGACCACATAGCTCTTGTTGTCGTCCAGCAGCTCCAGCTCATTCTCCTTGTGGCTGTCATAGTCTTTGCGGAACACCATGTACTGGAGATTTCCGTTCGCATCCAGCAGGGGAAGGGAATTGATCTTGTTATCCCAGATGATGTCGTTGCAGTCGTGAAGGCTGGTTTCCGCCGGCGCGGTGACCAGCTTCTCCAGCGGAGTCATGAACTCCGTCACCTTCAGGTCCAGGGACATTCTGGACAGGCGGTAGTCTCTGGAGGCGACCAGGCCGAGAAGTTTTCCATGGGCGGTGCCGTCCTCGGTGATCGCGACAGTGGAGTGCCCGGTTCTGGTCTTCAGGTCCAGAACATCCGCCAGAGTCGCGTGGGGCGGCAGGTTGGAATCGCTGGTCACGAAGCCTTTCTTGTACTTCTTGACTCTGGAGACCATTTCCGCTTCGCTCTCAATGCTCTGGGAACCGTAGATAAAGGAGACGCCTCCCTGCTTCGCCAGCGCGATGGCAAGCTTCTCTCCGGAGACAGACTGCATGATGGCCGAAACCATGGGGATATTCATTGTAAGAGGGCATTCCTCGACCCCCTTCTTATATTTCACCAGGGGTGTACTGAGGCTGACAGCATTCGGAACACACTCCGCCGAGGAATAGCCGGGTACCAGCAGATATTCACCAAAGGTTCTTGAAGGTTCAGAAAAATAATAAGCCATGATCTCTCCTCTGTATAAGTTTCTGGCTGTGTCGGGTTTTGAGTACCTATTTTACCTTATCCTTCCGGAATATACAAGCAAGCTTTTTGATTCCGCCAATAATCGAAATTGTCTGACGCTCCTGTCTCCTGCCGCCCCGGATATCCAGCGCCTTCAGCGCCTTCACGGTATCGCGCTTCTTTCGGTCTTTCCCTGCCATAGAACTGCCTCACACCCCGGCGAACCTGAAGACGACGCCCACCACCGCTGCAGCGGCGAGGAACACCACCGGATGGAAGCTGAGCTTTTTCATGGCGGCGTACAGGACTGCCGCGAGAAGAAGCGCCTTCCAGCGGAACAGGTCGGCAACGGCGCGGGAAGCCTCAAATGCCCCGATGTCCAGCAGCGCGATCTTCACCACCAGGAAGCAGGCGGCAGCGATCAGGCCGACGGAAGCCGCCCGGAGACCGTAGAACGCGTTCAGCACATACTTGTTCTCCGCGAATTTCTTCAGGAACTGGGCGACGATCAGGATAATGATGACGGAGGGCGTCACCAGACCGATGGTCGCAGCGAACATTCCCGGAATGCCTGCAGTGGTGAACCCTACATAAGTGGCCATGTTCACGCCGATAGGTCCGGGCGTGGATTCGGAGACCGCCACCATGTCCGCCAGCTGGGCGTGGCTGAACCAGCCGGTGGCGTCCGAGATCGCGTAGAGGAAAGGAAGTGTGGCAAGTCCGCCGCCGACGGCGAACAGTCCCGCCTTAAAGAATTCGAGGAAAAGTCTCACATACAGCATTTTTTTACTTTCCTCCTTTCCCGGCGCCAAGGTTCCTGATCAGGATCCCCGCCGCGCCGGCCAGCACCACATAGACCGCCGGAGAGACGTCGAACAGGACGGACCCCAGGAACACCAGGACGAAGATCACGGTGGCGGGCAGATCAATGACGGCCTTCTTATACAGCTTGGCGACCGCGTTGAAGATCAGCACACAGACGCAGACACGGATCCCGGCGAAAGCGTTCTTCACCGCGGCGAGTTCCGCGAAATTCCGGATAAAGGCGGCGATGATGCCGATGATCAGGATGGAGGGGGAGATCACCCCTGCCGTGGCGAAGATGCTGCCCGGGATACCTTTCTGCTTGTAGCCGATAAAAGTCGCCGTGTTCACGGCGATCACGCCCGGGGTACACTGGCCCACGGCGTAATAATCCATCAGCTCATCTTCCGTTGCCCAGCCCCGTTTCTCCACGACTTCCTTCTGAAGCATCGGAAGCATGGCGTATCCGCCTCCGAAGGTCAGGCCCCCGATCCGGGCAAAGGTAAAGAACATGTCCAGAAGCTCTTTCATAAACAACCTCTCTGTTTCAGTCCCGCCTGCGGGATGATATAAAACGATGCCGTCCGGCTTCAGCAGGACCGGACGGCACTTCAACATTGCAGTATCAAACGGTGTCAGGCGCGGAGTTCCGCCTTGCCTCCCATGTAGGGGCGAAGCACTTCGGGAATCCGTACGCTTCCATCCGCCTGCAGATTGTTCTCCAGGAAGGCGATCAGCATGCGGGGCGGCGCTACCACCGTGTTGTTCAGCGTATGTGCCAGATATTTCTTTCCGTCTGCGCCCTTCACGCGGATGCCGAGTCTTCTCGCCTGGGCATCGCCGAGATTGGAGCAGCTGCCCACTTCGAAGTACTTCTTCTGGCGGGGGCTCCAGGCTTCGACGTCGCAGGACTTGACCTTCAGGTCCGCGAGGTCTCCGGAGCAGCACTCCAGCGTGCGGACAGGAATATCCAGGGAACGGAACAGGTCCACGGTGTTCTTCCACAGCCGGTCATACCACATTCTGGAATCCTCCGGCTTGCAGATGACGATCATCTCCTGCTTCTCGAACTGGTGAATGCGGTAGACACCGCGCTCCTCGATCCCGTGGGCGCCCTTCTCCTTGCGGAAGCAGGGAGAATAGGAAGTCAGGGTGTAGGGAAGCTTCGCCTCGTCGTTCATGGAATCGATAAAGCGGCCGATCATGGAGTGCTCACTGGTACCGATCAGGTACAGGTCTTCGCCCTCGATCTTGTACATCATGGCATCCATTTCCGGGAAGCTCATGACGCCGGCCACGACATTTGCGTGGATCATGAAGGGCGGGATCACATAAGTGAAGCCGCGGTCGATCATGAAGTCTCTCGCGTAAGCAAGAACTGCGGAGTGCAGACGGGCGATGTCCCCCAGCAGATAGTAGAAGCCGTTGCCGGAGACCTTGCCGGCGGCGTCGAGGTCGATGCCGTCGAACTTCGCCATGATATCCGTGTGGTAGGGGATCTCAAAATCCGGGACCACCGGCTCGCCGAACTTCTCGATCTCCACGTTGCAGGAATCGTCTTTTCCGATCGGCACGGAGGGATCGATGATGTTCGGGATCACCATCATGATGCTCCTGATCTTCTCGCGGATCTCCGCTTCCTTCGGCTCCAGCTCGGCGATCCGCCTGTTGATGCCGGCGACCTCCTGCTTCACCTGTTCTGCCTCTTCCTTTTTGCCCTGCTTCATCAGGCCGCCGATCTGCTTCGCGATCTTGTTTGCCTTTGCGCGCAGTTCGTCCGCCTCGGTCTGGGTCTTACGGCTCTCCAGATCAAGAGCGATCACTTCATCCACCAGCGGAAGCTTTTCGTCCTGGAATTTCTTCCGGATGTTCTCCTTCACGATCTCCGGATTCTCCCGCAGAAATTTAATGTCTATCATATCTGTCCTCCAGCATTGTTACGTTATTCTCAGTTCAAGCACTGCCCTACATTGTACAACGAATCTCCGGCCTGTACAAGGCATGAATCTTCTCAGCGGATGATCATTCCCAGGAGTCCGTAGGAGACGATGGACATGATCACCGTCGCCATCAGGATCCCCAGGAAGATAGCCACAATGGCTTTTCGGAACTTCATCTCCATCAGGCTTGCAGCGAGGGACCCTGTCCAGCCGCCGGTCCCCGGCAGCGGGATCCCCACGAAGAGCAGGAGCCCCAGGAACTCCCCGTTCGAGAGCGCCTTCGTCTTTTTCTCTCCTCTCCGCTCCAGGTATTCAATCGCCGGGCGTACTGCATCGAACCGCTTCAGGAAACGGAAGATGCGTTTGATAAAAATAAGGATGAATGGGATCGGAAGGATATTCCCGATGATGCAGATCGGGATCGCCGTCCAGAGATCCACGTTCAGGAGCGATGCAGCCAGCAGCCCTCCTCTGCATTCCAGGATGGGCATAAGGGAGACCAGAAATACCACTGCTTCCGGCGAGATCTTGTCCCCAAGGTTGACTGCGAACCATGTTGTTATACTTTCCATAAGATCTGTTACCTGTACTTTCCAAACTTTCTGCTGTCTCTGTCCGGACGCGTGCTCCTTGTTATTACAGGCGCGCCCTGTCTTTCGATTCTATCACGATGAGCCCTGCCCCGGCCGGTCCCCGGAAGCGGACTGTACCCTCTTCCCCCGTGATCTCATTGCTGATTGTGAAGGAGGGTGATGAGGCGTCGCTCAGCTCAAACTCCTTCAGCGGATACCGGAAGCCCTCCAGGCTGATGGTCACTGCAGCAGCGCCGATGGGGAAGATCCCCACGTACTTTCCCCACTGAGATGAACGCGGGATGGAGAAGCTGCCGCTGCCCTCCGTGCTGAAGCACCGGATCCTGTTCTGGGGATCCAGAACCGCAAGGTCCATCCCTTTTCTCCGTCCGTAATATGTGAGCCGGATGTTCGCCAAAGTGTGATCCGCCCTTCCGCCCAGGGCTCCCAGGATCACTGCCTTCCGGATCCCGCGGGCCAGTAAACTGTCGACGCAGAGCTCCAGGTCCGACGCGTCTTTCACCGGGTCATGCTGTTCCAGAGAGAGTCCGTCCCGGTCCAGATAGTCCCGGAGGACCTCCTGCTTCACGGTGTCGAAATCCCCCAGCAGAAGATCCGGCGTCCGTCCCGTCCTGTCACAGATCTCCAGACCTGCGTCAGCCGCGGCGAGGAACACCTCGCCGCGGCTGCTGTATTCTTCGATGATCTTTTCCGCGAATTCCGGCGTCAGGTCGCCCCCCGCCAGAATGATCCCTGCTGTCATGAAAACTCCTTCATCACTTCCAGAAGAGCCGCTGTATTCGCCCGGATATCGCCTTCGAACACCGCGGAACCCGCCACGATACGGTCCGCGCCGGCTTCCAGCACCGTGCGGATGGTGGAGGGATTGATGCCGCCGTCCACCTGGATGCTGAGTTCCGGATGCACCTTGTCCGCCATCGCCCTGAGCCTGCGGATCTTATCTGTGCAGTAGGGGATGTACTTCTGTCCGCCGAACCCGGGGTTCACGGTCATCAGGAGCACCATGTCAAGTTCCGGCAGGATCTCCTCCACTGCGGAAAGAGGCGTCGCGGGATTCAGCGCAACGCCGGCTTTGGCTCCCATCTGTTTGATGTGCATGACCGTCCTGTCGAGATGCGTGCACGCCTCTGCATGGACAGTCAGGAGATCCGCTCCCGCGTCGCGGAAAGCCTGGGTCAGCCTGTCGGGATCCACCACCATCAGGTGCACATCCAGCTCCTGGTCCGTGATGCGCCTCAGACATTTCAGCACCGGCATTCCGAAAGAAATGCTGGGCACGAAGCTTCCGTCCATCACATCATAGTGAAGGCTCCTGATCCCGAGTTCCTTCAAAAGTTCCGTCTGCTCGCCCAGGATCGCGAAATCCGCTGATAAGACCGAAGGTTCCAGCACCGGCTTCATTTGTATTTTCTCCTTTCAGACAGTTCCGTCATCAGTTTCCTGTAGCTTTCATATCTGCTCTCCGCAATGATGCCGCGGGAAACGTCTTCCTTTACTGCGCAGTCCGGTTCCTTCAGGTGAAGACAGCCCGTAAAACGGCATCTGCCCTCTCTCTCCAGAAGCTCCGGAAATAAGAACCGCAGTTCCTTTGCCTCCGCGTCCACATAGACCGCGCTGAAACCCGGGGTATCCAGGAGATAGCTCTCCTCCCCCAGCGGAAACAGTTCCGTGTGGCGGGTGGTCTGCTTTCCGCGGGAGATCTTCCGGCTGATCTCCCCGGTCTCCATGCCCGCGCCGGGGCAGAGGAGATTCGTCAGGGAGGATTTTCCTACGCCGGAAGGTCCGGCGAGGACTGTGGTCTTTCCCCTGAGAAAGTCCTTCAGTTCCGCAAGGCCTTCCCCGTTCTTCGTGCATACAGACAGCACGCGGTACCCGGCTCCTTCATAGGTACGGCGGTAGCGTTCCAGCGCCGAGCCATCGTCCAGGTCCGTCTTGCTCCACAGGACCGCCGCCGGCAGTCCCTGTTTTTCCATAACGACCAGGTATTCGTCCAGAAGGAACAGCTGCGGATCCGGATCCCGGACCGACAGCACCACCAGCGCCTGGTCCACATTGCTCACTGCAGGCCGGATCAGCACGCGCTTCCTTGGAAGGATCTCCTCGATGTTCGCTTCGCTGTCCTCGGTCTCCGCTTCTTTATACCGGACCAGGTCACCGACCAGGGGTTTGATCCCGTCTTTCCGGAATATCCCCTTCGCTTTGCACATCACCGTCCTGCCGCCGTGCTCCACGACGTAGAATCCGGCGATCCCCTTGATGATCTTTCCCTGCATATTACTGGACCTTGAAGAACTGCACTTCGTAGCTCTTCAGCACCTGATCCTGCTCCGCCAGAACGACTTCCACATATCCGGTATCGACGCCGTACGCGCCCTCGATTGCCTTGAACCGGACCGGAAGGATCGTATCTGCGGTCACCGTTCTGGGCTCCATCAGCGTCTTGTACACGGTCTGTCCCCCGACCTCCTGGCGCAGCCGCACCATGACGGACACCGTGGAGGAAGCGGATCCGGGACCTACCAGGTTCTTCAGTTCGTAGGTGTTGTTGATGGAGGCAACATATCTGGAATTGGTATCTCCGCCGATGGGCTCCACCATATAATCTGTCTCTGCCGCCGTAGTCTCCGCCGGCCCGATGCTCAGTGTAAATCCGATACCGGTGCCGGACTCGATCGTCTCTCCCGCATCGACCGCCTGAGTGATCACCGTGCCCGCCGGAACCGTGTCGCTGTTCACTTTGCTTACTTTTCCGGCTTTCAGTCCTGCAGCTGTCAGTTCGTCTTTCGCCGCTTCCTCTGTTTTTCCGGTCAGGTTCGGAACCATAGTGTAGACGATCTCCGGTCCGAGACTCACCTTCAGAGTGATCTTCTCTCCCTTTTCCGCCTTCTCCGGGGAGTAGGACATGACTGTTCCTGCCGCGTCTGTCTCACTGTACTCCTCGGTCTTTTCGACCTCGAAGCCATCCTCCGTCAGAATGGTCTCCGCGTCCTCCGCCTTCATAGCCATCAGGCCATAGGTGGAAAGATCGATCTTCGCGCTGCCGAGACTGAGGACGACATTCACTTTGGTGAACTTCGGCGTCACGTCTCCCGGTGCCGGCGACTGGTCCATAACAAGGTTCTCCGCGAACTGCTCAGAGTGTTCCCTGGAGGAGACCGTCAATGTCAGGTCTGATTCCGCGAGTTTCTTCTCCGCGTCCTCCTGGGAGAGGCCGATCACGTAGGGCATGAAAACTTCCTTGTCGGAAAGCGCCTGCACGCTTTCAGCGGATTCCGCCTCCGTCGTGGACTCCGCGGCTGTCTCCGCAGGATCCGGGCCGCGGAAGAAGGAGATCAGGAAAAACACCGCACCGATCAAGGCAGCCGCAAAGATGATGCCCGTGATCTTCAGCATGCGGTCCAGGTTCTCGTCCTCTTTCTCCTCCTTGGTCTGGCGGCTGCGGGAATTCTTTCTTCTGGAGTTCCCCTGGCTGTTCCTGAGGCGCTCCTTCAGTTCTTTTTTATTGATCTCCCTCGTGTCCCCTGTCACGCCTCCCGTGATCCCGGCAGGAATGACGTCCGGCTCGTCCGCGGCCTGCATCAGGTCCCGGATCAGGGTCTCAATATCCTGGTAGCGGTTCTCCGGCTCCTTTTCGACGCACTTGATGATGATCTGTTCCAGAGACTTCGGGATCGCCGGATTATAGGTCTCCGGCGGGACCAGCGTCTCCTCAATATGAGCCAGAGCCACCGTCACGGCGGTGTCGCCGTTGAACGGCAGCCTTCCGGTCACCATCTCGTACATGGTGATGCCCAGGGAATAAATGTCGCTCCTCG
>CACZFV010000064.1:0-5768 GCA_902780465.1 uncultured Lachnospiraceae bacterium
CTGCTGGTCTGCGAGGAGGGTGAGGAGACTTTTGACGACGATCTTCTGGACCGCACGAAGACCATCGCGATCTTCTTTGAGGACAAAGAAGAGGTGACGCCGGAGCAGCTCTCTGCCCTGCAGAAGGAGTATGGGCCGGAGAGAGTGCTGATCGAGTGGAACGGCATGTGGATGCAGAATGAGCTGATGTTCCCGGAGGAGTGGTACCTGAACCAGCAGATCACCATCATCAATACCCGGACCATGGATCTCTACCTGAAGAATATGCGTGCCTTCCTGGGCCCCATGCTGAAGGACACGGAGCTAGTGATCTGCAACCGCGCCGACGGATTCACGGAGGAACAGCTGGGCAATTACCATCTCTCCCTGAAGGGCATGGCGCCGAACGCGGAGATCGTCTTCGAAGGCAAGGACGGCGAGATCCGGGGAGACTTTTCCATCAATCTCCCCTATGACCTGAAGGCAGATCATCTGGAGGTGGGTCCGGAGGACTACGCCATCTTCTATGTGGATTCCATGGACCGCCCGGACCGCTATGACGGGAAGACAGTCGAATTCACCGCCCAGGTGATGAAGCCGAAGGGCGCCCCGAAGAATGTCTTTGTACCGGGTCGGAAAGTGATGACCTGCTGCGAAGCGGACATCCAGTTCTGTGGTTTTGTGTGCCGCTACAAAGGCGCCGACCGGCTGAAGAACGGAGACTGGGTGAAGCTTACGGCAAAGATCAAAAGCGAGAACGCGCCGGAGTACGGCGCAGTGGGACCGGTGCTCTACGGAGAATCCGCCGTGCTGACCGGACCGCTGGAGGAAGTTGCAACCTTCGCGTAATATTAGGAAGGACGCATCCCTTCTTTGTTATCTTTCACAAAGCAGGGACTGCCGCGGGGCTGATGCGGGCGTTTTTCAAGCTTTTTTCAATATTTGTACCCTTTTTAAAGCCTTTGAGCTCCCAGTTTTTTGCTTTTGGAACTGCTTATTGGGCGTTTCCAGTCCATTTTCCATATTCTGTTCCCTTTTTGATCCAAAACAGAGTTACAAATCAGGAGATCAGGGGAACAAAATAGAAAATATCGTTTAAAAACGCCCGATTTGGCCTTTCCACAGCCCGGAATCGCTGCAGAATCCGCTGTCCGAAGGGAACATATTTTTCAAATCAGCCTGAAAACGCCCAATCGCAGCAGCAGACCCCATAAAAAGACCTCCCTTCCCTGCGGAAGAGAGGCCTTTTTTTGCTGCTGTATCAGCCGCCGTTGTAATCCGGCACCGGCGTGGGCCTGGACTTGTCGAAGATCTCTTCGGCGTTGAACAGGTCGCTGGTGCGGTTCTTCACGGTCATATCCTGCCACAGGCGGTAGCCGTCCAGGTTGCGGCGGCCCTGGCGCAGGAAGTCGTTGCCCTTCTGGACGAAGAACTCCGCGGAGTCCACGTTGCAGAAATAACGGAAGCCGCTGCGCCACAGGTACATGAAACGCTCATTGTCGGTCTTGTAGGGATGCCAGTCGGCGACGTCGGCGCCGAAGGGGAAGATCAGGATGTCCGTGCCGCCGACGATGGAACCGACGCGGTCCTGCCATTTCCCGTTGTCCTCCTGGAGCTCCGACATGGAGATCTTTCCATAGTTGCGGTGGCCCCAGCTGTGGGAGGCGATCTCCCAGCCGTCGTCCCGCAGGCACTGGGCGATCTTCGTGACCATCTCACGGTCTGCAGCGATGTTCGGGTTGGTCTCCTCGTAGGCGGTATCCGTGCGGTAACCGAAGACACCGTTGTATCCGGTGACGGCGACAACGCCCTTGGAGCCGCGGTAGCTGAAGTCCGGATGTTCGTCGACGAAATCATCCAGCAGCGGGACCATATCGAAGGCGCCCACTTCCACGTGACCGTCGTCCATGATCATCTCACAGCGGGGCTTGTTGTTCTCATCGATGACAATGCGGCTGGCGAAGCCGTCCCCCTCCATGTACTCGTAGTAGCAGACATCGTCCTGGGAGATGACGACGGCCTTCTTTCCTTCCGGCAGCATGATGTCCCCGGCCACCATCTTCTTGCCGCCGTTTTCGGTGTCATCCACCTCGTAGGCGATGTCGTGGAGCCGCACCAGGACGAAGCCGCGCTCGTACATGGCCTGCATCATCTTCATGAACTCGTCCTTCGTGGTCATAACGTCATTGTAGCCGTCCTGACGCTTATCCCCGTCGAAGGCCTTGGAGGTGTCCATGATCAGCGTGTGGAAGAAGACATGGGTGATCTTGGAGATATCCTGGCGCACCAGCGTGCCCTTCGTCTCTTCGTATTTTGCGACGGCGGCTTTTCCTTCCTCGCTTTCCGCAGCCTCCGGGTCACTCTGGATCATTTCTATGGCGGCGTCGTAGTCATACATCATCGCCAGACGGTCCGCCTGTGCGAGCAGAGTCTCGAGAGCGGGAACCGTGGTCTCAGGTTCCGTCTCCTCCGGAGCCGTGCTCTCTGCGGAAGCGTCCGCTGCCAGGCTGCTTTCCTTATCGGGCTTTGGCCCGTCGCCCCGCATGCGGCCGATGATGAAGACCACGGCGAAGATCAGCAGGATCAGCGCCAGGATCAGCAGGGGCAGGTTCGGTCCGCGTCTTCTCCTTCTTCTCCTCCGGCGGGTGCTGCTCAGGACGGAGCCATAATCGGGACCCGAGCCCCGCAGATATGTATTCGGCATTGTTTTACCTCTCTGTTCATGATGATCAAATTACAGTAAGAACAGAGCGCAGATGCTGAAAGCGCTCTTATGCTTTGTATAGTATAGTACATAAAGACGTTAAAAACAATCGCGGGCGCAGCCGGCTGCCGGAACTGCTTCTTTACTTTAAGAATTCACTGTGTTAAAATGATTTTTGACTAAGGGCCAGGCCCAGTACAAGATAATGCGGGAGGATGTCATGAATAAAAAGCTTCATTCCGAGGCTGTGGATCATTTTTTTCGCGCGATTCTGACGCTGAAAACAGAGGAAGAGTGTTATCAGTTTTTTGAGGATGTATGTACGGTGAATGAGGTCCTTTCTTTTTCACAGCGGTATGAAGTCGCCAAGATGCTCCGTGAAAAGAAGACATATCTTGAGATCGCGGAGCACACGGGAGCATCCACCGCGACCATCAGCCGGGTGAACAGGTCCCTGAATTTCGGAAACGACGGGTATGATATGACGTTCGCGAGACTGAAGGAACAGGAAGCAAAGGGATAAAAAAGATCATGATTCAGCGGCGGCCGGGATCCGGCCGCCGCTGAGGTTTGGAAACAGGAGAAAAAGATGGCAGTTTATGACCAGATGAATGAAAGACAGAAGGAAGCAATGCTGTGCACGGAGGGCCCGGAGCTGATCCTTGCGGGAGCAGGGTCCGGAAAGACCAGAGTGCTGACGCACCGGATCGCTTACCTGATCTCCGGAAAGAACGTCAGGCCATGGCACATCATGGCGATCACGTTTACCAACAAGGCTGCCGGGGAAATGCGGGAGCGCGTGGACCGTCTGGTGGGCGAGGGGGCGGAGCAGGTCTGGGTCGCCACCTTCCATTCGACCTGCGTCCGGATCCTGCGGCGGTTTATCGACAGGATCGGATACGACAGCAGTTTTACCATCTATGACACCGATGATCAGAAAACTCTGATGAAGCAGGTGTTCAAGGAGCTGAACATCGATACCCGCACGATGAAGGAGCGGAACGTCCTGGCCAGGATTAGCGCCGCGAAGAACGAGATGACCGGACCGGAGGAGTTCCGGAAGCAGGCGGAGAATTACTACGACGAAAAAGCTGCGGACTGCTATGAGCGCTATCAGGCGGGCTTAAGAAAGAACAACGCGCTGGATTTCGACGATCTTCTTGTGAAGACGGTGCAGCTGTTCCGCGCGGCCCCGGACGTCCTGGATTACTATCAGGAGCGTTTCCGCTATATCATGGTGGATGAATACCAGGATACCAATACAGTCCAGTTCTGCCTGGTGGAACTTCTGGCGAAAAAGTACGGAAATCTCTGCGTGGTCGGGGACGATGACCAGTCCATCTACAAATTCCGCGGAGCGAACATCCGGAACATCCTCAGCTTTGAGGAGGCATTCCCGGGAGCACACGTGGTCAGGCTGGAGCAGAACTACCGCTCGGCGGGGAATATCCTGGACGCCGCAAACGAGGTGATCCGGAACAACCGGGGGCGGAAGGAAAAACACCTCTGGACAGAGGAGGAGAAGGGGGAACTGGTCCATGTACGGCGCTTTGAGACGGCGCGGGAAGAAGCTTCCGGGGTGATCGGGGAGATCGCCCGCAGGGCCCGGAACGGGGAGTACCGGAAATACGCTGTGCTCTACAGGACCAACGCCCAGTCCCGCCTTCTGGAGGAGCAGTGCGTCACCCGGGGCATCCCCTACCAGCTGGTGGGCGGCGTCAATTTCTACCAGAGAAAAGAGATCAAGGACATCCTTGCGTATCTCCGGACCATTGCCAACGGGCGGGACGACATGGCCGTGCGGCGTATCCTGAACGTCCCGAAGCGGGGCATCGGCGCCGCCACAGCCGACCGCGCGGGGCAGTTTGCGGCAGCCCAGGGGCTCAGCTTCTATGATGCTCTGACGAAGCTGCCGGCACTGGGGACACTGGGCAGGGCCGGAGATAAGATCCGTAGGTTCACGGAGATGATCGAAGGCTTCCGGGAAAAGAGCCGGGAGCTTCCGCTGGGAGAACTGATCCGCACTGTGGCGGATGAGAGCGGTTATCTCGACGAACTCCGGGAGGAGGGAGAGATCGAGGCCCAGACCAGGACAGAGAATATTCAGGAACTGATCGCCAAGGCCATGACCTTCGACAGGGACGGGGCTGATCCCGCCGATGCCTTTGAGGACGGTCTCCCCGCGGACCGGCCGGCTCTGGACCGTTTCCTGGAAGAGGTCTCCCTGGTCGCGGACATCGACCGCATGGATGACAGTGCGGAGAAGATCACGCTGATGACGCTGCACGCAGCCAAGGGACTGGAGTTCGAGGAGGTCTACATCACCGGCATGGAGGACGGCCTTTTCCCGGGCAGCCGCAGCCTGAACGATCCGGAGGAACTGGAAGAGGAGCGGAGACTCTGTTACGTGGGGATCACCAGGGCGAAAAAACGTCTCACGCTGACCTGCGCGAAGACCCGGATCACCAACGGAGAACAGCGCTGGAACCAGGATTCGCGTTTCCTTGAGGAGATCCCGGAGCGGCTTAAGGACGCAGCGGGAGGCGCGGCACCGTCCAGACCGTCTGCAGAACTTCGGTCCTTCGGCTTTTCCGGCGCCGGGACCGCGAAAAATACCGCAAGACCGAAGGCATCCGAGATCTTCGGAAAGGCGGCAGCTTTCGGAAAACAGTTCCAGGTGGTCAAGGCGGACCGGCTGGATTACACTGTGGGGGACCGTGTGAAGCACGCCAGATTCGGGGAAGGCGTCGTGGAGAAGATCGAGGACGGCGCCAGGGATTATGAGGTCACTGTCAGATTTGACAGCCACGGTGTGAAAAAGATGTTTGCGGGCTTCGCAAAGTTGCAGAAGCTCTGACTCTGTGATATGATAAAAACAGCATAAAGACCGGCGTGATGCCGTACATAAAGGGAGGAGACAGATGGAGAGCTTTGAGAGATTTTATGACATTATTCGGGCAAAGAGCAGAGAAGACAAGCGGAATACGATCATCATGATCCTCGCTGTGATCGGCTTCATTGCCGCGGTGGCAGGCATCGCCTACGCTGTCTACCGCTTCATGACGCCGGACTATGTGGATGACTT
>CACZFV010000064.1:5785-18407 GCA_902780465.1 uncultured Lachnospiraceae bacterium
ACCTGAAGGAAGAGACCGTGAAGGCAGCGGAAGCAGCCGAGGAAAGAGCGGAGGCCATCGAAGACGACAACGCTGCCGACCAGGCCGTGGCGGCAGAGGAAGCTGCGGAAGCGGCAGAGGCCTGACCCCGGAATATACATGTTGAAATAAAAGCAAGGCGCGCCGGACATGACGACGCGCCTTTTCTGTGAGGAGAATCAAAAGGCATGAAAAAAGGTGAGATCTGTACCGGTGTGATCGGGGATACTTCTTTTCCGGACAGAGGATATGTGGAGCTGCCGGACGGGAAAGTTCTGATCAAACACGCGGTTCCGGGACGGAAGGTGGAATTCCGGATCACAAAGAAGAGAGGAGACCGGGGGGAAGGCACCGTACTCCGTACGGTGAGTCTGTCCCCGCTGGAAACCGCGCCGTCCCCCTGCGTCCACTGCACTTTCTGCGGCGGATGTCTCTACCAGACCGTACCCTATGAAGAACAGCTTTCGCTGAAGGACCGCCAGCTCCGGGAGCTTCTGGAGTCCCAGTGCGGCGGGCCGGTCCTGTGGGAAGGACTGATGGCGAGCCCGCTGCCGGACCGGTACCGGGCGAAGATGGAGTATTCCTTCGGGGACAGTGTGAAAAACGGTCCCCTGGAGCTCGGCCTTCACAGGCGCGGCAGCTTCTACGATATTCTGACCACAGACCGCTGCCGCCTGGTCCATGAGGACTTCAACAGGATCCTCAGGGCCACGCTGGATTATTTCAGGGAAAAGAAGGTCCGCTACTATCACAAGCAGCGGAGGGAAGGGTGGCTCCGGCACCTTCTGGTGCGGAGAGGGACCCACAGCGGTGAGATCCTCGCTGATCTTGTGACCTGTCCCGACGGGCTGCCGGGAGGTGTCTCCCCTGCGGAGGCGGAAACGCTTCTCGCGGGATGGAAGGAACGAGTGACGGCGCTTCCTCTGGAAGGGACTCTGGCAGGGCTGCTGCGCACGGTCAACGGGTCTCCCGCGGACGCAGTGATCGATCAGGGAACGGAGCTTCTGTACGGAAGAGCTTATTTCGAGGAGACCCTGTCCGGACTCAGCTTCAAGATCAGCCCCTTCTCCTTCTTCCAGAACAATTCCGGGGGCGCGGAGATCCTCTACGAAAAGGTGGGGGAATACGCGGGGGATACTGTTGGTAAAACTGTATTCGACCTTTACAGCGGCACAGGCACCATCGCCCAGCTGGTGGCCAGGACCGCGGAACGGACCGTCGGTGTCGAGATCGTGGAAGAGGCGGTGACCGCGGCGCGGGAGAACGCCGCCCGGAACGGGATCACCAACTGCAGCTTTATCGCCGGGGACGTGCTGAAAGTCCTGGGGGATCTGCCCGGAAGCCCGGACGTGGTCATCCTGGACCCGCCGAGGGATGGCGTGAACCCGAAGGCGCTGCGGCAGATCGCAGGCGGTATCCGTCCGGAGCGGATCGTCTACGTCTCCTGCAAACCGGGCAGCTTCGGAAAGGACCTGGAGATCATGCGGGCAGCGGGCTACCGTCTGGTAAAGGCCTGCGGCGTCGAAATGTTCCCCCAGACGCCGAACGCGGAGATGATCGTTCTTCTGGAGAGATAAGTATGGAAAAGCGAAGTATAAAAGAATGGATCGTCAGGACCTGCATACTGCTGGCAGGTCTGACGATCGCTCATCTGGGTGTTACATTGTTTCTGCTGTCTGATCTGGTGGCTGTGGTCCTGTCGGACAAGCTGCACCGCAGCTTCAGCGTGGTCAGACTGCTGGTGGACGGTGCTTTTGCATTGATCGGCTTCGCCCTTGGCGGAACAGTCGGAGCCGGGACCATCGTGTGCGTGGCACTGGTGGGGCCTGTCGCAGGTATTTTTCTTCCGGTCAGTGAAAAAACGGTAAGCAGGATACTGGCCTGTGTCAGTCTTCCTTCCGGAAAGTGATGGAGCCGGTTGCAGGATCCATGGATTCCACGATGGCCAGAGAGTGAAGGTCGATGCCCATCTCCCGGAGGCGCTTCCCGCCTTCCTGGAAGCCTTTCTCGATGACGACACCGGCGCCGACCAGCTCCGCACCGGCCTGGCGGACCAGTTCGCTTAAACCGAAAATTGCTTTTCCGTTGGCGAGGAAATCGTCGATGATCAGGACCTTGTCTTCGGCGTGCAGGAAGCTCTTTGAGACGATGATGTCATTGGTCGTCTGGTGGGTGAAGGACTCCACCTTGGCGGTGTAGACCTCGCCCGCGATGTTCAGGGTCTTGGTCTTCTTCGCAAAGATCACGGGACAGCCGAAGTACTGCGCCGCGATGCAGGCGATAGCGATGCCGGAGGCTTCGATCGTCAGGATCTTCGTGATTTCCTTTCCTTCAAACTGACGTTTCAGTTCCTTCCCGATCTCCTGCAGGAGAGAAACATCGATCTGATGGTTCAGGAAGGAGTCGACCTTGAGGATGTTGCCTTCTTTGATCTGACCGTCTTTTCTGATCCGGTCCTGAAGAAGCTGCATCTGCATAAGCACCTCGATTTCTGCCGCAGCGGGCTGGTAATGTTTTTCTAATTATGATAGCACAATGCACTGTGAAATTGTACAGAAAGTAAATTATCAGAATTGCGTTTCACATCCCTCTGTAATTATTGACAAATGAGAAGAAGCGGTATATAATTTGCGCGACTTGCAGATGTTACGGGAGGGATTCTATTATGCTGATCGATAAAAGAAGCATACTGAAAGAAGCAATGGCAAGAGCCGCCGCCCGGAGCATCATTGCGGCGGAGGAGGAGAAAAGGACAGCCGCCGCAAATAAGCACAGGCATTCCGTCGGAGCAAAAAGAGCTGAAAAGACAAACGATGAAAATAGAGGTATTGAGATCATGGCAAAGAAGACCGCAAAAGAGACTGTAGAAGAGCTGAAGAAGAGCGCAGAGACAGCAGTGGAGACTGTAGAGACTGAGATCGCGAAGATCCCGGAGAAGACAGAGAAAGTGAAGAAGGCAGCAGCAGCGAAAGTGACCAAGGCAAAGAAGGACATCGAGGCGAAGGCTGATGATGTGAAGGCTGCGGTGAAGAAGGCAGGCACCACGAAGAAGGCTGACCCGAAGGTCGATGTCGTCGTAGAGTTCGCAGGAAAGCAGATCGTCGCCAAGGATGTGAAGGATGCTGTCCTGAAGGCCTACAAGAAGGCAAACAAGGGCGTGGAGATCAAGACGGTGGAGATCTATATCAAGCCGGAAGAGAATGCCGCGTATTATGTTGTCAACGGCGACGCAAAGCCGGAGTACAAAGTTGAACTGTAACTGAAAATTGCTCTGACGAGGGCTGCACCGATCCATTGGTGCAGCCTTATTTTTATGCTATACTGTCTGTGGAAAGCAATAAAGCTGTGCGGCCGGGATGCCGGCGCGCGAAGATCATAAGGAGGAACGCGTTATGTATGCTGACAATCAAATCTGGATCGCCTCCAGCGGCGAAGAGCGCTGCTGCATTCTGCCCCGGATGGCCAACCGTCACGGACTCATTGCGGGCGCGACCGGAACAGGAAAGACGATCACCCTGAAGGTCCTGGCGGAATCGTTCTCTGATGCAGGCGTCCCCGTATTCCTGTCAGATGTCAAGGGCGATCTGGCCGGCATGTGCAGGCCCGGAATCGACAGCGAGGACATGCAGAAGCGGATAGAGCGGTTTGGTCTTGCGGAAGCGGGATTCCGCTACCAGGCATATCCGACGACGTTCTGGGACATCATGGGAAAACGGGGCCTGGCTCTCAGGACCACAGTCTCCGAGTTTGGCCCGCTCCTGTTCGCAAGACTTCTGGAGCTGAACAAGACCCAGTCCGACCTGCTGGACATCGTCTTCCGGATCGCGGACGATGAAGGCATGCTTCTCCTGGATCTCAAGGATCTGAAGGCGATGCTGAACTATGTCAGCGACAATGCAGCGGTATACAGGAAACAGTACGGGAACATCGGCGCCCAGAGCATCGGCGTCATCATGCGCTCCCTTGTGTCCCTGGAGGGACGCGGCGGGGAACAGTTCTTCGGAGAGCCCGCGCTGCAGATCAGCGATTTCTTCGGGACAGACGGAGAAGGCAGGGGTATGATCAATATCCTCGACTCTACCTCCCTGATCAACGACCCGACGATCTACTCCACCTTCATGCTCTGGCTGATGACGAAGCTCTTCGACGTGATGCCGGAGGTGGGCGACCTGCCGAAGCCGAAGATGGTGTTCTTCTTCGACGAGGCGCACCTGCTCTTTGACAGTGCGCCCAAGGCGCTCCTGGAAAAGATCGAGCAGGTGATGAAGCTGATCCGCTCCAAGGGGATCGGCGTATTCTACATCACCCAGAATCCCGGCGATGTTCCGGGCGCGGTCCTGGCCCAGCTGGGAAACAAGATCCAGCACGCCCTCAGAGCCTACACTCCCGCGGAGCAGAAGGGGATCAAGGCGGCGGCTTCCTCTTTCCGGAAGAACCCCGCGTTCGATACCGCCACCGCACTGCAGGAGCTGAAGACCGCGGAAGCAGTCGTGTCCTTCCTGGAGGCGGACGGCGCGCCCTCGGTCTGCAAGATCGCCAAGGTCCTTCCTCCCCAGTCCCAGATGGGCGCTCTGGACGATCTGCTGCATCAGGCGGCGGTCCTCTCCAGTCCGCTGAAAGACAAGTACGCCGATATGGTGGACAGGGAGTCGGCTTACGAGGTCCTGGAAAAGAGATATGAAGAAGCGCTGGCAGCCGCGGAGCAGGCAAAGGCCGAAGCGGAAGCCGCGAAACAGGCGGAGAAGGACGCCATCGCCGCTGCGAAGCAGGCGGAGAAGGATGCCATCGCCGCCGCGAAGCAGGCGGAGAGAGAAGCCGCCGCGGAGGAGAGAGAAAGAGAGCGCGAAAAGGCGAAGAAGAAGAGGACCTTCAACACCATCGGCGGAGCCGCGGCGGGAACTGTCGGCCGCGAGGTGGGCAATACCCTGGGCAGCGCCGTGGGCGGAAAACTCGGGAAAAAGGTCGGCGGCAATGTGGGCGCCAGCCTCGGAAGAGGCATACTTAAGACCCTGCTCGGTCTGTGAGGGCAGACCTTTAATGGTTGAGGAAATTGAATATTTGTGATATATGTATAACTATTCACCCTGTTCCGCGCTTTTTTGCGGGAGGGGGGAATAGTTATACTTTTTTCAAGGGGGGTCTTTTATGGCTAACAATGTTTTTATTCTGGCAGCGTTCTTTCTGTACCTGATCATGATGATCGTGATCGGCGCGAGATGCTCTGCCAACACGAAGAACACGGAGGATTTCTACCTCGGCGGACGTCAGCTGAACGGCTGGGTCGCAGCTATGAGCGCCCAGGCAGCGGATATGAGCGGCTGGCTCCTGATGGGTCTTCCCGGCGCCATTTATCTGTACGGTCTGGGAGAAGCGTGGATCGGCATCGGCCTTTTCATCGGCACCGCGCTGAACTGGCTGATCGTCTCCAAGAGGATCCGCAGATACACCATCAAGGCGAACAACGCCATCACGCTTCCCATGTTCTTTGAGAACCGCTACCGCGACAAGAGCCGGTTCCTGCTGGGCATTTCTTCCGGATTCATCGCCCTTTTCTTCCTGGTATACACGGCTTCGGCCTTCGCTTCCGGAGGAAAGCTGATCTCCGCGGTGTTCGGACTGGACTACCATGCCGCGGCTACCATCGGCGCCCTGGTCATCCTGGTCTATACCTTCCTGGGCGGCTTCATGGCAGTCTGCGAGACTGACTTTATCCAGGGTCTCCTGATGCTGGTGGGCCTGTTCATGGTGCCGATCGTCGCGTGCATCACCCTGGGATTTGACAGCGTGAGCCCGCTGCTGGAGCAGAGCGGCGTCACCGGCGGTGTGGCATCCTTCTCCAACATCATGGAGGACGGAGGAGAGCCCATCCGTGCCGTGACCATCATCTCCAATCTGGGATGGGGCCTCGGTTACTTCGGAATGCCGCACATCCTGACCAAGTTCATGGCGGTCTCCAATGAGAAGGAACTCCAGAAATCCAAGGTCATCGCCATTGTATGGGTGGCGATCTCCCTGAGCTTTGCCTGCCTCATCGGATGGTGCGGCCGCGCCTACATGATGCCGGAAGTCCTGGACGGAACGAACGCGGAGAAGATCTTCATCAAAATGATCATGAAGATGTTCACGAGCCAGTTCGCCCTTCCGCTGATCGGCGGCGTGTTCCTCTGCGGCATCCTGGCAGCTATCATGTCCACAGCGGACTCCCAGCTGCTGATCACCTCCTGTTCTCTGACGGAGGATATTTACCGGGGCATCATCAACCCGAAGGCACCTGAGAAGACCGCGCTGAACCTGTCCCGCTACACAGTTCTTGTTGTCGCCATCGTCGCTTATATTATTGCGTGGGATCCCAACAGTTCCGTCATGGGGCTGGTCTCCAACGCCTGGGCTGGTCTGGGGGCGACTTTTGGTCCGGTGGTCCTTCTGTCTCTGTTCTGGAGACGGGCGAACCGCCAGGGCGCCATCGCCGGCATGCTGGGCGGCGGACTGACGGTGATCGTATGGGATTATCTCCCGCTGATCGGAGGAAAGACCATCGGCGGCGTGACCGGCCTGTATTCTCTGATCCCGGGCTTCTTCCTCGGGCTTCTGGCAATGTACGCCGTCAGCCTTGCGACCCCGGCTCCTTCCGAGGAGATCGTGAAGGAGTTTGACGAAGTGGCGAACCTGAAGGAGGGAGAGATTTGATCCGGTGCTGTGTCTTTGACCTGGACGGAACTCTTCTGAATACGACTTACGCACTCCAGAGATCCATGAACCTGACACTGGCGGAATTCGGTTTCGGGGAGATCTCCCTGGCGCAGGTGAAGCAGTATGTCGGAAACGGCTCCCTGAATTACTGCAGGAGAGCCCTGGACTATTTCGGAGCGGATAAAGAGGCGCTGCTGGAACCGGTGTCCCGGAGATACGCGGAACTGTTTCAGCAGCACTGCGGGTATCGTGTGGAGCCCTATGAGGGAATGCGGGAGGCACTCGCCTTCCTGAGGTCCCGCGGGGCGAAACTCGCGGTGCTCTCCAACAAGCCGCAGGCCCGTACCGAAGACAATATCTACAGCGTTTTCGGCAGGGAACTGTTCGACCACGTTCAGGGCGAGCGGCCGGGGATCCCGCTGAAGCCGGATCCTTCTTCCCTGCTCACGCTGCTGCGGGACCTTAAGGCGGAGCCGGAGGAATGCCTGTATTTCGGCGACACCGGAACAGACATGGAGACCGGGACCAGAGCCGGGGTACATACCATAGGCGTGCTCTGGGGATTCCGGGAAAGGCCGGAGCTGGAACAGTTTCATCCGGAGGCTGTCCTGGACAGTCCCGCCGGGATACCTGAGATCTATTTGCGCAAAGTTAATTCCTGAAGGGAGGAGCCATGAAAGAGACAGTTTATTCCGCATCTTCCTTTACTCTGACACAGGAGGGAAAATTCGCGTATCTTGACGGGATCACACCGAGAGGACCGGAGAAGATCGCGCTGTACAACGCGCTCTGCACTGAGTGCGGATCTGCCCGCCTGGTGCCCGGGGATCCGAGGTGGAACCGGTGGATCGAGGATATGTTTCCGGGCAGGTTCCGGACAGTGACCCGGTTCCGTCTGGAAGGAGACGAGACGACCTTTGACAGGACGCGGCTCGAAAAAGCAGTGTCGGGATTCCCGGAAGGCTTTTCCCTGAAGCCTTTTGACGAGGAGATCATGGCGAAGGCCGCGGCTGAAGAGTGGAGCAGTGATTTTGTTAACGGTCTTTCCGAACCGCAGAGGGCGGTCGCGGAGGGGACCTGCTACGCGGCGCTCCAGGATGATATGATCGTCAGCGGCTGCACCGGCTGCATCCTCTCCCCGGAACTCATGGAGGTGGAGATCATCACCCGTAAGGGTTACCGGAAACGGGGCATGGCGACGGCCTCCGCCGCCAGCGTGATCCTTGCCTGCCTGGAAAAAGATATCCGCCCTGCCTGGGATGCCTCCAGTCTGTTCACGGTGATGCTGGCTGAAAAACAGGGCTTCCGGTGTGTGCGGGAATACCAGGTATATGAAATATCCGTCGAAGACCTGTAAAGAAGCTGTAAAAAAGCGATAAAGAAGCCCTCAGGGGGCTTCTTTTTACAGAATCCGCTTTACTTATAAAGCGTCGGAGGATATAATTAAATTGTAGATTTTATGTGAACGGCATCTGCCGCGCGCATAGTAAAACTGTATATAAGCAGCGCCTGGGATGTTCGATAATCTTGCCAATTTTGAACCTGCAAATTCTTTTACGGGAGACTATATTCCCGTTCGGATGTCAGGCCGCCTCGGGCGGAAGGCAGATGTTCAGGAGCGGTCACCCACCTGGCTCAGCCAGGCGTCAATAAGTAAGACCGGCATTTTGGGGCTGCTTATCATAAGGATCAGAGACAGTGCCGGGCACTGTCTTTTTTTTTCAGCGGGAGGTATTTCCTGCTGCGGGAAAGAACCATCGAAGTGAGGTACGGTTTCATGTTCAGAGAAAAGCACCGCGAACGTATCGCCTGGGGGCTCACCGCTTTCGCCGTGACAGCGGCATCTCTGGTGGTCTATTTCATCATCCGGAATTCAAACGAAGTGAAGAAGTTCATCGACGATATCATCGGAATCCTGATGCCTGTCATCTACGGGTGCGTCATGGCGTTCCTGTGGGCGCCTCTTTACGACCGGATCAGGAACGCCATCGTTCCCATAAAGGAGCGGGGCAAAAACAAAGCGTTGGACGTGGTCAGCCGCTTTACGGCGACGATGTACTGCATCGTCATGATCTTTGCCCTGGTGACTGCTTTGATCTCCATGGTGATCCCGCAGCTGATCTCCGGATTCATGGAACTGTACAGCCGGATACCGGACAGCGTCAACAGCGTAGAGACACTGATCGAATCGATCTTCCACGACAACCCGGAAGCAAGGGACACCGCGCTCCGCTACTACGAGCAGCTGTACAACGGCGCCATCTCCTGGGTGAATTCCAACCTGCTTCCGAATATCAACAAATACCTGTCAGGGATCACCTCCGGAGTGATGAAGCTCGTCGGCGTTCTCAGCAGTTTCTTCCTCGGCATCATCGTCATGGCTTACCTGCTGAACATGAAAGAGCACCTGGCCGTGCAGTGCAAACGCGCCGCATATGCCCTTCTTCCGCTGAACGCGGCCAACGGCCTCGTGGAAGAGATGCGCTATATCGGTTCCGTCTTTTCCAAATTCATCGTAGGGAAGATCATCGACTCGGTCATTGTCGGTGTGATCTGCTATGTTGTGATGGCGCTCCTGAAAATGCCTTTCGCCCTGGTGATCAGCGTGATCGTCGCCTGTACCAACGTGATTCCTTTCTTCGGCCCGTTTATCGGTGCGGTCCCCAGTGTCCTGATCCTCCTCATGGTGAATCCGGTCAGCGCACTGCAGTTTACTGTCCTGATCCTGCTTCTGCAGCAGTTTGACGGAAACATTCTGGGACCGAAGATCCTTGGCTCCACAACCGGTGTCTCCAGTTTCTGGGTGCTGTTTTCCATCCTCTTCTTCGGCGGGCTCTGGGGGATCATCGGTATGATCATCGGCATTCCCACCTTTGCGGTGATCTCGCGGCAGTTCATGAAGATCGTGGACCGCCACCTGAAAAAGAAAAAACTGCCGGAAGATCCTGAGGTCTACGCGGATATGGAGCGGATCGATCCGGAAAGCGGTCTGCCGGTCCCAAAGACACATTTGCATTCCACGGGAAAGTAGATTATACTGGACAGCAAAGCATCCGGAGAGCGGATGCGTGAATAAGATCAATGAGATAGAAAAGGCGGTGCATTTTCATGACGTTACTTGAGAACTGGAGAAGCAAAGCATACGGAGAGGGCACGGACAACCAGCAGAAGGAAGCCCTCTGGAAAGACTATTTTGCTGTCGAGAAAGGAATCTATGAAAAGCTGCTGGCGGACGTGACTGCTGTGGAAAGCGGCACAGTGAAGGAGCTGGCGGAGAAGTTCGGAACAGACGTACAGACCATGACCGGATTCCTGGACGGCATCAACGACAGCCTGAAGGAGGCCAATCCCATCGAGACCATGGAGGAGGACACACCTGTCCGCCTGGAGATCGATCCGGAGAAGCTCTACTACAACATGGTCGAGGCGAAGGCGAACTGGCTTTATGGCCTGCCCCAGTGGGAGTCCATCCTGACAGAGGAGAAGCGGAAAGAACTGTACAAGCTCCAGAAGGCGAGCGGGACAGTCAGGAAGCCCCACAAGATCGGAAGAAACGATCCCTGTCCCTGCGGTTCCGGAAAGAAATACAAGCACTGCTGCGGGCGGTAAGTTCAAGATTTTCAGCGGCAGCCCTGCCGGTCTGTTCTGCTTTCCAGAATACAGGCGGCAGAGCTGCCTTTCTGATGTACTGATGCCGAAAGGAGAGAAGATGGAAGCGTATACTTCTTTTGCCCAGGTCTACGACCTGTTCATGGACAATGTTCCCTACGATGCATGGTGCGCTGAAGTTGTGAAGATCCTGGGAGAGTACGGGATCACCGGCGGGATCGTCGGCGACCTCGGCTGCGGCACGGGGAGCCTGACGGAGCGGATGGCGGCAAAAGGCTACGATATGATCGGCATCGACAGTTCCGCTGACATGCTGGAGATCGCCATGGAGAAAAAGCTGGAGAGCGGGCAGGATATCCTGTACCTGTGCCAGGACATGCGCTCCTTCGAGCTGTACGGGACCTGCCGGGCGTTTGTGAGCCGCTGCGACGCCATCAATTATATTCTGACCTGGGAGGATCTGGTGACAGTCTTCCGGCTGGTCAACAACTATCTGGATCCGGACGGGATCTTCGTATTCGACTGCAATACGATCCGGAAATACGAGCATATCCTGGCGGAAAACACAATCGCCGAGACGCGGGACATCGGAAGCTTTATCTGGGAGAATTCCTACGATCCGGTGACGCAGCTCAACGAGTATGATCTCACACTCTACATCCGGGACGAGGGAGAAGGGGATGACGCAAGATACCGCCGCTTCACAGAGACCCACCTGCAGAAAGCCTATTCCGTGGAGGAACTGAAGTCGGCGGCAACGGAGGCAGGAATGCTGTGGCTGGACTGCGTGGACGCGGACACCATGGCAATGCCGGGTGAATCCACGGAACGTCTTCTGATCACGCTGGGAGAAAGAGGAAAACGGCCGGAGGAGAAGATTCCGGCGGGAGAGGACTGAAGATATGGAAGATTACATGATCCGCGCCTTCGCGGCAGGCGGTTTTGTCCGCGCTTTTGCCGTGACTACCGGGAACCTGACGGAGGAGGCGCGGCAGATCCATCACACGACTCCTGTGGTGACGGCGGCCCTGGGACGCCTGATGGCAGCCGGCGTGATGATGGGCGCTATGATGAAGGATGAACAGGACCTTCTGACGCTGAAGATCGACGGCAGCGGTCCCGCACGCGGGATCCTTGTGACCGCGGACTGTAAAGGCAACGTAAAGGGATATCCTTACGAGCCGGCAGTGATCCTGCCGCCGAATGAAAAAGGCAAGCTGGATGTTTCCGGGGCACTGGGAGAAGGGATCCTCACGACGATCTCCGACATCGGAATGAAGGAGCCTTATGTGGGGCAGGTGAAGCTGGTGTCCGGTGAGATCGCGGAGGATATCGCCTACTACTACGCCTCCAGTGAGCAGGTGCCTTCCAGCGTGGGGCTGGGAGTGCTGGTGAATCCTGACCACTCGGTGAACTGCTCCGGCGGTTTTATCATCCAGCTGATGCCCGGCTGCCCGGAGGAGACGGTGACTGCCCTGGAGGACAGACTGAAGGGGATCGACTCTGTCACAACGTTCTACCGGAACGGAAAGAGCCCGGAGGATCTGCTGACGCTGGTCCTCGGAGACATGGATCTCCAGTTCACGGACAAAATGCCCTGCCGGTATCACTGCGGCTGCACAAGGGATCGGGTGGAAAAGGCGCTGATCTCCGTGGGCGAGAAGGAACTCCTCAGCATGATCCGGGAAGGAAAGCCGGTGGAGATGAACTGCCATTTCTGCGGTAAGACCTACACTTTCTCTGTGGAAGAGATGGAGAAGCTGCTCAGCAGCGCAAAGTAAAACAGAACAGGACAAAAAAGAACATCCTGACCGTCTCAGTAGCGGTCAGGATGTTTCATTAACCATCGCATGTAGCCGAGGGTGCGGAATTCTCCTTCGTCCTTCAGCATTTGCAGGAGCTTTTCCAGCAGCGCCCGTGTCTCAGGATGGATCCGGGGCGCTTCCGCCCGGGCCTGGTAATATTCCCAGGGTGTGGCGTCGGTGTAGCCATCCCCGTTGTAGACCTTGGAGGCCGCGATCCTGTCGCAGACCATCTCCAGCACGTAGTTCAGAGGCATTTTGACGCCCTGGAAAGTGAAGTCCTGTTCCGGGTCCACGTCGATCCAGTACTCATAGTGATGCTTGTTCCTTCCTTTGTGGTGGAGCCAGGCTCCGGAGTAGCCCTTTTCGCGTTTTTCCGCCGCGTTGGGACTGCGGATCCCCTGGTAATAGCGGATGCCGGTGGCGAACTCCTCGGGAGAATATTTCGACAGATCATGCAGAATTCCCTGACGGATCAGGCCGATCCGGAAGCAAAGATCCAT
>CACZFV010000065.1 GCA_902780465.1 uncultured Lachnospiraceae bacterium
AAGAGATACCGGCAGCACGCTTGTGAAGGTGGAGCCGGATATTCTGTACGGAAACTTTATCCAGACAGTGAGGCGCGTCATCGCGGACCACAGAAAGGGGATCGTCCCCGGCTATGTGACGGACATCCCGGATCTTGAGGGAGTGGATACGGTCTTCGTAGGCTATCCCATCTGGGCGGGTGATATCCCGGAGTTCATGCAGGAATTCCTGCAGGCCTGCGACTTTAACGGAAAGAAAGTGATCCCCTTCGCTACTTCGAAGATGACCGATATGACCGCTTCCCTGGATACGCTTTCCGCGATCTGCGACGGGGCTGAGGTTCTGCAGCCGTTCTTCTACGGCGTGACGAAGCGCGACCGCTATGCGGACTGGCTGGAGGCGGTGCGGAACCTGCCGGAGAAGGCATACTGCTGTCCGGAAGAGGAAGCAGGAGAGTGCTGCCAGGAAGAAGCGGCTGAAGAGTGCTGCTGCAAGGAAGAAGAGAAAGCAGAAGAGTGCTGCAAGGAAGAAACTGAAGAAGCATGAGGATCAGTATCCTGACGGTCTGTCCGGAGCTGTTCGGCAGTTTCCTTCAGTCCCATGAGGTGAAACGGGCAGCAAAACGGAGCGGCGCTCATCGACATCCGGGAATTCGCGCCGGGGAGCTTCCGCCATATCGATGACAGTCCTTACGGCGGCGGGCGGGGAATGGTGCTCCGCTGCCAGCCTGTGGCGGACGCGGTCGAATCGGTAAAAAGGCGCGGCACGGAGGACAGGAAGGACAGCGGGAGAAAGGTCTCTGTCAGGACGATCCTTCTGTCGCCGGCAGGCACCGTCTATGATCAGAAAAAAGCCCGGGAGCTGGCAGCGCAGGATCATCTGATCCTGATCTGCGGCCACTATGAAGGCTTTGACGCGCGGATCTATTCCTGGGCGGACGAGCTGGTCTCCGTCGGAGATTATATCCTGACCGGAGGAGAGCTGCCTGCCATGACGGTGGCGGACTCGGTGCTGCGGCTTCTTGAGGGAAATCTGAAGGAGGGCGGTGCCGGGGAGGAGTCCTTTGAAAATGGACTGCTGGAGTATCCTCAGTACACGAAGCCTGCGGAGTTCCGGGGACAGAAAGTCCCCGAAGTACTCCTCTCAGGAGACCACGAAGCAGTCAGGAAATGGCGGCTGGAGGCGGCTCTGAAGGAAACGATGGAACGCCGGCCGGATCTGCTGGAAGGCAGGAAGTTCACGGAGGAGGAAAAAGCGCTCCTGGGGGAAATGGAGAATCAGCAGGACTCCCGGGAACAGCATCAATAAGTAAGGTTACAGAAACGGAAAAAAGGATCTTCCGCATCTCACCAGGATGCAGAAGATCCTTTTTTGTTCCTTGCCAGTTGTTATTTCTGAACCTGATCCCCCAGAAGCTTGTCCAGAAGGGCGCGGAGCTGGGACAGGCCTTCCACATGGAGGCGGCCCGATCCTTCGGTCACCCAGTTTTCTTCCTCAAATTCCAGCCGGTACGTGCTGCCGTCCGGGAAGGTGAAGAGAAGAAGGTCAGTGAAATCGTCCACGACGTAGTTGGCTTTTTCCCCGACGCTGAGATCTTTAACGGCATCCACGATCTTTCCCAGAATGGCGGCGTCTTCTGTCTCTGCGTGGGCGCTGTAGACCCACATCCGGTCGTACTTCAGGGACACCGGCATTTCTTTTGCCGGCCAGAGGACGGGAGCTCCGTTCTCTGCTGAGGTCTCCGGGACTGCGGCGGCCGGAGTCTCACCTGTGGAAGCGGCCGGAGTCGCACTTGTGGAGGCAGCGGCTGAAGAAGTTTCGGAAGCGCTGGTGGAAGCGGCGGCCGGAGCTTCGCCGGAAGCGCAGGCGGAAAAAGTGCAGGTGATCAAAAGGGACAGGAGCAGACCTGCCGCGAAGATCTTTCTTTTCATAAAAAGTCCTCCTTTAAATTGTCCTGCATATACGGGACAGATTGTGGTAAAATTATAACATTCAATTATAGCAGCCGGAAATATGGCATAATTTGGAAACTGGAGAAAAATATGGAGAAAATTCAGTGCACGAACTGTAAGGCGCCCCTTGACTGGGACGGTTACGAAGAACTGCTCACCTGCCCTTACTGCGGGACCCGTTTTGATATGCGGGACAAGATCCGGTCGAAGGCTGGCGCCCAGGGCGGGGTCCTGGAGGACGGCATTGGCCGCGGGACGGTCGCAGCGATCCCTTCCATTGTACAGGACGCTTACGGTGTCTGCTTCTTAAGCTGCTATGTCCCCAAGGGCTGGATGGTCCGATGCGGCAATTCCGGCCCGGATTTCGGTGATCCGGCGAAGGACGGCGCCCATATCACCACTACCATGATGAACCCTGAGGAGAAGGCGTTCATTGTGATCCGCACGAAGCAGACGATCCATCATGTGGAGCCCTCTTTCATGAACCAGAACGGCAGACGGCACCTGAATACGATGGGCGTGCAGTACGGTCAGGGCGGTCTTGAGGGAACAGAGCGCAGTGCCGCGGAGTACGAGGACGAGATGTTCGGGTATATTTTCAGGGATGCCCCTCCCTCAGTGCGTCTTCTGAAGGAAGAGGACGCGGACGATGCTGAGAAGAAGACGCAGCAGCAGATCCTGTCCATGTACAGCCAGCAGGGGTTCAGTGCCTCGGCTGACTGGAAGCGGAGATATTACCTGCTGCAGCACCCGGACGGCAGAAAACAGAACGCTGTCGCCGAGACCAGGATCGTTTCCTTCGAGAAGATGAACCCCGTCGGCGGCGCTCCCTTCGGCGGCGGAGCCGGTGCGGGCAGCCTGTTTGGCAGCGGGATCGGAGCCGGCGGCCTTTTCGGTAATGGGGCCGGTGGTCTCTTCGGCGGCGGTAAATTTCAGGAGATGCTGGAAAACGGCATGAAGAAGGTCCAGAATGCGCTGCGCCAGCGATTCTGGGAAGTCCAGTATGAGCTTCTGTTCGTTGCGGATACGGATATCGCCAATGCCTGTCTCCCGGAATTCCACAAGGTGCGCACCACCATACAGTATCTTCCTGCCTTTGAGCAGTACCGGCAGAAGAATCTCCAGGTCGTGCACCAGTGTCTGCAGCAGATGGTCCTGGATCAGCAGGCGTCCAACGAACGCCGCATGCAGATGATGATGGACACGCAGCAGCATATCCACGGCACCATGAGCGAGATGCAGGCCTCCGCGTCCGCGTCTCATGACCGAGTCGCCTCGCAGTGGTCGAATTACATGGGAGGGAGCGCAGGAGGATCCGGCGGATACGGAGACGCCGGCGGCTTCGGCCCGGCTGTCTCGTCCATGGACCGCGTCCGGAATCTCCAGTCAGAGGCGATCCGGGAGGTCGATACCTATTATGGAAACGACGGCAAGGTCTATGAGGCGTCTACCTCCTACGACAACGTCTATCAGGGAAACAAGGACCACGACAGCTTTGCAGGAACTTCCGGCACCACGTGGGATCCCGGAACAGATTTCGACCAGCTGAACAAGACGAACGGCAACTACTGATCTGTCAGTCGTGCCGCGTGTCGTCGGTGAAGCACTCGCAGAAACGGGCGGAGAAGGAAGGTTCTTCCCCGGCAAGGTACAGGTGGGGCAGAGCTCCGTACTCCGTGATGCGGAAGGAAGCGGTGCCTTCCCGGCGCTCCTCCGTGAACACGGTGGTAATGGAAGAGGGCAGCGCGCAGAAACCATGCCAGAGCGGAATAGGCGAGCTGTTCAGCATATGGCTCAGGATCACGCTCTCCACGCCGAAATGGCAGAAGAGGGCAATACAGTCGTGATTCGGATGAAGGGCGCGGTAAACGCGTCCTTCTCTTTTGTATCCGTGCTTCAGGAGAAGAGCGTCGATGCCTTCGCAGACCGCTTCGTATTTTTCGCGGACGTCGGACTCCGCCATCGGTTCCGGATCCATCCAGGTCTTTTCACCGAAGAAGGCGTCCACGCGGTCCAGATCCTGGGGCAGCCAGTCCCAGGCGATCATGGGAGTCTCCTGGTCGGGACGGTGGATCTTCGCGTTGAATTCCCGGAGCCAGGGCAGGGTCTCCGCGGTCATGCCGAGGGCGTCCAGGGTATAGGCCGCGGTCACCTTCGCCCGTCCCAGGGGGGACTGATAGGCGGCGTCGATCCGGAACCCCTTCTCCCGGGACTGTTTTGAAAACCAGTCGGCCAGAAGGCGGGCTTCCCTGTGTCCTGTCTCCGTGAGGCTGTCGATCTCGTAGTCCGGGTCAGCATGTCTGATGATAAGCAGCTTCATATTCGTTTCCTCTTTCTGTGATAGGGGGGGACATCGGTTCTCTGTGTGATTTCTGTATATCATTCTTCCTGCCGCAGCGTCAATAAGCATCCCGTGTTTCCGATGGAACGGTTCTTATGAGAGCTCACAGCATATCTCTGATCCGGATCTTCAGGTCCGGACAGAGGGCGCAGGAGAGTTCTTCGTCAAAGGGGTAAAGACCGGTGGTCTTCCCGTTGGCTTCGTTTCCGGAAAAATCGTATATCAGGGTCATTTCCCGCATGGGGTCGATGATCCAGTACAGCTTCACGCCGGCTTCCCGGTATTTAAACAGCTTCTTTCCGTAATCATTGCTTTTTGAAGAGGGGGATACGACCTCGACGATCCAGTCCGGCGGACCAAAGCAGCCGTCGTACCTGGACTTTTTGTGGTCGCAGAAGATGGTGAGATCCGGCTCGAAGTATTCGGATTCATCTGCGTGCAGAAATACGCCGTAGGGCGGAATATAGATCTCACAGTCCTTTCCGGTGTCACGGATATAGTTTGCCACGGCGAGATGCATTCCTCCGTTGATCCGCTGGTGTGTGCGGTTCGGGGAGGCCATGAAGATCATTTTCCCGTCGATCAGCTCCGCCCGGACCCCCTCAGGCAGCGCCCGGATATCCTCCATGGTATAGATTCTTTTGGCACCGTATTCCACCGCGGCATCGCGGACCATCCGGGCCTGCAGCTCCGGGACCCAGTAGTCGACCCGCTTCGTAATGCAGCCGTCCCGGTCCACGGCATAGGGCAGTTCCTCAGGATGCCTCTGCCCCGGGAGACTGCTTTTCGTCAATGCCAGTTCCAGCGCTTCGACGGTCTTCCGGCGGGGATTTTTCGTGATCCCGCTGAGGACCTTCTGGACGGTGGCGAGGGGGACGCCTGATCTTTCCGCAAGGATCTCATTGCTGTAGCCGAGAGCGCGCTTCCGTTCCCGCATTTCTTCCAGTGTCATGTTCAGCACCTCCTGTATCACAACAACGATACTGCTTACATGCCATAATTATACCATTATTCTGCTTCCGACACAAGAAATCATACCATATTATTTCCATAAATGGAATTTCGGAGGAGCCGCTTTCCGCCGCAGCTGCTGAGAGTATTCCAGCAGGAGAGGCAAAGCCTGCGCTTGCGTCCTCCAGATATTCAAAGTACAATGAGATTTGATCAAGAACGACCTGGAGCAGCGGGGGAGCTATGGACAAGGACAGGGTAAAATTCAGGAAAAACGTCTATGAAGTGATCGAGATCGGGGACAGCGGGGAACATCTGAGCCGCACCTACGACGTGGTAAGCACGGTGATCGTCCTGATCAACCTGACGGTGACGGTGCTTGGCACCTTCAGTGAGCTGGAGGCAAGATACGGCGGCCTTTTCCTGATGCTCGAAGCAGCTACGGCGCTGTTTTTCCTGGCGGATTACGTTCTGAGGGTATGGACGGCGGATCTGAAATATCCGGAACAGAGCAGAGCGGAGGCATTGTTGCGCTATGTGTTTTCCTTTTCCGGTATGATAGACCTCCTGTCCTTCCTGCCCCATTATCTGCCCTTTTTCTTCCCCAAAGGCGCGGTGGCCTTCCGGATGTTCCGTGTGATCCGGATATTCCGGCTGTTCCGGATCAACGCCTATTACGACTCTCTGAATGTTATCACGGAAGTTATTTCGAGAAAAAAGCAGCAGCTGCTCTCCTCGGTCTTTATTATCGTGATCCTCATGCTGGGCGCGAGCCTCTGCATGTACAGTCTGGAAAATGAGGCGCAGCCGGAGGTGTTCGCCAACGCCTTCTCCGGGATCTGGTGGGCGGCGTCCACGCTGCTTACCGTGGGGTACGGGGACATTTACCCGGTCACCACGGCGGGAAAAGCCTTCGGCATTGTCATCACCTTTCTCGGCGTCGGCATGGTGGCGATCCCCACCGGTATCATTTCCGCCGGCTTCGTGGAGCAGTACACGCGTCTTAAGACCATCAGCGAAGAGGGAGAGCAGACAGATCTCAGGTTCCTCAGGGTAAAGATCGGTCATAAGGATCCCTGGAGGGACAAGGAGATCCAGGAGCTGGGACTTCCCGCCGGCGTGGTGATCGCGGCGGTGCGGCGGAACGACGATGTGATGATCCCGCGGGGGGATCTGGTCCTGAAGGAAAACGACATCGTCGTGATGGGGGCGGTGGACCCGGAGCGTTCCGAGCATGTCGTCCTGAGAGAGATCACCCTGAAGAGCAGGAATCCGTGGAACGGCCATGCGATCCGGGATCTCGACATCTCCCGGAAGACCGTCATCGTGATGGTGAAGCGCGCGGGCAGGACCCTGATCCCCAAAGGAGATCTGAAGCTTCAGGACGGGGACCGCGTGTTCCTGTATTCCAAGGCCCAGATCCCGGATTCTGTACAGCACTTTGTATAAGACTATGGCAGCAGAGAAAAACCGAAAACAGAAGAACGGGGCGGCAGCGCTGTTGACTGCAGCAGGCATGCTGCTCCTTCTTATTGCCCTCAGTTCATCGATCAGGCAGAGCCGTGTGTTTCCGGAGGAGGTGCAGCAGTACCGCCTGCTGGTGGAGCATTACGCCCGGAAGGAAGGCATCCGGAACTGTACGGACGATCTTCTCGCGATCATGACTGTCGAATCGGGGGGACGGCTGGAGGACCTCATGCAGTCCAGCGAGTCCCTGGGGCTGGCACCGGACACGCTGGATTCCGAGAGCTCCATCGCCCAGGGCTGCAGCTATTACGCCTCGCTTTTAAAGCGCGGGAAAAAGCATCACGTGGACGAAAAGACGGTCTTCCAGGCCTATAATTACGGCCCCGGCTATATCACGTATGTGGAGAAGAACGGCGGAGTACACAGCCGGGAGCTCGCGGAGCGTTTTGCCGAAAGGGAATCCGGCGGAAAGAAAAAAACCTACAGCAACCCTCTGGCGGTGGAAGCGAACGGGGGCTGGAGATACGCCTACGGAAACATGTTTTACGCGGAACTGGTGGACGCGATCCTTAAGGAGCGGAGAAAGGAGAAGGAGCCGGGGATGATGGCGGAAATGCTGATCCTTCTGACAGCGGCAGCGGAGTTTTTACTTGCCGGAACAGCGCTGTTCAGGACAGGATCCAGAATGTCTCTCCGCATTGCGGGGATAGTGCCTGCGGATCTGAAAAGAAAGGGGATCCCGGAGCTCCTCAGGGCGAGAGGCTTCATAAGCGGCGCAGCGGCGCTTCTCCTGATCTACGGGTTCTGGCTTTCTTACAGTCCGGCGGAGTTCTGCGGCGCAGTGCTGCTGGCGGACTGTTCCTGCGGGATCTATGAGGGCCTGACGGGCCGGCCCTCCGCTTTTCTGTTCCGCGGGCTTCTGCCTCTCATGGCGTTTCTGGCAGTCCTCTCAGGCAGCGGGTCATAAGAGACCGCTGCTAAGGACGATCAAGGATCGGGGGCAGTTCTGTGGTATCATAGAATAGCAGGCAGCATTTGTAATTCAGCAGCATTTGTTTCAGCTATGGCTTCATAGTTTTAAGGAGGTGCATCTATGCCGCCTATGGGAGGAATGGGCTTCGGGCCCCACAGCGGACGTCAGCCGCTGACCGCGGAGGAGAAGGCGAACCAGCCGAAAGTGACGAAGGAGCTTCTTGTCAGGGTCATGTCCTGGCTGAAGCCTTACAAACTGCAGCTTGCCGCGTCGCTGGGCTGCATCATCTGTTCTTCCGTGCTCACCCTGATGCCTTCTATCCTCACAGGAAAGATCATCGACGAGGGGCTGATCGGACAGAACTTTGACCGTCTTGTCTTTTATATCGTGCTGTCGCTGGCGGTGACCTTTGCCGCAAACATGATCGGTGTGCTGGAGAATTACCTGAATTCCTGGATCGCCCAGCATATTACCTATGATATGCGGAATTCCATGTACAGGCATCTCCAGTCCATGTCCCAGCGTTTCTTTACGAGCAACAACCAGGGCGATATCATCACCCGCATGACCAGTGATATTTCCGGTGTGGAACAGGTGATCACCAACACCTACTCCAGCATCCTGTCGAATTCCATCACTCTGGCAGTGGCGCTGATCGCCATGTACCGGAAGAACTGGATCCTGGCCACGGTGGGCATCATCATTGTTCCCCTGTTCACCATCCCGACGAGAAAAGCCGGCCAGCGGCGGTGGACTCTGACCCGGGAGGCCCAGGAGTGCAACGACGAGATCAACGGCATTCTGAACGAAACTCTTTCGGTCAGCGGACAGACCCTGGTGAAGCTGTTCTGCCGGGAGGAGCAGGAGTACAAAAAGTACGAGCGCGCCAACGGCCGGATGATCAGCCTGAACATCAAGGAGCGGATGGCAGGCCGCTGGTTCCGCGTGGTGCTGACCACCATCACCAGTGTCGGTCCCATGCTCCTGTACCTGGTGGGCGGCATCCTGATCATGAAGTATCATTCTTCCCTGACTGTCGGTGACATCACCGTGCTGGTGGCGCTGCTCGGAAGGATGTACGGACCGGTCAACTCCCTGCTGAACATCCAGGTGGACTGGATCCGGTCCATGGCCATGTTCACCCGCATCTTCGAGTACTTCGACATGCCGGTGGAGATAAAGAACGCGCCGGACGCCATCGTCCCTGATCATGCGGAGGGCAGCGTGGAGTTCCGCCACGTCGGATTCTCCTATGAGCCGGAGCGGAAGATCCTGAAGGACGTCAGCTTCCGTCTGGAGAGCGGCCGTTCCGTGGCGATCGTCGGCCCCTCCGGCTCCGGAAAGAGCACTACCATCAACCTCATTCCGCGCCTGTACGACGTGCAGGAGGGCGAGGTGCTGTTTGACGGGGTCGATGTCCGCAGACTGGATCTTACATTCCTTAGGAGCAGCATCGGTGTGGTCACTCAGGAGACCTATCTTTTCAACGGGACCATCCGTGAGAATCTCCTGTATGTGCGCCCGGATGCCACGGAGGAGGAGCTTGAGGACGCCTGCAGGAAAGCGAATATCTGGGATTTCATCGAGAAGCAGGAGAAGGGGCTGGATACGGTGGTGGGAAACCGGGGGCTGAAGCTCTCCGGCGGAGAAAAGCAGCGTATCTCCATCGCCCGGGTCCTGCTGAGAAAGCCTGCGCTCCTGATCTTTGACGAGGCAACAGCCTCCCTGGACTCCATCTCCGAGGCAAAGATCCAGGAGGCGATCGACCCGCTGGTGAATTCCTGCACCAGCATCCTGATCGCACACCGCCTGTCCACCATCCTGTCCGCAGATGAGATCATCGTCCTGAAGGACGGGCAGATCGTGGAGCGGGGCGTCCACAAGGATCTGGTGAAGGCCGGCGGCGTGTACACGGAGCTCTATGAGACTCAGTTCAAGGTGAAGGCAGTGGAAGAGATGGAAGAGGAAGAAAAAGCCTCTGAACCGGAGCAGCCGCTGGGCGAGAACCTGTGGGAAGACGACCCGGAGGAATCGGAACTCCAGGCGAGAAGAAAAGTAGACGAGGAGAACTGGAGGATTGTACAGCAGATCATCGACGAAATCGAATACTGAGCAGGGAGCTTCGCCGGCTCCCCGGAGGGAACGGGACCTCACGCTGGACCTGGTGAAGGGGATCGCCATCCTCCTGGTGATCATGGTCCACAACATGGCCCATACGAACGGGGAGAGCGCGGCGGACATGGTGGTGATGACCTTCAGCCAGTGCGCCATTCCATGCTTCTTTATGGCGGCCGGGGCGGTATATCTGAACGGGCCCGGGGATCCCGCGGGCTTTGGAAAAGGGGATGCTGTGAAGCAGTTCCGGAAGATCCTCAGGGTATACCTGGGGCTCGCTTTCTGGAAAGCTTTGTACCTCGCGGTCTATCACTCCTTCGGTGCGCCTGTCCCCGGCATGAGGGACATCCTGACCTACGTGTTCATCTTCGGGAGCCTTCCCGGCGTGAACACCTCCCACTTCTGGTTCATGGAGGCGTACATCACCATCCTGCTGATCGCGCCGCTTTTGAAGGAAGTGTATCTCAGGAACAGAGGGCTGTTCCTTTACATCGTCTTTGTGCTGTTCCTGTTTGAGAACGGACTGACCGGGGCGGGTCTTCTGGTGCGTCTGGTCTGTCAGTTTATTCTGCACAAGGAGCCTTTCCTGCTGGGAAATTTTGGAGCAGTGGATCCCTTCCACTTCCAGTATTCCTTCTGCATCTTCTATTACATGGTGGGGGGCGTTCTGTATGAAAAACGGCGGGAGATTCCGCGCCGGTACGCTGCAGTCTCTTTTGCGGCGGGCCTTCTGGGGCTGATCCTGATCCGATACTCCCAGTATGAGACCTTCCTGTGGAAAGGAAGCATGGTGGTCAGCGGCCACTTCTGGGTCAGCACGCTGCTCATGGCCTCCGGATTCTTCCTGCTGCTGACTGGCATTCCCGGAGTGGAGGGCGCTTCGGAGGGACCAGGTGTTCCCGGAGCAGGCAGCCGCCTTCCCCGGGCCGCGGAATTCTTCGCCCGGACAGTCGGACAGAGCACGGAGATGATCTTCTATATCCACATGCCGCTGCTGGTGATGATAGACCGCGCCCTGTATCCGCGGCTGCTGCCTTACGACGGCATTCTTCTCTGCGCGGCGGAGAGCCTGATCCCGGCAGCGCTGGGCGTGCTGCTCACATTTGCTGTGCGGGGTATCAAGGGCGCTTCAGGGAGCGGTGCCGTTTCCCGGGACGTGTGAGCGCCGGAGAGTTTCGCAGACTTTCGCGGGCGTTTTTTCGAGTTTTTTCAATATTTGTACCCTTTTTTGACTCTTAGAAGAGTCAATTATTGACTTCAGAAGGTGTTGAGCGGGCGTTTTCTTCCCGGTTTTCAAATTTTGTACCCTTTTTCATCCAAAACAGAGACTCAAAACAGGAGATCAGGGGAACAAAACAGAAGATATCGTCTAAAAGCGCCCGATTCGGCCTTTCACAGACCGGAATCGCTGCAGAATCCGCTGTCTGGAGGGAACATTTTTTTCAAATCAGCCTGAAAACGCCCAATCACAGGGACAGCCCCACAGGATGGGCAGCAGCCCCATGGGACGATGGAGGCGGGAAGACGAGGAAGACGAAAAGATGACGACAGAAAGAAACGGTAAAGAAGAGACACCGAAGCTTCTCAGGATCGACGCCGCCTGGGACAACGACCGGTTCCTTGCGGAAGCGGAGACCCTGACCGGAGACGGGGAGACCAGATACGCTCTCGTTTCCGACGAGGGCGGTGAGCGGCTGTACAAGATCATGACGGAGAGCCTTTATGACGCAGTGTTCTGCCGCACCGACGGATTCATGCCGGGACCGGAGCATGTGACAGCCTGCTACGGGTCCCTCAGGGAGGCGCGGGAAGCCGGCACAGGCTGGCTCATGATCTTCGGCCGCCTGGACGACGTGGCGGACGAAAAGGACCGCCTCCTCGATTACCGGTGGCAGCCGGAGGACTGAAAATACGTTTTTTTGCATAAAATACCTATGAAAAACCCCCTTTCATAAGATATAATGATAAACAGTCGCGTCCAGGAACGGACGGGGCAGAGAAACAGACATGGATCAATGGAGGAACAGACATGAAAAAATCTTTGGCACTGATCATGGCAGCTCTGATGACAGCATCCCTCGCAGCCTGCGGAGGCAGCTCTGCCCCCACGACGGCAGCTCCGGCTCCTGAGACAAAGGCGGAAGCACCGGCTGAGACCAAGGCGGAAGAGACCAAGGCGGAAGAGACCAAGGCGGAAGAGACGAAGGCCGAGGCGGCTGCGGAAGGCGCCGGCGAGAAGCTGGAAGGCTTTTCCGGAAGCTACCTGATGGGCACCGGCTCCGCTACCGGAAACTACTATGCTTACGCAAGCGCCATGACGTCCGTCATCAACAATGTGACCGGCGCGAACATCACCGTGAACGCCACCGGCGGTTCCACTGAGAACGCGCGTCTTCTGGGCTCCGGAGAGAACGAGTTCGCTCTCATCCAGACCGACGTCTACAACTACGCACAGAACGGCATCGAGCTGTTCAGCGACGGCGCCATCACAAACTTCCAGGCTATCACCACCTGCTATCCGGAGATGGTGCAGATGGTCGTCCGCAAGGATGCCGGCATCAACTCTGTCGCTGACATGAAGGGCAAGAATGTCTGCGTCGGCGCAGTCGGTTCCGGATATGAGGTCGCTGCCCGCCAGATCCTGGGCGCCTACGACATGAGCTACGATGACATCAACGAGACCTTCGCCGATCAGTCCACCGCGAAGAACGGCATCCAGGACGGCACCTTCGATGCGATGTTCATGTGCTCCGGCTTCCCGAACTCCAACGTGGTCGAGCTTTCCCTGAACGGCAACATCGAAGTGGTCTCCATCGATGAAGAGCATATGAAGAAGCTGCTGGAGCAGTATCCCTTCTACGCTTCCTTCACTACCGAGACGGATGACTACAACCTGGGCCACCCGGTAACTTCCGTGGCAGTGAAGTCCATGATGGTCTGCCTGGATACCTTTACAGAGGACGAGATCTACACCCTGACCAAGGCGATCTATGACAACCTCGAGGAGATCCAGTCCCTGAACGCCAAGGCGAACTACATGAGCCTTGAGGGCGCTCTGAGTGGCATTCCGAGCAACCTTCACCCCGGCGCAAGAAAGTTCTACGAGGAGCTTCCTGTAAGATGTAAGTAGAAGCCCTGACAGAAAGCAGGTGAAAGAAAAGATACCTCAATGTAATATAAGGTTTGCTGACCCTAGGAAGTTG
>CACZFV010000066.1 GCA_902780465.1 uncultured Lachnospiraceae bacterium
GCCGCCTCCCGGAGGATTGCCGCCAGGCGTGGTAGAACTGGTCTGCACCGGCTTCGGGTTGACGGTAATGGTGAAAACGTCACCACCCGACGCCTTTGTCTGATGCGCGTTGTAATTCGGCACTGAAATCAGAACAGAGCCCACAGTATAAGTCGTGTTGCCGATCTTGAAGCTGGTACCGTCTTTCTGTCTGATGAAGTAGACACCGCAGGCGCCGATCCCCTTTCCGAGATCGTACGTCTTGTTCAGCATATACTCCGTGACAGCACTTCCATCCTCCGCGGTAATGTCGTCTGCAGCAGTGAGACTGGCGACATTATCCTCGTAATACTTCAGGTATTCCTGAAGATCCGCGTCGTTGTTGGCTTTGTCGACCATTTCGTTCGCTTCTACTGACGGATGCGCTGTGCCGATATAGCTGTACTCATAAACATCTGTTGCATCCGGAACCTCGACAACTTCCGCGACCTTGTAGATCTCCAGCGGAATGGTGTCGGGGAACTGTTCCGAACCACTGTACGTAAGATTAAGCTTGTACTCAAACGTGGGCTCAATCACGCCGCCCGGAATCACTGCCGGGTGTTGCGGATTCGTCACTGCAGCCATGGCCGGCAATGCAGACATTGCGACCATTGCTCCTGCAAGCATTCCAGCACAGACAGTCCTGAAAAACAGGCGCCCCGAATGCCCCAGAAGCCCAACTTCTGTTCTCTTCATAGTCCTTTCCTCTCTAAACTTAAGGTTAACCTGATACCCTCATTCCCCAGAAACAATTTGCTAAGCATATTTTAGCATTACCCCCCTGTATTGTCAAACACAGGAAGCGTCACGATTTAAGAAAAAAGCAGAAATCCCGTCAGGAGAAGTCCTTTTCTATGACCTTCCACGCATTCTCCATACTGAAATGCCGGCGGATGTACTGTTCCGCCTTCCGCTGCATTCCTGCCAGGGAGGCAGTGTCGCCATACAGTTCCAGGATCTGATCCGCAAAGGCTTCCGCATCGTCCGCGATCCGCATGACGGAGGAAGCTTCCGGAATGCCTTCCGCGCCCACAGAGGTTGTGACCACCGGGGCGCCGTAGTGCAGGGCTTCCACCACCTTGCCCTTGACACCGGCGCCGTAGCGCAGAGGCACCGTCACGATGCGGCAGCTCTGGTAAAGGGAGCGCAGCTCCTCGTCGGAAACGAAGCCTTTGATGATGATCCCGTTCTCCGGGTCGTGCAGCTGCAGGATCTCTTCCGGCGCCCGGGAGCCGACCACGTAGAAACAAGGCGGAGCAGCGATCGATGCATCTGCGGCCCCTTTCTTCCAGCCCTCCCGGACCTTCGGCCAGATCTCCTTTACGAACCAGAGGACCGCGTCCGCGTTCGGCGGATGTGCGAAGCCTCCTACGAAGAGCAGGCCCTCGCGTTTTTCATACTCCGCGGCAGTGTTTTCGGGGAACTCGTCCCAGAGGTAGGCGGTGATGGCCTTCACCGGGATATTTCTGTCCAGGCGGTGAATGGCGGCGCACTCCACTTCCGACGGATAGTAGGACATGTCCGCCTTGTGCATCAGGGAGAGCTCGATGGTCTTCCAGTACTCGGAGGATTCCTTGTGCTCCCGGTCTCCGGTCAGCTCGTACTCTCTCCGCTCCCGGAGGAAATGGAGATCGTGACCGTAGTAGATCACCTTCAGGTGGGTCCTGGACTGGATGAAATCAATATATTTCGTCGCGATGTGCGGACGATTCAGGTAGACCAGGTGCAGATCCTTCTCATGATGCTCGATCCACTCCCAGATGCCGGCCTGCATCTCCTGCCCGTACAGGACCTCCACACCCATCTGGGTGAGCTCCGTGGTGTAGGGCTCCTCGTGGGCAAAGTTGTCGCCGAGGAACTTCACCACATATCCCTGCTTCAGGAACATGCGGATATACTGCCAGGTCGTCCTGGACCCGGCGTCCCTGTCGTAGGTGGGCACATAGTGATCCACCACCAGGAGGATCTTCTTTCCCTGGCTGCGCTCCCTGGCGCGGAAGGGATCCGGGTTTCCGGTATTCTCGCTCTGCTTCGCGAGCTCCGCTTTCCATTTTTCCTTCAGCTTTTCCGTATTCTCCACCTGGTAGCGCTTCAGGCCGGTCCCCTGTACATCGGTGCCGTTGGATACACCTTCAAAGTGGGTGATGACGGACTTCGGCTGATATACGACGCGGTATCCGTGCTTCCGGACTTCGAAAGCCAGGTCCGAGTCCTCGCAGTAGGCCGGGGCATAGCGTTCGTCGAAACCGCCGATCTCCTCCCAGAGGCTGCGGCGGATCATGATGGCGGCGCCGGAGATATAGTCCACGTCCTTCACGTAGTTGAATTCCGGAAGATCCGGATTCTGCAGGCGCCCGTAATTCCAGCCGGAGGCATCGCTCCAGATGATGCCGCCCGCTTCCTGCAGCCTTCCGTCCGGGTACACCAGCTTCGATCCGGTCATGCCGATGGAGGAGTCCTCCTCCAGGAGCTTCACGAGCCATTTGCACCAGCCCTCATTGACCTTCGTGTCGTTGTTCAGGAAGAACAGGTACTTGCCCCGCGCCTTCTTCGCCGCCTGGTTGCAGTTCCGGAGAAAGCCCTGGTTCACGGTATTGCGGCTGATGACCAGGCCCTCGGCGAAGTGGTCCAGATTCTTCGTCGCGTCAGTGGAGACATCGTCCGCGATGATCACTTCGAAGGGGATACCGTCCTGGTGCTCGAGCAGAGACACCAGGCAGGCGTAGGTGTAGCCGATCTGGTTGTAGACCGGCAGGATGACGCTGACCAGCGGCTCACTGACTTTCGGGAACTTCAGTTTCCCGTGTTCTTTGTAGATGTCGCCGATGGCGAAATCGCCTTCGATCAGGTTGCGGCCCTCCGGGGTAGAGATCATCTTACGGTGCCGGAGCGGGTGCAGGACCGCATCTTTTTTGTAGTCCAGCTCTTTCCGCTCCCGGGATCCCTTCGGATACTTCCTGTTGAAAGCATCGCCCGCTTTCCGGCGGAGGCGGGACAATGCAGTCTGATGCTTGTCGAGATACGTCAGGGTCTTCCCCAGCTCGTTGTTCTCATGACGCAGGTTCTGGATGATGATCTCCAGGTTGGTGACATGGTTGTCCGTGAGACGCTTCACCTCCGTCATCTTACGGATGGTGGTCTCCTTCTCCCGGAGCTCGGCCCGAAACCCCTGCAGCCGCTCGTTCGCGATGCGGAGATCCCGCTCCGTCTTTTCGATCACGCTGCCGTCCCGGACTTCCACCACAAAGCGGTCCAGATAGACGGACTGGTCGTCCCCCGCAACTTTCTGCTGGAACTCCTCTTCCATCTTCGCGAAGCGGTCTGCCTCCGTCTCCCCGATGCCGAAGAGCTGCAGGAATTCCGCGCGGCTTCCCAGAGACAGCACTTCCCTGTTCTGCTCGTAGAAGGAAATGAGGGCGCGGTATTTCACGAATCCGCGGTCCGCCGGCTGTTCCGTGACCCACTCGTAGTCGATGCCCGAGAGGCGGGAAGCGGACGATGCTGCCGTTTTGCCGGTTTCCGCGGACAACAGGAAGTTGTCCAGGATGGAGTCCAGGTTGTGGACGCCGGCAGTCTTCCTGGCTTCGGCGTCTTCGGCTTCTTCCGGCAGCACCCTCAGGAATGCCTCCTCCAGAGTCTCCACAAGGGGCGCGCCGCCGAGGATCTTTTTCGTTACCTCCGCTCCGAAGGATTCTCCCGTGATCCACGGGAAGGAAGCCGTTTTTCCGTCTTCGGAGATACAAGGCTCCGCGTAAACGACTCTTTCCTCTTCCGGCTTTTTCTCCTGCTCTGCGCAGAGGATCCGGTAACGCTTTTCAAAATCGCGGATGTGCGGGATCCCTGCGCTGCCAAGGGCGCTTTTTTCGACGATAAAGCCGGGGCCACTCTGTTCTTCAGCTGCGCCGGTCTGTCCTGATGCCGCGGAAGTTATGCCGGTCTCCCGGATCACGGTCTTCAGTTGGTACTCTTCCCGCCGGTTGCGGTTGTATTTCACAAAAACAGCGCTGTCCGCCGGATCGGCACCGGTATTCTCCTGATCCCTGCCGGGGGCGCCGGCGGTCCAGAAGAACAGGAAGGCGTCCGCAAACTGCGGATAGACGCCGTCCCGGCACACTTCGTCATACTTTGCCCCGATATCGATGGCAAGATATGCCGGGAAGCCATAGGCCGGAATGACGCGGGACAGTTCCCCCGCTTCCGGAAGTCTCCGGTCAGAATAGATGGTGGATGGAAGGGCCCGCATGGGCTCCACATAATAGCGGGTCAGGATACCCGCATTTCCGCCCGCGTTTCCGCCGCCGGCCGCGCTGCCGTTTCCGCCCTTAAGCAGAAGGGATTCCAGTGCTTCGCGGCTCATGGAATTCTCCTCCCGCTCCGCGCCGGCGAAGGCCCGGACGCCGTAGGAATTGTCTGCGGCTACGATCAGGACGCCGCCTGCCGCCAGGAGACGCTTTGCCGCTGCCACTGCGGCGTGATCGTTTTTCTTCAGCGTGCCGTCAAACAGAATGTAATCGAAGCGGCGGCCGGCCGGGATGTCTCCCAGTGCGCCGCTGTAATATTCCGGTGCAGAAGCTTCCGCGCCGGCGCCGGTTCCACTGTTCATGCTGAAACGCAGCTTCACAAAATCCAGAAGCTCCGGATCCTCTTCCTGGACCGTGACCTTCAGCCCCTTCTCCAGAAGCATCCGGGTCAGGGATCCCGCGCCGCTGCCGGCTTGCAGGAGCGACGCGCCTTTCCTGAAGGAAAACCACTCCAGCAGTCCTTCTCTCCGGTCGGAAAACACTCTGAGATTCTCCAGTGCCGGGTATTCGGTGAGCAGCGCTTTGGTATCCCCGCCGAAGCGTCTGCACAACCGTTTCAGTTCATCTGTTCTCTCGCTCATTTACTGTCATCCTCCGGAGTCATCAGCCGAAGCTTCACTTCAGATTCCATATCGTAGACGCCCACCGTGTTTTTGTTGGAGATGACGGTGAGGCTCGCCACATTGTAGAGGCGGTGATAGACCACGTGCTCACCGTTCTCATACCCGGTGCAGCTCATGGAAAGAAGATATTCCCCTCCCTGCAGCGTCATCTTCTGGGTAAATCTGACCTCATAGGTATCGCCCGCTTTCACCGGCCGCACATCGCACCCTTCAAACATGGTGTTTGTCCCGCTCAGGTCCGTTCCTTTTTTGTCGCGGATCGTGTAGGTGAAAATAGGCATTGCAAGCGGGGCGTGGAAGCGGATGATCTCGCGGATCGTGAACATCTCCCCCTTCAGGAGAAGGTTCGTCACATTGCCGTTCCCGTCCAGCGTTCCGAGATCCAGGAACTCTGCCCTGCGGTCTCCGTACTCCTGCACATCCGGGTTCAGCGTCATCTTCCGCTTCATGAGCGGCATACCGAAATACCCTTCGCTGCTGCCGGATCCTTCCTTCGGGCTGCCCGGGTCTCCGGTGGTGCCGGTCCCTGCGCTTCCGCTGAGGCTGCTTCCCGCACCGGCGTCATCGCCCGCGGCTCCGTCTGCGCTGCTTCTCTCCGACAGCGCAGCCGCCAGATCGTCCATCTGGTTTGCCAGGATCTTCTTGTACAGATCCACCATCTCGCCGGCATCGCCCTCCGCGACGAACTTTCCGCGGTTCAGGAGGACCACCTTGTCGCAGTACTTAATGATGCTGCCCATGTCGTGGCTCACCATCAGGATCGTGGTGCCGTTCTTCATCATCTGCTCCATGCGGGCGTAACACTTCGACTGGAAGAAGACATCGCCCACGGACAGGGCTTCGTCCACGATCAGGATCTCAGGCTCCACGTTGATGGCAAGTGCGAAGGCAAGCCGGACGAACATGCCGGAGGAGTAAGTCTTCACAGGCTGGTACACGAAGTCGCCGATATCCGCAAACTCCAGGATATCCGGGATCTTTTCGTCCATCTGCTCCCTGGAAAAGCCCATCATGGTGCCGTTCATGTAGATGTTTTCCATGCCAGTGTAGTCGGAATTGAAGCCGGCCCCCAGCTCCAGCAGAGCGGAAATATTGCCGTCCACCTCGACCGTTCCGGTGGTCGGCGTAAGCACCCCGGTAATGATCTTCAGTATTGTTGATTTTCCGGATCCGTTGGTGCCGATGATCCCCACGGTCTCTCCTTTTTTCACTTCAAAAGAGAGCTTGTCCAGAGCGAAGAAATCCTTGTGCAGCTTCTTTTTTGTAAGGCTCAGGGACTCCTTCAGCCGGTCGATGGGTTTATCGTAGAGCCGGTATACTTTTGTGACCTCCCGGACGGAGATCGCGAGATTACTGTCCATATCTTAAACTCCTGCTGTCCTTTTCTCCTGCTGTTCTCCTGTTGTTCTCTTTCCCCCGCGGGCCTCTTTCCCCCGCGGTCCTCTTTCTCCAGCGGGCTGCAGGCCGGCGTCAGAGGACGTCGGAAAAGTGGGGCCGCAGCTTCCGGAACACCCGGAGCCCCAGGATCAGGACAAGGATCGTCACTGCCCAGTAATAAACCGTCAGTGTGGGCCGCTGCCAGAACCAGTTCCCTGCGAGCATGCTGTCGCGGAAGCCGGTCACAATGTAGAACACCGGATTGATCTTCAGGATCTGTTCCAGCAGTGCCGGCCGGTTCGGGAACATCACCGGGTCCCACATGATGGGCGTGAGCCACATGCCGAACTGAAGGCAGATGCTGACGATCTGGGCCATATCCTTGAAAAAGACGTTGATGGACGCGGTGATGAATGTCAGCCCCAGGATCAGCACCGAAATGGCGAAACTGTAATAAGGGATCTGGATCCAGGTCGCAATTGGAAGCTTCCCGTAGCAGAAAAACATGGCTGTCATGATCATCAGAAAGATGCAGTGGACAACCGCGCAGGAAAGGAGCTTGATCACCGGCAACACCTCCACGTTGAACACCACCTTTTTCACCAGATAGTGGTATTCCTGGAGACACGAGGTTCCGGCATTCAACGCCTCATTGAAATAAAACCACGGGACAATGCCGGGCACCAGCCACAGGACGTAGGGCACGCCCGGAATGGGCGGCACACTTTTGAATCCCAGCTGGAAGATCATGAAATAAATAAGGACCGTGACCACCGGCTGGACAAACATCCAGACCACGCCGAAATAGGACCCGGCGAACCGCTTCTTAAAATCCGATTTCGCCAGCTCCCAGATCAGCTTCCGCGAAGCTGCGATCTCACTGATCAACTGAAGTACTGATTTCATAAGATAGTTTCCTGTTTTTCTGGTTTCCTGTTATCCTGTCATGAACCGCGCGTTTGCATACTGGAAACTCCGGGAAAAGTTTCCCGGATGCTCCTCTTGAAAGAGCCTGCATTGCCCGGCCGACGGCCCGTGGGCGTTTTTCGCGCATTTTCATATTTTTGATCCCTTTTCCCACCGGGATTCAGCCGGCAGAAAGCCGTTTTTATAAGAGCTGTGGGCGTTTTTTCGAGATTTTCTGATTCTTGTACCCTTTTCTTGATTTTTGTACCCCCGCTTTTGGGAAAAAAGGGAACAAATTTTTGGAAATGTCCTGAAAACGCCCAAATGACCCTTAAAAAGCGTTGTTTTTCATTGATTTGCCCCCAAAAAGGGGTACAAATTTCAAAAAACCTTTGTAAAACGCCCAAGTGCCAAGGACAGCACTAAATCAAGTACCAACCGCGGCCGCCAAATCATGCACCAAAGGCAGCCATCACATCAAATGCCAAGGGCAGCCATCAGGCCACCTGCCAAACCTGCTTTTCTTAGATCCGCATGCATGCCAGCGTGAAGATGCGGAGCAGGGCATAAGCGTCCATACAGAAGAAAGTATAGAGGATCCCGCGGGAGATATCCCGCTTCAGCACAACAGTCTCATTCTTCAGCAGAAGGAGAAACAGCGGCAGGACCGGAAGAAAATAGCGGCCCTGGAGCCCTTCAATGATCATGGAATCCCTGCTGGTCCAGGATACGAGCATGGCACCGGCTGTGAGAAGCATGACCAGGACCGCCACAGCGGCGATCCAGAGACGTTCCTCCGCACCGGGGGATGCGCCGGGGGATGCGCCGGTATGCGCCCCCTCTCCCGCCTCAGAAGTTTGCGGGTCGCTCCCTCCGGTTTCTGTCTTCAAGGAAAGGAGCATAAGCCCCAGCAGGAACAGCAGCGCCAGGAAAAACGGAATCCCCAGAAGCGGGTCCAGATTTCCGAGCCTCATTCCCATCATATCTCCGATCATCTCGCCGCTCTGCAGCGAAAAGGTGCTGCAGACCATGCGGAAGATGAAGAAGGGCCTGTGCACCAGTTCCGAAACAGTAAATCCGCTCCGGAGCACCTCCCCTTCCCCGGTGACGACGGCTCCCTCCGTGATCGCCTGCCCGGTGGTCTCGGAAACTGTGCCGACGGCAGAGGCGTCAGCCTGGGATGCCGCAGCGTATCCGCGGATGATGGAAGCGTTCACTGCTGCGATCGATCCGGCGGAGACCGCAAGAAGGAAACAAAAGCAGACAATTTTGACCAGAATCTGGGCCGCACCACGCCTTCCCGCCGGGAACCGTTCCGCAGGGATCAGCAGGAACAGCAGGACAAGGCAGGAATAGACCATTTTGCAGGGAGAAAGCGCCGCTGTCAGGACACAGAGCAGCAAAAGATCCCTTCCTCTGACAAAAGCTCCAGCAGCCCTTCCGTAAGCGAATCGGAAGATCTCCGCACAGAGAAGGAAGGAACAGCCGAGTATACCTGCATCATAGGACATGGATGCGGCGAGGTGCAGCGTCATGGGAAGCAGGCCCACGCCGCACAGGATCTCCCTGCCGAAGGGCATTCTGCAGATCGCCGCGGAGGTCAGGAGCAGGAACGCAAGCAGGTTCAGGAACCGCGCCGCAAACACAAGGCTCAGTGCGCTGCCCCCGAAAGCCCGCACCAGGGCCATTCCGGCCGCCTGGGGCAGATACATCACCGGTGTGGTGCGCACATCCGCAAGCCCGGAGATGACCATTCCTCCCTGCTCCGGATACCGCAGGTCCCAGTCAGCGATGGTGCGGTAAGTGTAATACGTCACCGGATTTCCCAGGACTTCCGCAGCGGGTTCTTCATCGTCCGGGATCGCCGGTGTCTTGACACCGGACAGGTCTTCCAGGGGATAATCCTCTGTCCGGACCGCCGCCAGTCCTGTCACCGGCTCCAGATCCGCTTTTCCGAGCATCCGGGAGGAAAGACGATAGGCTGTCAGGTAATGACTCATCTCATCCGGTGCGGACAGTCCCGGCATGACCAGGATGAAAAGAACACCGAGGAAAAGTCCCGCCAGGAAGTAAAACCTTCCGATCCCGCCGGCGCTTCCGATCCCGCCGGCGCGGGAGAAATTCCGGCCGCCAGGCCGTCCGGAAAGAAGCCTGATCTTCCCGGATATCGCCAGCCCCGCCGCCGCGCCAAAAAGCACCAGCCCCGCCGCCGCAACGCCAAAAAGCACCGCCGGCAGAAGCAGGGCATAGAGTTTCAGCGGAAGCATATCCCCTGTCTGCTGAGCGATGTCTTTCAGCAGTATCGCGTAATATAGTCCGGCGGCAAGCACCGGGACTGTGCCGCAGAGCGGCAGGAACTTGTTTTTATTCATCTGTATCTTCTCTCAGGATCCGGGGCAGATCCGCGGCTTCCCGTCAGTTCTCTCCTGCGCAAGCTTCTCCGGCCCTTCGTCCTGCACCAGCTTCTCCAGCGCTTCGTTCTGCGCCAGTGTCTTCAGCTTCTCCTCCAGAAGGGAGAGCTTGATGCTCATGGAGAACACCTTCATCAGAAGCAGGCCGATGATGACCAGGAACAGGAGGTTTGCCGGGGACTGCATTCCCAGCAGCTCCGTGAAAAAGTACAGGACCCGCGGGACGACCGCAAGGAGGATGAGCAGAAAAGAGAACAGCACCCAGAAAACGGCGTCCTCGATCTGCATTTTTGCTTTGCGGATGCGGCCGATCACCCCCGTCGTCGCGAGAATGGAAACGATGATCAGCAGTGCTCTCAAAGTCAGGGTCACAGTGCAGCTCCTTTCAGATTCAGGACAGTTTTTCTTTTACGCGGAAGGACTGGATAAACAGGATGGAGATCAGCGTCCGCGTCATGTAGCGCACCGCGTTCATGGGGGTGAGATAGCTGACGCCTCCCGTGCGCTCGTCCATGACTGCCTGGACCTCTGCCACCTTAACCCCGTTCTTCACGAGCCAGGACACCGTGTCAGGTTCCGGAGGATAGTTGATCTGGTTCGCGAACAGGTGGATCATCCGCCTGTCATACATCCGCATTCCGGAAGTCGGATCCGCAATAGAGGCTCCGGAAGAAAGACGGATCGCCGCAGCGATGATCCTGCTTCCCAGCATCCTCATACTGTGAGGCTTTTTCTCTGTCACGAACCGGGAGGCGATAACAATGTTGTAGCCCTCTTCCATCTTTTTCCGCATGGGGCCGATGAACTCTGCCCGGTGCTGCCCGTCACCGTCAAACTGCACGGCAAAGCGGTAGCCTTTGCGGTCCGCGTACTTCATTCCCGCCTGAAACGCTCCGGCAAGTCCGAGGTTCACCGGCAGATCCAGAAGACAGTATCCGTTTTCGCGGCAGATCTCCGCCGTCCGGTCCGCCGACCCGTCGTTCACAATGACGTAATCCAGCTCCGGATGGTTCCGGATCAGGTTCTCCGCGACGCGGCCGATATTCGCTTCTTCGTTGTACGCAGGTATGATGACCAGCACCTCATTCATCTTGTTTCTCTCCTGCGGTCCCGCTCTTTGGCTGCTTTGCCGCCCCCCAGTAGCTGCGGTTGCCGCTGATGCACTTCACCAGCGACGCCGGAAGCTTCCTGTATGCTTTTCCCAGACGATAGCCGAGATACTTGCATCCCGAAGTCCAGACAAGTTCAGGGATCAGATCCATCCGTCCCTGTTTCCGGAGCCATTTTGCGGCGTTCCACACCATTTTGATTCCCTCGGACTCCGATATGATGCCCGCAAACACCTCCGGGTGCTGTGCCTGTGACACCGCCAGGTCAAAGTTTCTCTGTATCTGCTGTCTTCCCGTAAAGTGATGGAAATGGATCACGCGGGCATCGGCGCAGTACCGGACGGCATATCCCGCCTTCAAAAGTCCGGCGCAGTAGATCATGTCTTCATTGAAAATAGTCCGATCCACAAAGCCGCCCAACGCGTCAAATACCGAACGGTCATATGCTGCGCAGACATTGGACGCGAACCAGGTCTTGATCCCCAGTTCGGGCAGGTCGGACATGGTCTTGACCCTGCTCCTCGGCCCGTAATTAAAGCCGCGGGAAAACCGCTCGATCGGGTCCGCCTTCCTGCCTGCCAGCTGGCGCGCATAGCACATCCTGACTTTTCCCCTCATTCCGCCGAGAAGTATCTGCAGGAGATACCTGTCCACCGGCACCGCGTCCTGGGTCATCATGACAAAGTACGGCGATCTGGAGAAGCTGACGCCCAGGTTCCTGGTCCCGCCGTGGTCGAACTCGGATTTTGTCAGATGATGGATCTCGCACAATTCTGCCGCGCCGGTATTCCGGAGCTTTTCATTCCCTTCCGCCGCATTCCAGAGAGCTTCCTCCGTGTTCATCAGGATGATCCTGCGCGGTCTCACTGTCTGTTTCGCCAGCCGGTCCAGCAGTGTGAAAAAGCGGTCGTCCGGGCGATAGACCGGGATGATGACATCGACCTCGTAATCGTCCCAGGTACCCGGGTACACTCTTCGTTCTTCAGTTTTGGGGGCATTCCGCAAGTTCTTCATCTGCACTCCACTGAATTATTTGTAAATTTTCCCGTCATGAGGGCGGCAGCCGCAAACAGACACGCCAGGACCGCCATGACGATCAGATAGGAAAGGGCAGCGCCGGGGATCCCCTGCCGCTGCACAAGGTGATCGGAAAGGAGCTTCGCGAACAGCGTCATTCCGCAGTAGATCAGAAAGATCAGTTTCTGTCTGCCGAAGATCACCAGAATATAGTATAGCAGATTTAGCAGCGCGTAAAAACCACCGCCGAGGATCACCATGACCAGCGCGCCCCGGTAGGCTTCCAGCGCCTGGCCGGCGGTCTTTCCGACAAGAAGGGAAAGGACGGGGATCCCCAGGATCCACGCAGCCGCCATTCCCAGCACAGTAAGGACCGCGATCAGCGCGCTGATCTTCGTCACCAGGCTCCGGAAATGGGCTCCGTCTCCGCGGTCCCGGTCCCCGGAGAGCTGCGTCAGCACCGGACGGATCACAAAATTCGCCA
>CACZFV010000067.1 GCA_902780465.1 uncultured Lachnospiraceae bacterium
GGGTCCCGGATCAGCCGGACTTTGCTGCCGAGATACCGGATCAGGACTTCACCGATCTGTTTCATGCTGACGGGTTTGGAGAGGTATTCCACGAAGCCGGCATTCAGAAGCCGCTCCCTGGTTCCGGCGAGGGCGTCCGCTGTCAGCGCGATCACGGGAGTATTGTCCGCGAGATGCGCTTCCCGGATCTTTTTCAGTGTTTCGGGGCCGTCCATTTCCGGCATCATGATATCCATGAAAATGAGGTCGTAATCCCGGATCTCAAGCATTTCCAGGGCTTCCCTGCCGCTCTCCACGTCGTCGGTAAGCATCAGTGTGGGCTTCAGCAGTGTACTCATTACCTGCCGGTTGTTTTCATTGTCATCCACGACCAGGACCTTTGCGCCCGGAGCGATGATGCTGTCAAAGGTCTCTGTCGCGGAAGAGATGCGGGCCCAGCTTTCCCGCGGCCCGACCGGCGCCGGATCCTGCACGGTCTGGGGAATGCGGACGGTGAAACGGCTTCCCTGACCTTCCCTGCTCTCGCAGCTGACCGTGCCCTGCATGGCGTCCACGAGGTCCTTCACTATGGCAAGGCCAAGGCCCGTGCCATCGCTCCCGAGCCTTGAAGAAAGGCTGCCCCGCTCAAAGGGAAGGAATACCTGATCCAGTTCTTTCTCCGGGATGCCGATGCCCGTATCCTCCACCTCGAAGCAGAGGATGATATGCCTGCCTTCGGATCCCTGCTCCGCTGGTTCAGCCTTGAAGCGGAGAGTGATGCCCCCGCGCTCGGTATATTTGACGGCATTCCCGGCGAGATTGCTGACGATCTTGCGGATGGAGTCCAGGCTTCCTGTCATGACGGAAGGCAGCGACTGATCCGCTTCCAGGGTGAAGGAAAGGCCGGCTCTTTTGGCTGCACCTTTCCAGGCGGTCTCGGTCTCCTGCAGAAACTGGACTGTGAGGTAGGGGGCTTCCGGCAGGCGGACCCGTCCGGATTCGATCCGGGAAAGATCCAGGATGTCGTTGATGAGGGACAGAAGGATGCTGCAGGAAAGACGGATGTCGTCTGTCCAGCCCCGGATCTCGTCGGAAGCCGTCCGGCCGGCGATCAGGTCGTTCAGGGACATGACCGTGTTCAGCGGGGTGCGGATGTCGTGACTCATGTTGGCAAGGAAGGCGGTCTTGGCTTCGCTGGCGGAAAGCGCTTCCTTCCGGGCCTGCTCCAGTTCCTCCTGTTTCTTCCGGATGAGCCGCAGCTGCAGGTACATCGACGCCGCAAGGATAATGGAGACGACCGGCAGCGCGATGAGGATATCCATCACCAGGCTTTCTTCATTATCAAGCACCCGGATGATCTCCGGATGGCGGTAGGCGTAAATGCACAGGGTGCTGTACCAGCAGAGCTCTACGGTGACAAAAACAAACATCTCCCGCCCTTCCACCATGAAAGCGGTAAAGACCACCGCCATGACAAAGTACAGGGGCATGCCGCTCTTGTAGCCGCCGCCCTCCAGAAAAAGGAGGGTGAAAACGCCCAGGAAGATAAAGACGATCGTGATGTTGACGCAGACGCGGTATCTGCCGGTACGGTTCGCGTAGAGGATCAGCGTCAGCGACAAAAGCGCCGTTGCCCAGCAGATCAGGGTGTTCTGCAGAGGCAGGCCGATGATCAGGTTAGTGGCCCCGACGAGCGCACTGACAAAAAAGCCGCCGAACCCGAGGACCCGGAAAATGCGGACCTTGAGATCTGTTGTGTTTTCTATGGGGGTAATTGGATTTTTCATAAACAGAGTATAGCATGTATTGGCTGCGAACACAGGATACTAAAAGTATACTCTTTACAGCGCAGAACCGTTTCCTGTCTCCCGGCATCTGCTATAATGATATACGGCAGCATTGACGGCAGGAAAGGAATCGGAAAAGGAAGTCCCGGAAGATCTGCGGGACAAGCCCCTGGCGGACACCGGGCTGAAGAACGATCTGAATATTCTTGTCATGCTTGTGGAGCGGGGAGGGAGAAAGGCAGAAGCGCCGGACGGGTTTACCGTCTTTCAGACTGGCGACAAGCTCACGGTGTTCGGAGATATCAGAACGATCTGCAGAGCCTTTCAGGCGAGAGAGCAGTTTATCGATGAAGAGTGATCACTTCAGAAAGAAGAAAGCGTCAGGAACAGCAGCTTTATTTGCCCTGCTGCTGCATCGCCGGCACGCCTGCGCTGAACAAAAAGGAGACAGAGAACCGTCCCCTGTCTCCTCGTAGAGTTTATTTTGCGCCGTTGCTGTAGAACCACCAGCCGCCTTTTCCGTTTTTCCGGAGGGTGACCATTTGCTCCGAGACACCGGCACCGTAGTAGTAGCTGTCCGGAACCGGGTAGTAGAGATGGAGTTCGTCGCCGTCGTACTCGCCGACGGAGAACTCAATGCCCATCAGGTTGGTGTCGCCGTGCTCATAGGCGTAAGCCTGGAGGCCGGGAAGCCAGATCCAGTCGCCGTCCAGGGGATGTTTCGCCTGGCTGTATTCCGTGCCGGTGGTCTCGCGGACAATGGCTTCGACATCCGATTTCCGGAAAGCGGTGACGTCCGTGAAAACTTCCTCACCGGTCACAGCCTCAAACTCTTTTACGACCGCCTGATAATCGTTCAGATCCCGGCCGTCAAAGCCGCTGTAAAAAACGCTGCCCCAGATGATGTCCTGAGGATTTGAATAGGTGCAGGTAAAGAAGCCTGCGTATTTGGGGATCAGAAGACGCTGCATGGATCTCAGTTCGTCCGCGGTGAGCGTCTTCACCTGATGATTTGCTGCAGTCGTCTGTCTGTCTTTATAGGTCCCGTTCTCCGCCTGCTGGATGCGGGCGATGTTCTCCTTTTCCCAGTCGTTCAGAACGGATTCCTTGAAGGCGCCGGGCGCGATGGTGCCGTTGTACCAGGGTTTGGAGTCGAAGTACCACTGGAGGGACTTGTCGTTGAAGCGCCTTCCGTGGCGGGCGTAGATCTCGTTGCGGCCGCGGCGGAGCTCCTCCTTGGTCTTTCCCGCAAAATCGCTGCTGTTGAGGTAATCATAGTTGCTCCGGGGGAAGATGTAGTCATCGGAAGAAGTCTGGACTTCGGTGTCTGCAGCTGCAGCCCCTGTGATATTTACGGTGGGAGTCGGAGCCGCGTATGCCGCAGTGGCGCAGATCACCATGGATGCGAGAAGCGCTCCTGCAAGGATCATTCCTTTTTGCCGCCGGATCATCTGAATTCTCATAGTTCCCTTCCTTTCTGCCGGTTCTTTTTGGCCGGTTCTGAATCTGTTCTGCAGGCAGTTATGCCATATCGTTTTCATGCGGAAAACAAAACCTGTTAATATTATAGTAAAGCCCGGGGGAAAAGGGCAAGGGCGGAAAAGATGATAACATCAAGTCAAAAAAGTACGGATTCTGTGTTGTTTTATATGTTAAATATTAGAGATGTGTGAGCTGACAGCAGAAATGCTGAACATACAAGAAAGGGGAAAAGACAATGAAGAAACAGATTATCGGAATGATCGCAGGGATCGCAGCAGCAGTTATGATGACAGGAACCGCCTTTGCGGGAGAATTTGTTAACATGAGCGGCGGCCGCTTCTACAATACCGGTTATGACTACTGCCTCACCGGATGGAACTGGATCTACGAGACCGACGGCCAGGCAAGATGCTATTATTTTGACAACAACGGCTACGCTTATACCAACAGATGGACGCCGGACGGCTACTATGTCAACGAGTGGGGCGAGTGGGTCGCCAACGGCCAGGTCGTCACCATAGGCTATCAGAACGGAATGCAGATCGCGACTGATTACAGCCAGGTCGGCGGAAACTACAACACCACCCGCCAGATCTATTCCGACGGCTCGACGAACTACTACAACCCCGGCGATTTCCCGGTAACTGTGGGATACTCCAACGGCAGATGCTACGTGACTTCCTATTTCGGCAACAATGAAAGCACCACCGAGTGGTTCGAGAACTACTTCACCCAGTACAGCTACGAGAGCAGCGATCACACGAAGTTCCTGGATTTTATCGATGCCAACAACTTCCGTATCATCGACTCCAATCAGGGAACCGAGACCTATTTCGGCAGATAATCTTGACATTTTGCACTGTCAGAATTAAATTAGTTACAAGCAAGGGCGCTTAAGGATGACTTAAGGCGCCCTTTTCTTTGGTTTTACATCAAAACTAACCGCGGACGGAGAATGCAGGATGAGAGACACTGACAGAATGAGAGAGTACGATGAGATCCGGAACCTGGTGGATGATGAAAACGTGAAGTTTATCCGCCTGGCCTTTTTTGATATTTTCGGCGGGCAGAAGAATCTCGCGATCATGCCCCACGAGCTGAAGCGGGCCTTCGAGGAGGGCGTCGCCTTTGACGGGAGCTCCATCGCCGGGTTCGAGGACAGCATGCGGAGCGACCTGTTCCTGGAGCCGGACCCCTCCACGGTGACGCTGATCCCCTGGCGGTCCATGGACGGCGCGGTCATCCGGATGTTCTGCGACATCACCCGCCCGGACCGGAGCACATATCCCCGGGACTGCAGGTGCCTCCTGAAGCAGGCGGTAAAGCATGCGGAGCAGATGGGCGTGGAGGTGAACTTCGGCACCGAGGTCGAGTTCTATATTTTCCGGAAGGATGAGAACGGGAACCTGACAAAGACGCCCCACGACGAGGCAGGGTACTTTGACACGACGCCCAAGGACCACGGCGAGAACATCCGCCGCGACATCTGCAACATCCTGCTGGAAATGGGCATCTTCCCAGAGTCCTCCCACCATGAGAACGGACCGGGGCAGCACGAGGTGGTGTTCCGCTACGCGGATCCGCTGACCACCGCTGATAATACCGCCACCCTACGCTGGGTGATCCAGAACGTGGCGGTGAGCAGCGGCTGCTGGGCGGATTTTTCACCGAAGCCGCTTCCCGGGAAGCCCGGAAACGGGATGCATTTCAATATTTCCATTGCGAAAAAGGAAGACCGGCGTGAGGGCACGGACGGAGGTGTGGCGGCAAATCCGGGGGAGAATGAAAAACTCATGAAGTCCTTTATGGCCGGGGTCATGAGGCGCATCAACGACATCACCCTCTTCCTGAATCCGACGAGGGGATCCTACCAGCGCCTCGGGACCATGCAGGCGCCGGGCTATGTGAGCTGGTCCGAGGAGAACCGGTCCCAGCTGATCCGCATTCCGGCAGTCCGTTCCGCCAACAAGCGGTTTGAGCTCCGTTCTCCGGATCCGATGACGAATCCCTACCTTTCCTACGCCCTGGTCATTGAGGCAGGGCTGGAGGGCATTCGGGATTCCCTGGAGCCTCCGAAGCCGACGGACGTCAACCTTTATACCGCCGATCCGGAGATCAGACAGGATCTGACACGACTTCCGGCGGATTTTGACGAGGCGGTCCAGTATGCAAGGAGGAGCGGGTTCGTGAAGCGGCTTCTGCCGGACGGATATCTCAGCGCATACAGCAAGAGGTAAGAGCTTATGAAACTGACAGACAGGATAGGAGCCATACTGGTGATCGCGGCGAAACCGCGCATACAGAGCTCTGTCCGGTCCGCGCTGACGGCAAAATACGGCCGGGTACTGACGGCGGAGACTGTGCAGGAAGCCAGGAGGGCGGTGGAACGGGAAAAGATCGCTCTGATGGTGATCTTCAGTCCCCTGAAGGATGAAGAAGAGATCCCGAGGCTTTTTGACATGGCGGAGCGGAGAGGGATCGCTGCGGGCTACATTGTCGGCAGGGAGATCTACGGCGAGACCGCGTACCGGCTGGAGGGGAGGAATGTTTTTGTAGTGGCCTACCCGCTCCAGATGGACCAGGTCCTGCAGCTCGTCAGCTTCCTCCATCAGGTCCAGAGGCGTTTCTGGCTGGTGCTCAGCGAGCAGGAGCGACTGCAGAGACAGGTGCAGGACATCCAGATCGCGTGCCGCGTGAAATGTCTGCTGGTGGAGAAGCGGGAGATGACCGAAGAGGAGGCGCATCACTTCATCGAGCAGGAGGCGATGAATACCGGGCTTTCCAAGCGGGAAGCCGCGCTGAAGATCCTGAAGGAGCTGAAGCAGGAAGAGTAAGAAGAAAATTCAGATCAGATGAGGGCAATGGCGCCCGGGGACAGAGGTCCCCGGTCCACTGCCCTCTTTTTTTGTGGGAGCCCAGGCTCTCACCTGAGGAGGAAGCGGAATGTGTTCGATCATGGGGGTAATAAAACGGACGGTGCCCTTTGAGACACTGAAACAACACTTTGACGCGACAGTTTCCAGAGGCCCGGACATGTCGCGGATCGAAGAAGCAGGGGAGGGGTGGATCTGTTTTCACCGCCTGGCGATCATGGGCCTGCACGAGGAGGGCATGCAGCCCTTCACACTGGGGAAGAACAAGGTGATCTGCAACGGCGAGATCTACGGTTTCCGCAGGCTGAAGGAAGAGCTTCAGGGAGAATACAGTTTCCGGAGCGACAGCGACTGCGAGCTGATCCTCCCGCTCTACGAGAAGTACGGGACAGAGATGTTCCCGATGCTGGGCTCGGAATTCGCGCTGATCCTCTATGACGGGGAGCACGACGAATTCCTGGCGGCCCGGGACCCCATTGGGATCCGGCCCTTGTTTTACGGGGAGGATGATGCCGGCACCATGGTATTTGCCAGCGAGGCGAAGAACCTGACAGGGCTCTGCAGAAAGATCCGCCCATTCCCGCCGGGGCACTACTGGAAGGGCGGGGAGTTTCACCGCTTTGCGGATCTGACCTCGGTGGAGACCTTCCCGGAGATGGATGAAGAGAGCGCGGCGAAGGGGATACGGGAGCTGCTCATCAAGTCTGTGGAGGACCGGCTGGACGCGGACGCGCCCCTCGGCTTCCTGCTCTCCGGCGGCCTTGATTCCTCCCTGGTGTGCGCCATCGCGGCGAAGACCCTGGGAAGAAAGATCCGGACCTTCGCCATCGGTATGGACACCGACGCCATCGACCTGAAATACGCGCGGCAGGCGGCGGAATTCATCGGGGCGGATCACACGGAATTCTACATGACGGAGGAGGATGTGATCCGGTCCCTGCCGGAGCTGGTGGCTTTACTTGGGACCTGGGACATCACCACCATCCGGGCCTCCATGGGAATGTATCTCTGCTGCAAACAGATCCATGAGACCACGGATGTCCGGGTGCTGATGACCGGCGAGATCTCGGACGAGCTCTTCGGCTACAAGTACACCGACTTCGCGCCGGACGCCACCGCGTTCCAGGCGGAGGCAAAGAAGCGGATCGATGAGATCTACATGTACGACGTGCTCCGGGCGGACCGCTGCATCTCCGTGAACAGCCTGGAGGGGCGGGTCCCCTTCGGGGACAGCGACTTTGTCCGTTTCGTGATGCGGATCCCGCCGGAGCTGAAGAGGAACAACCACGGCATGGGAAAGTATCTGCTGCGCCACGCCTTCGAGAAAGACGGCATCCTGCCGGAGGGGATCCTCTGGCGGGAAAAGGCAGCCTTCTCCGATGCGGTGGGCCACTCCATGGTGGACGACCTGAAGGCTTACGCGGAGCGGTTGTACACTGACGAAGAGTACGAAAAACGGAGAAAGAAATACAGCTGGTGCCCGCCTTTTACAAAGGAGAGTCTCCTGTACCGGGAGCTGTTTGAATCGTTCTACCCGGGACAGGCGGAGATGATCAAGGACTTCTGGATGCCGAACCGCAGCTGGAAGGGCTGCGACGTGAACGACCCGTCGGCGCGAGTCCTCGCGAACTACGGAGCAAGTGGAACCTGAATACAGAGAATAAAGCAGCCGGGGTGAGGACGGTGATATGCACCGCCTCACCTCTGGCGGACGAATCACAACAAAGGAGGAAACACACATGGAGCAGAACTTAACATTACCGGAACTTTTCGGCAGCATGCTTTTCGGCGAGAGGATCATGAAGGAGCGCCTTTCCAAGTCGACGTTCCAGGCATGGAAAAAAAGCGTTTCGAACGGGACGCAGCTGGAGCTCTCCGCGGCGAATGAGATCGCGGAGGCCATGAAGCAGTGGGCCCTGGAGAAGGGCGCGACCCATTTCACCCACTGGTTCCAGCCCATGACCGGCGTCACGGCGGAGAAGCACGACAGCTTTATTGAGCCCGTGGGCGACGGGACCGTGGTCATGGAGTTCTCCGGCAAGGAGCTGGTGCGGGGCGAGCCCGATGCCTCCTCCTTCCCCTCCGGCGGTCTCCGCGCCACTTTTGAGGCCAGGGGCTACACCGCCTGGGATCCCACGTCCTTCGCTTTCGTGAAGGATCACACCCTGTACATTCCGACTATTTTCTGTGCCTACTCCGGCCAGGCCCTGGACAAGAAAACGCCGCTCTTAAAGTCCATGGACGAGGTCTCTAAGCAGGCGGTCCGCATCCTCCGCCTCTTCGGGGACACCGAGACGAAGCGGGTCACGGCCCAGTGCGGACCGGAGCAGGAGTACTTCCTGATCGACAAGCAGCTCTACAACCAGAGAGAAGACCTGAAGCTTACGGGACGGACCTTGTTCGGAAACAAGCCGCCCAGAGGGCAGGAGCTGGAGGATCACTATTTCGGACAGCTGAAGCCGCGGGTGTCGGAGTTCATGAGGGACCTGGACAATGAGCTCTGGAAGGTGGGTGTGCTGTCAAAGACGAAACACAACGAGGTGGCGCCCTCCCAGCATGAGATGGCACCTATCTACACCAACGCAAACCTGGCGGGCGACCAGAACCAGCTGACTATGGAGCTCATGAAAAGGGTGGCGGACCGGCACGGCTTCCACTGCCTGCTTCACGAAAAGCCCTTTGCCGGCGTGAACGGCAGCGGCAAGCACGACAACTGGTCCCTGGGCACCGACACAGGAAAGAACCTGTTCAACCCCGGATCGACCCCGGCCCAGAACGCGCGCTTCCTCCTGTTCCTCGCCGCTTTCGTGAAGGGCGTGGACGAGTACCAGGACGCGCTCCGCACCACGGTGGCCAGCGCGGGCAATGATCACCGCCTGGGCGCTCAGGAGGCTCCGCCGGCGATCCTGTCCATCTTCCTGGGACAGGAACTGGACGGCGTCGTGCAGTCCATCATCCGCGGAAAAGAATTCCATGAGGCAGGGAAAAAGACCCTGCAGGTGGGCATCGACATGCTGCCGCCGATCCCCCAGGACAACACGGACCGGAACAGGACCTCGCCCATGGCCTTCACCGGCAACAAGTTCGAGTTCCGCATGCTGGGAAGCTCCCAGTCCATCTCCGGCCCGAACATCGCCCTGAACACCATGATGGCGGAGGAACTCAGGCAGTTCGCCGACCGGCTGGAGGGTCAGGAGGACTTCCAGAGCGCCCTGCAGGAGCTTCTGAAAGAGACCTTTACGGCGCACGAGCGCATCATCTTCAACGGAAACGGCTACGACCAGTCCTGGGTCGAGGAGGCGGAAAAGAGGGGCCTCAGCAACCTGGTCTCCACAGCAGACGCGATCCCGCACTATATCGACCAGAAGAACATCGACCTCTATGTAAAGAATGGTATCTACACTGAGGAAGAGGTCATGGCCCGCTACCGGATCCACGTGGAGAACTACTGCGCGACCATTTCCATTGAAGCCCACACCATGGACGACATGATCCGCAGGCAGATCCTTCCGGCGGTGTCCAGCTTCGCAGCAGAGCTGTGCCGCAGAATGGGCGACCTGAAGGCAGCGGAAGTGCCGGTGGTCTATGAGACCAGGACCTGCAGCCATCTGGCGATCCTGACAGACGCACTTCTGGAGGCGACGGAGGAACTGGAAAAGCACCTTTCGGAGGTGCCGGAGATCCCGGAGGAAGCCATGAGGTACTTCCGCGACGTGATCGTGCAGGATATGGTCCAGGCGAGAGATGCCGCGGACCGGCTGGAGGCCATTACCGACGAGAAGTACTGGCCGTTCCCGGGCTACAGCAGGCTGCTGTTTTCTGAATGACAGTTTTTTGACCGTGGAACATAAGCAAGGAGCGAAGCGGACTGAGAATGTCCGCTTCACGCATAAAGGGAATAAAGAGGATAAGTGAGATGAGAGAGGACGGACTGGAATTTCAGCGGAGGGAACGCGACGCCTGCGGTATCGGGGCCGTGGTGAATATTGACGGGACGCGGGAGTACGGCGTCCTGGACGACGCGCTCTCCATCGTTGAGAAGCTGGAACACCGGGCGGGCAAGGACGCCGCCGGGAAGGTGGGAGACGGCGTGGGGCTTCTGACGCAGCTGCCCCACAGCCTGTTCCGCCATGTCTTTGATGAGCAGGGGCAGGAATTTCCGGGCCCCGGAAATTACGGCGCAGGAATGGTGTTCTTCCCGGCGGAGCTCCGGGCCAGGACCTTCGCGCGGCGCATGTTTGAGGTGATCGCGGAGAAAAACGGACTGAAGCTGCTGTTCTGGAGAGAGGTCCCGGTGCATCCGGAGATCCTCGGAGAGACAGCCAGGAACTGTATGCCGGTGATCACCCAATGTTTTATCGCACGGCCGGAAGGAACGGAGGAGGGGCTGCCCTTTGAGAGGAAGCTCTATCTTCTCAGGAGAGAGTTCGAGCAGAGCAACACAGACACCTACATCTGCTCCCTTTCTTCCAGGACCATCGTCTACAAGGGGATGTTCCTGGTGGGGCAGCTGAGGTTCTTCTACGAAGATCTGCAGCAGAAGGATTATGAGACTGCCATCGCCCTGGTGCACTCCCGCTTTTCGACCAATACGACGCCGAGCTGGGAGAGGGCCCATCCCTACCGGCTCATCGCCCACAATGGCGAGATCAATACCATCCGGGGGAACATGGACCGGATGCTGGCGCGGGAAGAGACCATGACCTCAGAGTTCCTGGAGGCGGAGGACTGCGCCCTGAAGGTGTACCCGGTGATCCGCCCGGACGGCTCTGATTCCGCCATGCTGGACAACACTCTGGAGTTCCTGATGATGAACGGGATGGAGCTTCCGAGGGCAGTGATGATCACGATCCCGGAGCCCTGGAGAAACGACAGGGACATGGACCTGGAGAAACGGGATTTCTATCACTATTACGCCACCATGATGGAGCCCTGGGACGGGCCGGCCGCGGTGATCTTCAGTGACGGAGAGATCCTGGGGGCGACGCTGGACCGGAACGGGCTCAGGCCTTCCCGCTGGTATGTGACAGACCGGGGGCGCCTGGTGCTGGCTTCGGAGGTGGGCGTCCTTCCGGAGGACCCGGCCCACATCGTCAAAAAGAGCCGGCTCATGCCGGGGCGGATGCTTCTGGTGGACACGAAGAAAAAGAGGATCCTTCCGGACGAAGAGTGCAAGCGTTACTATGCGTCGCGACGCCCCTTCGGCGAGTGGCTGGACCGGAATTTAAAGCGCCTGGAAGATATCCCGCTGCCGAATCATCGCCCGCCGGTGAACAGCCAGGACCTGAGGGACAAACTGTACCGCGCCTTCGGCTATACCTATGAGGAGGTGAAGGACCAGCTGCTTCCCATGGCGGAGAACGGGAACGAACCGACAGCTTCCATGGGGCATGATGTTCCGCTGGCGGTACTCTCGGAGAAGCACCAGAATCTGTTCGACTACTTCAAGCAGCTGTTCGCCCAGGTGACGAACCCGCCCATCGACTCGCTCCGGGAGGAGATCGTCACGGACACGGCGGTCTATCTGGGCTCCGACGGAAATCTCCTGAAGGAGGATAGCAGCAACTGCCGGGTGCTGGAGGTGGAGCAGCCGGTGCTGAACGGCACGGACATGATCAAGCTCCGCTCTCTGGACAGCCCGGGGCTTAAGTCCCGGACGGTGTCTCTTCTTTACTACCGGAGCACGGATCTTTCCCGGGCGGTGGAGCAGCTCCTGGTGAGTGTGGACCGGGCAGCGGCGTCCGGCGCGAATATCATCATCCTCTCGGACTGGGGCGTGGATGAGAATCATCTGGCGATCCCCTCCCTTCTGGCGGTCTCCGCGGTGAGCCGGCACCTGGTGCAGACGAAAAAGCGCACGGCCGTCTCTCTGGTGCTGGAGAGCGCGGAGCCGAGAACGGTGCATCATTTCGCATGTCTCATGGGCTTCGGCGCCCGGGCGGTGTATCCGTATCTGGCCCACGAGTGCATCGGGGAGCTGATCGAGGAGGAGATCCTGGACAAGGATTTCCACACCGCGGTCACGGATTACAACAAGGCGGTCCGGAAGGGCATCGTGAAGATCGCGGCAAAGATGGGCATCTCGACCCTGCAGGCCGGAAGGGCATCGTGAAGATCGCGGCAAAGATGGGCATCTCGACCCTGCAGGCTTATGAGTCCGCCAGGATCTTTGAGAGCGTCGGACTGGGAAAAGAAGTGATTGACCGTTATTTTACAGGTGCCGCGGCAGATGCTTACGGTATCGGGATCCGGGAGATCGAGGAAGGGGTCCGCTACCGCCACGACCATGCCTTCGACCCGATGGGCCTCGGCCTGGACACGACGCTGGATTCCATAGGCTTCCACAAGCTGAGAAGCGGAAAGAACAAAGAGGACCATCTCTGGAATCCCGCGGTGATCACGCTCCTGCAGCAGGCGGTGCGGGAAGGGAGCTACGAAAAGTTCAAGGCTTATACGGCGCTGGTGGACAATGAGCTCCCCCACACCCTGAGAGGCCTTCTGGAGTTTGTCCCTGCGGGCGATCCGATCCCGCTGGAAGAGGT
>CACZFV010000068.1:0-7512 GCA_902780465.1 uncultured Lachnospiraceae bacterium
CGGCTGGCAGCCGATTGATGAGGATCAACTGCCGCTGAAACTGCCGGAGCATCGTCCGCGGCGGAAAGCGATGTTTCATCTGTGATCCCGCATTATGATATGAGGTTTTACCTCAAAAACCTGGATCCGTCCCTTCAGGAAGATGTTATAGCCCTGTATTCAGGGATCAAAGAGTTCAGTCCTAAAATTGAACTGCCGGAATGGACGACTGCGGAAAATGCAGATCTTCTGGTCTTTGTCATCAAACTGGACTGCCCGGAGCTGTTCCATGTATCTGACAGCGGAAAATATACCATTACTACGACAAACGGAATGGCAAACGCTGTCAGCCTTCCTTATTCTATGACAAAGGAACAATATGACGAACGGCTTGAGGAATGTAATGAATTAATACGCGGACTGGTGATGGACGTAAGTGACCGGGACGAAGAAAGCAAGGAAAGATATGTCTATGAGTATCTGACTGACCGGGTAAACTACAGTGTAAAACAGGATCAGTGCGGCAATGCATATGGTGCTTTGGTCAATTGCGCTGCGAAATGTGATGGCATCAGCCTGGCCGCCAAATGGATATTCGAAGAAATGGGAATGCCGGCACTTGTCATAACAGGGCAGGAACAAGGCGACCCCTACGGACATGCCTGGAATTGTGTATCTGTAAATGGCGCATATTACGACCTGGATCTGACGAATGATTCAAGAACCTTTGACAAGGTCATGAAACTGTACGGCGCTTACAATGTAAAGAGATCGTGGCTCAGCGATATCTATCCCGTATCGCCTGAAATAAGATCAAACTATCAGCTCCCGGATCCGGCTTCCATGTCAGACAGCTTTCATGTGCGGAACGGATCCTATATATATGGAGGAGACGATATACGTTCCCGGTTTTATGAGCTTTTGGATGAGGCAGCGGAGCAGGAGGATCCCTGTCTGATCCAGTTTGAAGAGGACAGCGATTACCAGACGTTTATGAACGAATACGAATCTTATGCCGAAAGCTGGTTCAACGCCAGGGGCTGTGGGGGCGGGTTCAGGATCAATGCACTCAATGAATTCAGGACGGCAGGGCTTAAAGTGACCATTGACAATTAAAGGTGGGCTGATGGAATTGACAACAATCCGTCAGGAAGATTATTATAAATACAGACTATTTTCTGCACGGCAACTCTTTCGTCACGCGGATTTCCGGAGTTTTCACGGAGCGGAGCGGAAGCATCAGAAAAGAAAGGACCGAATGATGAAGAGACGAAAACTTACAGCTATGATCCTGGCGGCAGGGCTGGCATTTTCACTGGCAGTGCCGGCTCTGGCGGCGTCGGCGATCACTTCCACCAATGAGCTGGATCATGCCGTACTTCCGGGACTGAGTGACAGTGTCGCGCCCAGCGGCATCTTCCCTACGGCAGACGGCGGCTTTATGGTGACGGACACTTACGCCAGAGTCATCTGGAAGGTGAAGGACGGCCAGTGCACGCTGTACGCCGGCGGCGGGAGCGCCACGGACCCCTACGGGCAGCCTGTGGGCGGTTATCACGACACTGCGCTCGGCCAGAGTCTTTTCAGGGAACCCTGGGCCATCATCCCCTTCCTGGACGGCTGGGCGATCTCTGACGCGGACAATAACGCGGTCCGCGTGCTGAGACCGGACCGGACGGAGACCGCGAACGCGGAATCCAACGTTCTGAAGATGGGAGACATGGGAATCGTCTTTGATCATCCCACCGGGCTCGCATTCGAAGAGACCGGCTATCTCTATGTTTCTGACACGCATACCGGAGCTATCAGGATCATTTCCCCGGACGGCAAGGCGGACACCCTGATCGAGGGCCTGAACAATCCCACCGGACTTTTCTGGGCCGGAGATTCTCTCTATGTGGCGGAGACCGGCGCGCACCGCATCCTGAAGGTCACCCGCGGCATGAAGGAAGTGGTGGCCGGCACCGGAGAGGAAGGCTTCCAGGACGGTGCGGCAGGGCAGGCAACGTTTTCCTCGCCCCAGGGCGTCACGGTAGGACCGGACGGAACGATCTATGTCGCCGATACGGTGAACGGCGCTGTGCGCCGCATCAGGAACGGAGTGGTGGACACCCTCGCAGTGCAGAACGGGAATGATCTCCGGACCTATCCCATCTCTCCGCGGGGCCTCTGCCTGGTTGGAAATGTGCTGTACGTCTGTGACAACTTCTCACATAAAGTCTTCATGATCGGAGTGTAAAGATGAAAAACTACGGCAGACAGATCTTACGCAAATGGAACATTTTCCGCGTATTCTTCTTCCTCCTGTCCTTCTGTCTTTGTGCCGGGAACCTGACTCTTACATCTCAGGCGGCAAATTCAGCCTCGGCTTCCACCGTCCGTCTCTCGAAGACAGAGGGAACCGTCGAGGTCTCGGACAGCGCGGGAAAGGCAGCTTTTTATCGTCAGGACATGCGCCTTGCGAACGGGGATCACACAGTCACTGCGGAACGGAGCTACGCCTGGTTCAGCCTGGATGACACGAAGGTGGTCAAGGAAGACGCGGTCAGCGACGTGGAAGTCCGTAAGCGCGGACAGAAGCTGGAAGTGCTTGTGAACTCAGGCTCCCTTTTCTTTAACATCACGGAGCCTCTGAAGGAAGACGAGAGCCTGAATATCCGCACCTCCACCATGGTGATGGGCGTCCGCGGCACCTGCGGCGTGATCAAAGGTGTGGGCGAAGGCATTACCTGCCTGCAGCTCCTTACGGGACATCTGGAATGCATCGTCACGAACCCGGAAACCGGAGATACAAAGATCATTTCCCTGGAAGCGGGCGATGAGGCGTATTTCTATGCCGATCAGACCGGACAGCGCGGTGTGACAAATATCGTGATCGATAGGCTTGCGGTCGAGGATCTTAACGGCTTTGTGCTGATGGAACTGGTGGGCGACCTGGATCTGCTCAATAAGATCCGTGAAGAGTCCGGCCTTGATTTCAGCGCTTATACCATCGACGACGCGAGAGCGCGCCTGCTGCAGGATCAGGCTGATACGGCGGCAAAGAACAACAAGCCTCTGACTGTCAACAACCGGAAGATCAACAACGGCATCAAGGACCCGGTGTGGGAGAAGGACAAGGATCCGCAGCCGGATACCTCCGGTGATGATTCCAGCAGCTCTGACAGCTCCGGCAATCCGGATGAAGACCAGAAGATCGGTCCGGTCGTCCGCCTCACCATGAAGGTGACGGCAACGGAGGTGCAGGAGTATCTGAATAATCCGGACGTGGAACAGGTGATCCTGATGCCGAACAGCGACACGTCGCAGAATACCCTGGACGTGGATATTGATCTGAACGTCCCGGAAGGGAAGACCCTTACCACCCAGCGGGGCGTGTATGTGGATGTGCAGGACGGTAAGAGCGCCACTGTGGACGGCACCGCGAACCTGAGCGGCAACCTCACCAACAAAGGTGAGATCAAGGTCAACAGCTCCAATCGGATGTTCTTAACTACGGAAGCTTTGTGAACACCGAATCCGGCCGCACGATCGTCACCGGAAAATTCATCGGTTACGGAGACGCAGACGCAGACGGCGCGCTGGAGAACCGGGGCCAGTTTGAAGGTATGGTCTCCGGTGAAGGCATGAACTTCAAGAATCAGGGCACCCTGACGGGCGAACTTATAGGAGCTTTCCAGAACCTGGGACTGGTGGGCGGCACCTTGACGGGGCCTGTGGATGCTTCCATTACAGGTACCTTCAGCCTGGAAGGAGGTGCTGTCAATGGCACCGTAAGCCTTTCCGGCGATACAGCCAGCTTCAAGCTGACCGGCGGCGCCATTACGGCAAATTCGGGGGATGCGGCGCTGGCCATCGAAGCCGGAGACCTGAGTAATGTCTATTTTGACGGCGGCACGGTCACGAATAACGGCAGCGGCAGCGCCTTTAAGTACGGCGGCGCCGGCACACTGAACTACAGCGGCGGAACTGTCTTCCGGACAAGAACGAATCTTCTTGTTGCAGAGCCGGCCATCATCTGGTGGGATCCTGTCTGGAATGATCCTTACTATGAGCTTCAAGAGGCGACGGGAAACAAGATCACGATCGTAAAGGACGATGATGCCTTCAGTGGGCTGAGTGTTCTGGTGAACGGGACCGCGACCCCGGGCGGATACGGGAGGGCAAACCCCAACGATACCGTTCAGATCACCTTTGAGAATACCTCTTCGGACAGGGCATATTATATTGAATTTGAGGCCGAGGACGTAAATGGAGTTCGCATCGCTGACACTGCAGGAGAAAGTACGATCCAGCCCGGGGAAAGCGTGAGCATGAACGACTTCACCATGCCGGGTTCGGATGTTACGGTGACCGTTAATGGCGATGTGCTGTACCAGGTGTCGATCGACCGCAGTTCCACGGCATTCAGGGACAGGGAAGACTATACTCTTGCCGGAGTAAAACAGGAGACCGCCTATATCAGACAGGGCGAACCGGTCATGATCACCCTGAGGACCGGTGCAGCCGAGACTGGGTACTTTAACTTCGAAGCGCGCGATGCGGACGGAAAGCTCTTCCCAGATGCTGATGGCAGAAACAGCTACGGCACGTACGAGCTCCTTAGCGACAGTCTCGCGGAGTTCAGATTTGTAATGCCGGCGGGCAAGGTCACCGTGACAGGAGAGGAGTATGCTTTTGCCACAAGGATCGTTCATCTGGAAAGCGGAACGGGCGCAACAAATGTAGATACTGATATTCTATATCCGATAGATGATTGGACCGGAACCGGGACAGCCGGAACAATGATCTTACTTCCCGGCGTGACTACAGATTCCTTCACGATTCAGGAAGAATCTAACCTTGGAGATGGTGCGACGGATATAACGTTTATTATCAGCGAAGATGCCACCATGATACTGACAGCAACGATCTTGGAAAACTGCTCGCTTATAAATAATGGTACGATAGATGTCGCCGCAAACGGAAGACTGCAGTCGACCAATTCCTTTACAAACAATGGAAAAGTCATAATTGAATCGGATGGTGTATTCCTTTCCGAACCCAGCAGCACTGTGATAAATGCTTCCGGAGCGACATTTACCAACAACGGTACAGAGACGCACATTGGGGGCGGGTTCCAGAATGACGGAACGATCAGCAATGCTGAAGGAGCAATAATGTATCTTGATTCCGACGGCACCCTGACGAACAACGGAACAATCGATAACTGGGGAACATTCACCAACAATGGCATCTTTAACGACAACGGCACCTTCAACAACTACAGCGGACACACTTTCAACAACCATGGCACAGTGATCCTTGGTAAAGGCGGCGTGATCCGAAATGGTGACGGGGCAGGCCATGACGGCGTGTTCAACAACTTTGCGGATGGCGGTGTTATCCTGAACAGCGGCACCATTGTGAACAATGAAGGCAGTACCTTCCGGAACTACGGCTCGATCATCGAAGAGACGGCGGGCGCAGTGTCTCCGGAACTCACGGACGACTCTGTCCCGGTGGTGCGGTACGGTTCCGATTGCATTCCGGAGGGAGCAGTCGGCGGTCAGTGCGGCGATACGCTGTTCTGGTACCTCGAGGAACTGGAGGAAGAAGAGGCGGAGAAGCTCCGTCACTTCACGGAAGGCCATACCGCCAGCGCTTCCGACGCGGAGAGAGCAGAGGATGATGCTTCTGTATCCTACATCCTGCACATCACCGGCAGCGGCGCGATGGATAACTTCGATCTGGACGGCGGAAACAGCACCGCTCCCTGGTTCGAGGAGCTGGACGGCGTGGTCCGTGCAGTGAAGATCGATGCAGGCGTGACGCAGATCGGAAAGAACGCGTTCTACGGCATCTGCACTCTCGCCTATGTCTCCTTCGCGGGAACAGATACAGAATGGAAGAGCGTCAAGGTACAGAGCGGCAATGAAGCCCTGGATAAGACGGTCCTTCTTTTCGGTGGCGACGACGACCTGGTCCTCGGCGATCCGCTCCTCGCGGAAGATGAAGAGGTCAGCTGGACTGAACCGGAAGCAAAGCCTGCAGCGGCAGCGGCTGACAAGCCCGCCGCAGGTAAGGCGACCGCTTCTGACGCGGAGAAAGAGGAACAGGAGGGAGAAAAGAAAGAGGAGGGAGATACGGAACAGAAGCCTGAGACCCCTGAGACCCCCTGGGCCGCGGAACCGGAGAGCCGGAAGCCCGAGGAAACGGAAAGCGGCAAGTCCGGGAACGGAAAACAGGACAGCGAAGCATAAACAGCAAAGTATCTTGCATAAACGCATTAACAGATAAACGCTTTAACAGAAAAGGGAGGATATGATGAAAAAGACAGCATTGAAGATCATGATGGCAGCCGGGGTAACCGCAGTTCTTATGACCGGGTGTTTCGGAAGCAAGCAGGCGCCTGCGGCGCCGGCGGATGCAGCCACAACAGCTGCAGCGGAGAGCGCGGCGGCGGAAAGTGCCGCAGCGGATCAGAAAGACAGCGCCGCTGAGAAGAAAGAAGACGCCGGAGCGGAAAAGAAGGAAGACGCCGGAGCAGAGAAGAAAGAAGAAGCTTCAGCGGAAGCAAAGGACGGAACCGCTGCGGAAGAGAGCAAAGCGGCAGATGAAAGCGGCGCTGCAGGAGAAACAGCTGCAGGAGAGACCGCAGCAGACGGCGCTTCCGCGGGAACACAGGCCGGAACGAGCGCTCTGCTCAAATCGGCGGCATCGACCCTGGAAAAGCAGGCCGCTGAGGTCTGGGGCGCTTATGGCAAAGCAGATGTGAATGTGAATGCGGCGCGGAATCTGATGATTGTGACACTGCACAGAGACGGGCTGACAGACGAGACCATCAGGTCCTTAAGTGAAGAGGACTGGAAGGAGCTGAGCAGCAAGGCGCAGCAGCTTTCCGCCCAGTATAAGGACGCTGTGAACAAGATGGGACTGAAAGATTTCCACGTCGGCGTGGAGATCGTGGACAGTACCAGCGCCAAGGACTACCTGAAGGTCGTGGACGGAAACGTGGATTACGACGCCTGGGGTCAGATCGCTCTTGAGCACGCAGCCGCCGCACAGGCTGCTGCAGAGGCAGCGCTGCAGCAGGCAGAAACTGCCGCGGCCACGGTCTACAACGAGGTCGGACCCGGTGCGGCTCTGACACCTGCCGACGGAAAGCCCTCTGAGCGTGTGACCCAGTAAACCCTCTGGGGCAGAGAGATCTGTCACAAAGAAGTGAATTCCAGAACGAAGGACCGGTACCGGGACAGATTCCCGGAGACCGGTCCTTCGCTTTGTGATAAACTATCTTTATAGGGATTGGAATAACAGGGTAAAAGAGAAAGGCCTGCCGCAGGGCAGGAATGACAGAAATAATGGCATTACTCAACGAAACTGATCTGGCGCAGCAGGCGGGAAAAATGCGGCTGCGAAGGGATGAAAATACACTGACAGTCGTAGGAAGCGGAGTCATCCTGTTCGGGGTCTGGACCGTGGTGAAGATGGTTCTGCAGGAGATCAACCGTTTCCCTGAGTTCATGGCGGAACTCGGGGTCGATGAATTAG